>SHUG01000006.1 GCA_009694735.1 Acidobacteriota bacterium | reverse complement strand
CGCCGCCGTGGGGTGGTCCGGGTGATCTGCAGTAACCAGAAGCACAAGCAGCGGCAAGGATAAGACATGGCGCGTATTTCAGGTGTCGATCTCCCGCGCACGAAGCGCATTGAGATTGGTCTCACGTATATCTTCGGCATCGGGCGTCACCGCTCGAACGCCGTGCTGACGGCCGCCGGTGTCGATCCGAACGTCCGGGTGAAGGATCTCACCGAAGACGACGTCCGCAAGATCACCCGCGTCCTTGAAGAGCAGGGCGGCGTGGAAGGCGACCTCCGCAAGGAGATCTCCTTGAACATCAAGCGGCTAATCGAAATCGGCAGCTACCGCGGTGGCCGCCACCGCCGGAACCTGCCGCTGCGCGGACAGCGGACCAAGACCAACGCGCGCACGCGGAAGGGCCCGCGTAAGGGCGCCGTGGCGAAGAAGAAGACGGTTTAATCATGGCCAAAGCAGAGACTCCCGGCGGCGCGGAAGCACCGACCAAGAAGAAGAAGGCGTTCAAGAAGCGCGGCGAGAAGCGCATTGTCCACCACGGCTTCGTGCACGTGCAGGCGTCGTTCAACAACACGCTGATCACGATCACCGACGCCGAGGGTGCGGTGGTGTCGTGGTCGAGCGCCGGCGCGATTGGCTTCAAGGGCTCGCGCAAGGGCACGCCGTTCGCGGCCACCCAGGCCGCGCTCAGCGCCACCAACGCCGCCAAGACGTTCGGCATGCGCTCGTGCGACGTGCTGGTCAAGGGCCCCGGCTCCGGCCGCGAGTCGGCGATTCGCGCGCTGCAGACGGCGGGCCTTGAGGTGCGATCGATCCGCGACGTCACGCCGATCCCGCACAACGGCTGCCGGCCGCCGAAGCGCCGTCGCGTCTGATTACTGGATACTGGATACTGGATACTGATTTATGGCTCGATATACCGGACCCGTTTGCCGCCTGTGCCGCCGTGAGGGCATGAAGCTGTTCCTCAAGGGCGAGCGCTGCTACACCGAGAAATGCGCCATCGAAAAGCGCAACATGCCACCCGGCCAGCACGGCCGCCTGCGCAAGGCGAAGATGGTCGGCTATGCCGTCCAGTTGCGCGAGAAGCAGAAGGTCAAGCGCATCTACGGCGTGCTCGAAGACCAGTTCCGAGGCTACTTCGCCCAGGCCGACCGCACCCGCGGCGGCATCACCGGCGAAACGCTGCTGCAATTGCTGGAGCGCCGTCTCGATAACGTGGTCTACCGCATGGGTCTCGGCACCTCGCGCGCCCAGGCGCGCCAGCTGGTTCGCCACGGCCACTTCCTGGTCAACGGCAAGAAGGTCGACATTCCGTCGTACTCGCTCAAGGCTGGCGACACCGTGGCGGTCCGCGAGGGCAGCCGCGCGAACACGACCATCATCCACGCCACCGAAGAAGTGAAGGGCCGCGGGATTCCCGGATGGCTCACGCTCGAAGGCGAGATGGGCGGCAAGATCGTCAGCATGCCGACCCGCGAACAGATCAACCTGCCGGTGCAGGAACAGCTGATCGTCGAGTTGTACAGCAAGTAGTGCCAGAAGGCCGGGACTTCAGTCCCGGCCCTATGTGGCTGAGGCCGGCATCGTGCCGGCCTTTCGCAAGCCACGCTCCAGCAGCTTTTCAGGCCTGCAGCGAGCGAACGTGGTCATTACCCGCAGGTCTGGAGGCCGGTTACCCGGCCCGTAGCGAAAGGAAGAGATCCCATGTTGTGGAAAGGTTTTCAACGGCCCAAGCGGCTTGAGTTCGAGCGCGAGACCCTGACCGATCGGTTCGGCCGGTTCTACGCGCAGCCCTTCGAGCGCGGCTTCGGCACCACCGTCGGCAACGCCCTGCGTCGCGTGCTGCTGTCGTCGATCGAGGGCGCCGCCATCACGGCCGTCCAGATTGACGGCGTGCTCCACGAATTCTCGCCCATCAAGGGCGTCGTCGAGGATGCCACCGATATCATCCTCAACCTCAAGCAGCTGCCGCTGACCTGCCACGTCGACTACACCAAGACGTTGACGCTGCGGAAGGACAAGCCGGGCCCGGTGCGCGCCGCCGACATCGAAGCCGATGCCGACGTCGAGATCCTGGAACCGGATGCCATCATCGCGACCATCGCCGAGGGCGGCAAGCTCCACATGCAGTTGCGAGTGAAGCGCGGCCGCGGCTACGTCTCGGCCGACCGTAACTTCGACGAGGATCTCGGCATTGGCTGGATCCCGATCGACTCGGTGCACTCGCCGGTCAAGAAGGTGAACTACCTGGTGGAAGGCGCGCGCATCGGCCAGACCACCGACTACGACAAGCTCACCATTGAAGTGTGGACCAACGGCTCGGTCACCCCGCGCGACGCCGTGTCGCTGTCGGCCAAGCTGATCCGCGACCACCTGAACATCTTCGTCAGCCTGGACGAGGCGGACGATGAAACGTCGGAAGCGGGCGCGGAAGCGCCGCGCGTCGGCGTCACCAACGAGCACCTCGACAAGAGCGTCGAAGAGCTCGAACTGTCGGTGCGGTCGTACAACTGCCTGAAGAACGCCAACATCCGGACCATCCGCGAGCTGGTGGGCAAGACCGAAACCGAGATGCTGAAGACCAAGAATTTTGGGCGCAAGTCGCTCAACGAGATCAAGGAGATCCTGACGTCGATGGGGCTGAGCCTCGGCATGAAGCTCGACTCGCCTTCGACGGCGGAATAAACAGTCATGCGTCATCGAAATGCACATCGCAAGCTAGGCCGGACGTCGTCGCACCGTACGGCGCTGCTTCGTAACCAGGCCGAGGCCCTGCTTCGCCACGAGCGGATCGAAACCACCGTCCCGAAGGCGAAGGAGCTGCGGCCTTATGTCGAGCGTCTGATCACGATCGCCAAGCGCGGCGTGAAGGCCAACGACCCCAAGGGCGCCTCGCTCTCGGCTCGTCGCCTGGTGATGCGCGACGTCCTCAACGAGACCGTCGTCACCAAGCTGTTCGACGTGCTGGCGCCCCGCTTCATGGAGCGGGCGGGTGGCTACACCCGCGTCCTCAAGCTCGGTCACCGTCGCGGCGACGCCGCCGAGATGGCGCAGATCGAGCTGCTTGGCAGCGAGTTCGACCCGAAGAAGGCCGAAGCCGAGAAGAAGGCGGCCGAAGAAGCCGCGGCAGCCGGCGATCAGCCGAAGTCGCAGAAGAGCGTCGGCGAGCGCCTCAAGGCGGCCGCCAAGAGCATCCGCGGCGGCGGTGGCCAGAAAAACAAGGGCGACGGCGGACTGAAGACCAAGGCGAGCAAGCCCGCGCGTGGCGCGTCGAAGCAAACCTCGACGCCCCGCAAGGCCGGCGGCGCCTAAGTCATCCAGGCACGCGCCTGAGAACAATCGATGGCCTCGGTGATTGACCTCACCGGGGCCATTCTCTTTTCAAGCCCCAAGCCCCCCGCCTTCGCCAAGGCTACGGCGGGCAGGCAAGCCTCAGGTCCCAGCCTATGAACCTCCGTGAAGAATTCGGCGACCTCGACATCTACGTCTTCGATCAGCTGCTGCGAGGGCGCATCGCTCCCGGCATGCGGGTGTTCGACGCCGGCTGCGGCGGCGGGCGCAACCTGGTCTACCTCCTGCGCCAGGGGTTTGACGTCTGCGGCAACGACGCCAATCCGGCGGCGATTGCCCAGGTGCGGGCGCTGGCCGCCTCCGCGGACTTCCGCGTGGAGGCCATCGAAGACACCTCGTTTCCCGACGCCCATGCTGACGTAGTCATGGCCAGCGCGGTGCTGCACTTTGCCCGCGACGCCGCGCACTTCGAGGCCATGGTGCGGTCACTGTGGCGCGTGCTGAAACCCGGTGGCCTGTTCTTCGCCAGGCTGGCCTCCACCATTGGCATTGAGAACCAGGTGCGGGCCCTCGACACCGGGCTTGCCGTGCCGAAGCTCGCGCCCGCCGCCCGCGCGAGCGAAGGCGGGCGCTTTCGGCTGCCCGACGGCTCCGATCGTTACCTGGTAGATGCCGTGACCCTCCTCGACTGGACCGGCCGCCTGGGCGGGGAGTTGGTCGACCCCCTCAAGACCACGGTGGTGCACGAGCAGCGGGCGATGACCACGTGGGTCGCCAGACGACGGTAAACTGTGGGCCGATGGATTCGCTGACCAAGCTCCTCGACAATAACCGCGCCTGGGCCGCCGAACGGGTCCAGCACGACCCGACGTTCTTCTTGCGGCTGGCCGGCCAGCAGGCGCCGTCATTTCTCTGGATCGGCTGCTCGGATAGCCGCGTGCCCGCCAACGACATCGTCGGGCTCGATCCGGGCGAGCTCTTCGTGCATCGCAACGTCGCCAACATCGTCGTCCACACCGACGTCAACTGCCTGTCGGTGTTGCAGTACGCGGTCGACGTGCTCAAGGTCCGTCACGTCATCGTTTGCGGTCACTATGGGTGCGGTGGCATACGCGCCGCGCTCGACGGCACCGCGCACGGTCTGATCGACAACTGGTTGCAGCATGTGCAGGACGTGCGGCAGACCCACCAGGCCGAACTCCTGCAGCTGGCCGACGTCGAAGCCCGCATCGACCGTCTGGCGGAGCTCAACGTGATGGAGCAGGTGCGCAACATCGCCCGCACCACGATCGTGCAGGACGCGTGGCGCCGCGACCAGCCGCTCGAGCTGCACGGGTGGATCTACGGCCTCAAGGACGGCTTGATCCACGATCTGGGCGTCTCGCTCAGGGGCTGAACCGCGCGGCTGCCGCGCGCGGGGCGCTGGGCCAGCGCTAGGCCGGTTCCTCCGCGGTGTGGTGGCCGGCCGCCTTGGCGGTCGCCACGATCTTCTGCTGCATGTGGGCCGGCACCTCGTCATAGTGCGAGTACTCCATGTGGTACGACCCGCGACCGCCGGTCACCGACGTCAGGTGCTGCTCGTAGGTCAGCATCTCCGACATCGGCACCTGCGCCTTGATCACCGTGATCAGCCCCTTGGCCTCCATACCCGAGATGCGGCCGCGCCGGCCGTTGAGATCGCCCATCAAGTCGCCGGCGTGATCGCCCGGCGCATAGATCTCGACGTTCATCACCGGCTCGAGCAAGGTCGGGTGCGCCTTCGCCATGCCGTCCTTGAACGCCAGCCAGCCGGCGGTCTTGAACGACAGCTCGTTTGAATCGACGTCGTGGTACGACCCGTCGTAGAGCACCACGCGGAAGTCGACCACCGGATAACCGGCCAGGTAGCCGCGCAGCCGTGACTCCTGGATGCCCTTCTCCACGGCGGGAATGAACTGCCGCGGAATGGAGCCGCCGAAGGTTTCGTTCACGAACTCGAACTCGCTGCCGCGCGGCAGCGGCTCCATGCGAATCTTGCAGTCGCCAAACTGGCCGTGGCCGCCGGTCTGCTTTTTGTGGCGACCGTGGGCTTCGACCCTGGCGGTGATGGTCTCGCGGTAGGGAATGCGTGGCGGCTTCAGGACCACCTCCACGCTGAAGCGCCGCTTCAGTTTCGCCACCGTCACTTCGATGTGCAGCTGCCCCTGCCCGGCGAGCAGCAGTTCGTGCGTCTGCGCGTCGCGCCGGTAGCGGATGCCGCCGTCTTCCTCCTCCAGCCGGTGCATCGCCGTGCTGATCTTGTCCTCGTCGCCGCGGCTTTTTGGTTCGATCGCATACGCCAGCCCCGGCTCAGGGAACGCGATCGGCGCGAATATGATGCCGGCGGCCTTGTCGGCCAGCGTGTCGTTGGTGCGCGTGTCCTTCAGCTTGGCCACCGCGCCCAGGTCGCCGGCCTTGAGCTCGGGCACGTGGGTGGCCGTTTTGCCTTGCATGACGATCAGGTGGCCGAGCCGCTCCGGCTTGTCTTGCGAGGCATTGTGCACCGTGGAGTCGGCCTTCAGTACGCCCTGGTAGACGCGGAACATGGTGGTGCGTCCGGCGAACTGATCGGCGACGGTCTTCCACACGAACGCGGCGTAGGGCGCCTTCTCGTCGGCGGGTCGCGACACGCTCTCGTTGTTGGCCAGCGCCGTAAAGGGCCGTTCCGCTGGAGACGGCAGGTAGGTGAGCACCGCGTCGAGCAGCGGCTGCACGCCGATGTTCCGCAGCCCGGACGTGCAGATCAGCGGGAACAGTCGTGCTGCACGGGTGGCAGTGGCCAGGCCTTTCAGTAACTGTTCTTGCGTCAGGGTGCCGGCGTCGAAGAATTGCTCCATCAGCGACTCGTCGGCCTCGGCCACCATCTCGATCAGCGCGTCGCGCGCGGACGAGGCCGCCTCGGCGAGCTCGGCTGGGACCGCGCTTGTGCTCATCTTGCCGGAGCCGTCGGCGGCAAACGTGTAGGCCGTCATCGCCACGAGATCGATGACGCCGCTGAACGCGTTGCCTTCGCCGATCGGCAACTGGATGGGGATGATGGCGCGGCCCAGCGCCTGGCGCACCGAGTCCAACGTGCGGTCGAGCGACGCGCGGTCGCGGTCGAGGCGATTGACGACAATCAGCCGCGGCAGGCCCAGTTCGTCGGCGGCCGCCCAGGCCTTCTCGGTCTGCACTTCGACGCCAGCCACGCCATCGACTACGACCAGTGCGGCGTCAGCCACGCGCAGAGCCGCGCGGGTATCGGTGAAGAAGTTACCGAAGCCGGGCGTGTCGATCAGGTTGATCTTGATGTTGTTCCACTCGGCGTAGGCGAGACTGGCCGAGAGCGTGTGCTTGCGGGCGATCTCTTCTTCGTCGTAATCGGTGACGGTGGTCCCCTTGTCCACCTGGCCGAGGCGGTTGACCATCCCCGCGTCGAATAACAGCGCCGAGACCAACTGTGTCTTGCCAGACCCGCCGTGCCCCACCACGGCGACGTTGCGAATGCTGGCAGCGTCGTAGACCTTCATGGCCGGTACCCTCCCGGGCGACCGGCGCCCGACTGAGGGATATTAGATCGGGATCCGGGCTCCGGGCTCCGGGATTCGGACCTCAGAGCGCCGTCAGCTGGACAGATTGAGTGACCGGATCCCGGACCCCGGACCCCGGATCCCGGATCCCGGACCCCGGGCCACGGATCCCGGCCTTTATTCGTATCGAAGAGCTTCGATCGGGTCCATGCGCGAGGCCCGCCACGCCGGAATCATGCCGGAGATGATCCCGACTGAGGCCGAAAACCCCAGTCCGAGCGCGAAACTCCACCACGGCAGCGAGACGGGAAAGCCCGAGATCAGGTTGACGGTCAGGCCGATCGCGCTGCCCATGATCACGCCGAGGATCCCGCCAATGCTGGTCAGCACCACCGCTTCGATCAGGAACTGAACAAGAATCTCGAACTTGCGGGCACCAATCGCCTTGCGCACGCCAATCTCGCGGGTCCGCTCGGTGACCGAGATGGTCATGATCGCCATCACGCCAATGCCGCCGACCATCAAAGCAATCGACGAAATCACCACCAACGACAGCAGGATGGCGGCGGAGATCTGATCCCACACCGCGAGAATCGCGTCGGAGGTGACCAGGTCGAAGTCGTTGGGCTTGTCGAGTGTCAGGCCGTGGCGGATGCGCATGATCGCCTCGACCTCGCGCATCGTCTCGTCGCGCGAAACGCCGTCGCGGGGCAGGACCGCGATCATGATCGGCATCCCGAAGCGGCCGCGCTGGATGCGTTCGTGGCCGAACTGCTTGCGAAACGCCGTGTACGGCATGATCACGAAGTCGTCGGCGCCCGCAAAGCCGCCAGGCGACGGCCGTTTGCCGACCACCCCGAGAACGGTGTATTCGACGTTGCCGATGCGCACCGGCTTGCCGATCGGGTCGATACCGGGTTTCTCGAACAAGGCCTCGTATGGGCCGTAGCCGATCACCGCGACCGGTCTGCCGCGCTGGACTTCCTGCTCGGTGAACGAGCGCCCGGCGCGCATCTTGGCGAAGTTGATGTTGACGTACTGTTCGGTCGTGCCCAGGATCCCGAGGGGGCGCGTCCGGTCGCCGCGATAGAACACCCGTTCTCTCGGCTGCTGGCCCGCCCCGGCGCCCAGCCAGATGTCGGTCATGCCGACCGTGGTGCCGAGGCGCTCGATCGCCTCCTTGTCGCCCAGCATCAGGTTCGGGCGACGCATCAGCTCCAGGAACGACGCGCCGGACGAAAAACTGAGGCCGCCGAACTTCTGCACGAAGATCGTGTTCGGGCCGAGCGAGTTGATCGAATCGCGCAACGACGCATCGAAGCCGCGAATCAGCGACGTCATGCCGACGATCGAGGTGACACCGATCACCACGCCAAGCACCGTGAGCGCCGATCGCATCTTGTTGCCGCGCAGCGTCCCTATCGCCATCTCGGCGGTTTCTTTGAGGAGCGCGAACTGTTTGGTGAGCGCCGACATGGTTATTCGCGCCTCAGCGCTTCAATCGGGTCCAGGGAGGCGGCGCGGCGGGCGGGGTAGTAGCCGAACACGACGCCGACCAGCGCGGTAATGGTGACGCCAAGCACCACCGACCAGGCCTCCACATTCGAGGGCACCGGCGTCAGCGACGAGATGATCGTCGAGAACAGCGCGCCGAGCGCAATGCCGACGATGCCGCCGACGATTGACAGCGTGATCGACTCGGTCAGCACCTGCGACATGATGTCGCGCCGCTTGGCGCCGAGCGCCTTGCGCAGGCCGATCTCGCGCGTCCGCTCGCTCACTACCATCAACATGATGTTCATGATCACGATGCCGCCCACCAGCAGCGAGAGCGCGACGATACCGACCAGCAGCACCGCAATACCGGCGGTCGCCTGCTGAAAGATGTCCAGCACCGAATCCGAGGCGACAATCCCGAAGTTGTCAGGTTCAGCCGGCTTCAGGCCGCGCTCGATCCGCAGGGCGACGCGCGTTTCGTCTTTCGCCAGGGCGACGAGTGTGGCGTCGCGCGGCTTCACCATCACCGACAGCGATGGCCGCGCGCCGAACAGTTTCTGAAACGACCCGAGCGGGATGACGACGAATTCGTCAAGCGACTGGCCGAAGGCCGCGCCCTTTTTCTTGCTGATGCCGACGACGGTGAACGGGACACCGGCAATACGGATCGCTTTCTCCAACGGCTCGGCCGCGCCGAACAGCCGGTCGGCCACGCCCCAGCCGATCAAGGCCACCAGCCGCTTGCGCGACACCTCGGTCGGCGTGACCATGCGGCCGCGCTCGGCGTCGAAGGTGGTGAAGTCGAGGTACTCCTCGCTGACACCCTGCACCTGGATCGATTCCAGCTCCTCATTGCGGTAGGCCACGCGGGTCGAGGTCTGCGCCTGCGCCATCACCGATTCCACCGACTGTCCGAAGCGCTTGATCGCCGTCGCG
The DNA here is from genome assembly GCA_009694735.1 of Acidobacteriota bacterium. Taxonomy (GTDB): domain Bacteria; phylum Acidobacteriota; class Vicinamibacteria; order Vicinamibacterales; family UBA2999; genus 12-FULL-67-14b. Next base: position 48,926 of record SHUG01000006.1, on the reverse strand, counting down.
TCTTTCAGGGTGACCACCGGGTTGTTGCGCATCCGCTCGAAGTCGTCCTCGTTCTGCGTGATCCCCATCCGCGTGACCGTGAAGGAATCGGCGCCGAGGTCCGAGACGATCGCATCGGTCACCGCTTCGTTGACACCGGTGAGCAGCGCGACCACGGTGATGATCGACGACACGGCGACGATGTTGCCGAGCAGCGTCAGGAGCGACCGGAGCTTGTTGGCCCAGATCGAATCGAGCGCCAGCAGGACCGATTCGAACAGCTGCGACACGGGTAACGTTTCTCCAGGTCTTGGTCTTGTGCCTAGCGCGTGCCGGGCGCAGGGCTGGTGCGGACCAGGTCACCCTCGTAGAGCGTGCGCACCGAGTCGAACGGCCCGGTAATCACCTGGTCGCCCTCCTTCAGTCCCCCCAGGACCTCGAGGTAGCGTTCGCCGGCAATCCCCAGCTTCACCTTCACGAAGGTCGCCTTCTTGTCGCGGATCAGGAACACGCCTTCAACTTCTTCGCGCTTCTGGCCGGGCTTCAGCTCGCGACTCGCCGCCGCCGCCGCCGGTGCCGCTGCCGGGCCGAACTGGAAGCGAGCCTTCGGCGGCCGCGGCTCGGTCACGACGTTGCCCTGCGCGTCGTAGACCAGCTCGCGGACGGTGAGCGACTGGATCGGGACCGACACCGCCTGCTGGCGGGTGGCGGTCGTAATCTCGGCAGTGCAAGTGAATCCTGGGCGCACGTCCGGGATCTGGCCGTCGATGGTGATGACCACCTTGAAGTTGGTGGCCGTGCGGGTCGTGCCGGCACCGGCAGCCTGGATCGGACTGTTGCCGATCTCGGTGACCGTGCCGGTGAATTCCTTGTCGGGAATCGCGTCGATGGTGACCTTGGCCTTCTGGCCCATCTGCACGAGCGGGATGTCGGTTTCGTCCACTTCCACTTCCGCCTCGATCACCGACATGTCAGCCACCGTCAGCAGCACCGTGCCGGCGTTGTTCATGGTGCCGACCATGACGTTCTCGCCTTCTTCGATGTTGCGGCGCGTGACGATGCCGTCGAAGGGCGCTTCGAAGCGCACTTGCGTCAGCGTGTGGCGGCTGCTGGCGAGACCGGCCCGCTGCTGGTTGAGCTGCGTGTCACGGTTCTTGATTTCCTGCTCGCGCGCCTTGAGGTCGCTTTCACGCATTTCGACGTCGGTCTGCGCCTTCTCCAGCGACTCCCGCGTCGTCAGGCCGGCCGCCGACAGTTCCTGCTGGCGCTTGAGCGACTGTCGTGAACTGTCGAGTGCGGCGCGTGAGCTTTGCAGCGAGGCCTTGGACTGCTCGAGCCCCGTCTGCGCACCCATCACCGCCGCTTCGTCGCGGCGCACTGAGGCCTCGGCGTTGACCGGATCGATCTGCAGCAGGAATTGGCCCTGCTTCACGTGATCGCCTTCCTTCACGCCCAGGCGGGTGACGCGGCCCATCGACTGGGCGCTGATGTTCACCGTCTTCTTGGGTTCGATCTTGCCGGAGGCCGACACGAGCGCCTCGAGATCCCGCTTCTGAATACCTTCGGCCGTCACCAGGACGCCGGGATCGCCGCGACGGGCGAAGTATGCGCTGGCGCCACCGCCGACGATCAACAGTGCGATTACGACGAGAAGCCACTTCCTGCGAAACACGTGATCCCCCTTATTGAGCCCCGAGCACCGCGAACACCGCGGCGACCAGCGCCGCAACCCCTACATACGCCAATAGCAACCGCCCCACATACCGGCGGGCCGGCTTCCCGGTGGCGGCGGACAGGCCCAGTGCCAGCAGCCAGACCCACCACAGGCCAAAGATATCGATCGACCCCAGTATCCCTGCAGCCAGGCTGCCTTCCTCGAACATCGGCAGCCGGCCCGCGATGGTCGTGGGACTGGTGAGCGACTCGCGCACGAAGTGCAGCGGCGTCGCCACCACTTGCTGCAACGCCAGCACCGCGCTCGCGTGCACCGTCACGGCGAGGGTGACCCCGTACCGGACTTTGACCCCGTCGAGCGCCGCGAGTGCCAGCAAGCCCGCCGCCACCAGTAGCGTGATTTCGGGCGTCAACAGTAATCGCCCGCCGCTCGTCAAATACACCAGCCAGGGCGGGTTCGCCTGCAGCGCGGCGTAGGCGACATCATCGACGCGGCCGCCGAGCGCTTCGATGACGCGGACCCGCTCGTCCACAAGAGCCTGCCGGCCCACCGCGGTCGATAGCAGTGCGAACGCGCACACCGCCAGCACCGCGAGTATCACGACCCATGCGGTTGCGAAGGTGGGGTGGCCTACCACCTTGGTCATGGTTCTCCGAGGGTGCCAAAGCACACCGATCACGCGCCGCATCTACCCGTTCCTTTGGTGCTTGATACGAATCTCGATGGCCATTGGTTTCCTTGACAGGCTTCCAAACCGCTGAATACGATGGACTTTCGCAGCGACGCCCTCCGTAAGCAGCGCGGTTTTGTAGATTCAAAAATAATATTTCATGTCGCCAAACAGTTTCAACCAGTCGCTGTTCGCGGTGCTTGTGTCCCTGGCATGCGCCGCGCAGGCCGAAGCTCAATCCTCTCTAGGGGTTCGGGCGAACGGGATGGGCGGCGCGTTTGTCGGGGTGGCAGACGACGCTACGGCAGTTTATTGGAACCCGGCCGGGCTGGCTACCGGGTCGGTCGTCAGCCTGAACCTGGAACCAGGTGGGCTGGAGCCGGCCGGGGGAAGCGAACGGATGCTGAAACACGCCCTCATCGCATTTTCCCTGCCGCCGCTGGGCCTGGCCTACTACGGGCAGGGGAGCTTCGGCGTCGGCGCCCCAGAGGCTGTAGTGACGGACGCCCAGAGCCGAGAAGAAGTGCGGAGCAGTGTGCACACGTTCACGACCTCGACGGTTGCGATCAGCTTGCTGCAATCCCTGACCGAGCACATTGTGGTGTCTGCCACGCCGAAAGTGGTGTGGGGCGGCGACTCGGTGAGGCCCGACGTGGACGCCAGTGCGATGGTGGCTGCCGATCGCTTTCGAGTGGGGCTGGTGGCGCGGCACCTGGCGAGCCCGTCGTTCGACCTCGGCGACACGGGGGACGGCGAGGTCGAACTGGAGCCGCACGTGCGGCTCGGTGGCGGATGGGGATCGGGATGGCCGGGTTACTCGCGCGTGGTGGTCGCCGTGGACGGCGACGTGACCAAACGCGCGACGCCGAGCGGTGAGCGTCGCGACGTGGCGGCCGGTGTGGAAACATGGTGGCTCGTGCGGCGCCTGGGCGTCCGCGGCGGCGTGCGAGGCAGCACGGTGGGTGATTCGCGTGCCGTGGTATCGGCGGGCGCGTCAGCGTTGGTAGCCGGTTTCTACGTGGACGGGTCCTTTGCCGGAGGCCAGGCCGACGAACGGTCGTGGAGCCTCGGCTTGCGATATTCGTTCTAGGCACGGTCCGGCTAAAGCCGGACGCCACATGGGCGATGGTGCCATATTCGATGTAGTGTCTGCCTTTAGGCGGACCTTCGGAGGGGAGAGCAAGCTAGCTAGTCATGGCGGTCAGGATTGGTGAACTGCTTCTGAAAGAGAAGCGCATCACGGCGGTCCAACTTCAGGAAGCCCTGGGTTACCAGAAGCAGAACGGGGGGAAGCTCGGCGCCAACCTCGTGAAGATGGGCTTCGTGAAGGATGAGGAAATCACCGCGCTGCTGTCGAAGCAGTACGGCGTGCCCTCGATTGCCCTGAACCAGTTCGAGATCGATCCGGCGGTGATCAAGCTGGTGCCCGCCGAAACCGCCCGCAAGTACCAGATCGTCCCGCTCAGCCGCGCCGGCGCGACGCTGACGATCGCGATGACCGATCCCACCAACGTCTTCGCGATGGACGACGTGAAGTTCATGACCGGCTACAACGTCGAGCCGGTGGTCGCGTCGGAAACGGCGGTGCTCGACTCGATCGACAAGTACTACGGCGCGGGCGGGCCGGCGGTGGCCGGCCGCGGCGGCCAGACCACGACCACGGCGCCCGAGGCGACCGGCGAGAGCGCGCTCGAAATGGCGACCCGCTCGCTCACCGAGATGCCGACGATGCTGGCCGCCGGCTCCGACGTCGAGGTGCTCGACGATCTCGAAGAGATCAGCGCCGAGATGCTCACCCGCCAGGGCGAAGAGGCCCCGGTGATCAAGCTGGTGAACGTCATCCTGATGTCGGCGATCTCGAAGGGCGCCAGCGACATCCACATCGAGCCGTACGAGAAGGAATACCGCGTCCGTTACCGCATGGACGGCATCCTCTACAACATCATGGCGCCGCCGCTGAAGATGCGCGATGCCATCACCTCGCGCGTCAAGATCATGGCGAAGCTCGACATCGCCGAGAAGCGGCTGCCGCAGGACGGCCGCATCAAGATCCGCTTCAGCGACAACGGCCAGGCCAGGGACATTGACTTTCGCGTCTCGTGCCTGCCGACGCTGTTCGGCGAAAAGATCGTCATGCGCCTGCTCGACAAGGGCAAGCTGATGCTCGACATGACCAAGCTCGGTTTCGAGCAGGAATCGCTTACCAAGCTCGAGGCGCAGATCGCCAAACCGTGGGGCATGGTGCTGGTCACCGGCCCAACCGGCAGCGGCAAGACCAACACGCTGTACTCGTCGATCTCAAAGCTGAACACCTCCGAAACCAACATCATGACGGCGGAGGACCCGGTCGAGTTCAACCTGCTCGGCGTCAACCAGGTGCAGGTGCGCGAGAGCATCGGCCTCAATTTCGCCGCCGCGCTGCGCAGCTTCCTGCGTCAGGACCCGAACATCATCCTGGTCGGCGAGATCCGCGATTTCGAGACCGCGGAAATCGCCGTCAAGGCCGCGCTCACCGGACACCTCGTGCTCTCCACCCTGCACACCAATGACGCGCCGAGTACCATCAGCCGACTGATGAACATGGGCATCGAACCGTTCCTGGTTGCCAGCTCGCTGAACCTGGTGTGCGCGCAGCGCCTGGTGCGGCGCGTGTGCGTGAATTGCAAGGTCGAAGACGAGCTGCCGCCCGGGGCGATGGAGCAGGTCGGCTTTTCGGCGGCCGACGCCGCCTCGGTGAAGCCCAAGAAGGGGACCGGCTGCGACAAGTGCCTCAAGACGGGGTATCAGGGCCGCGTCGGCCTTTACGAAGTGATGGAAGTCACCGACGAATTGCGCGAGCTGATCCTGGTCGGCGCCTCGGCGCTCGAAATTCGGCGCAAGGCCATCGAAGAAGGCATGATTACGCTGCGCGGCAGCGGGCTGCGGAAAATCAAGGACGGCGTGACCACGATCGAAGAAGTGTTACGCGAGACCGTGAAGTAAAGCAGTTAAGTAGCGTCCGGCTTTAGCCGGACCTTCTGAGAAACCATATGGCCACGTTACCGGATTTGCTCAAGCAGACCGTTGAACTATCGGGTTCGGACCTGCACCTCTCGATCGGCTCGCCGCCCCAGGTGCGGGTGCACGGCGAGTTGCAGAAGCTCGAACACCCGGACCTGACGCCGTCCGACACCAAGTCGCTGTCGTACGCGGTGCTCACCGACGCGCAGAAGAAGCGGTTCGAAGAGACGCTGGAACTGGACTTCTCGTTCGGCATCCGCGGCGTGGCGCGCTTTCGCTGCAACATGTTCAACCAGAAGGGCGCGGTCGGTGCCGTCTACCGGCAGATTCCGGAAAAGATCCGGACCTTCGAAGACCTCGGCCTGCCGGCGGTGCTGGCCAAGATGGCCGACCGGCCACGCGGCCTCGTGCTGGTCACGGGCCCCACCGGCAGCGGCAAGTCGACCACGCTGGCGGCGATGATCGACAAGATCAATACCGAGCGCCACGGGCACATCCTGACCGTCGAGGATCCAATCGAGTACCTGCATCAGCACAAGAACTGCCTGATCAACCAGCGCGAGCTGCACAGCGACACGCACAGTTTCAGCATGGCCTTGCGCGCCGCCCTGCGTGAAGATCCCGACGTCGTGCTGATCGGCGAAATGCGCGACCTCGAGACCGTGGAGTCGGCCTTGCGGATTGCCGAAACCGGCCACTTGACGTTCGGCACACTGCACACCAACTCGGCCTCGTCGACCATCAACCGCATCATCGACGTGTTCCCGTCGCACCAGCAATCGCAGATCCGCACCCAGCTCTCGCTGGTGGTCGAGGGCATCGTCTGTCAGTCGCTGCTGCCGCGGGCTGACGGCAAGGGCCGCGTGGTGTCGCTCGAGATTCTGGTGCCGACGCCGGGCATCCGCAACCTGATCCGCGAAGACAAGGTTCACCAGATCTACTCGGCGATGCAGACCGGCCAGGAAAAACTGGGCATGCAGACGATGAACCAGTCGCTGGCCACGCTGGTCTTCCGGCGGCTCATCACGCAGGACACCGCGGTTAATGCTTCGTCCAACCGGGAAGAACTTGTGGAAATGATTAGTCGCGGCGCCGGCGTGGTCGCCGGGGCTGGCATGGGCCGGCCGGGCGGGCCGGGCGCTGGACCGCGGCCGCCGATGCGGCCGGGCTCGTAACGGGTAGGAACCAATATGGCGACTTTTACATTCTCAGGACGCACCCGCACCGGCGAAGCGGTGTCGGGTGAACGCATCGGCGACACGATGGATGCCGTGGTGGCGGCGCTGCGCCGCGAGCAGATCCAGGTTACGCGGATCCAGCCGGCCAAAGCCAAATCGGCGACCAAGGCGGCGCTCAAGACGCTGAAGCCACGCGGCGTGCCGGCCAAGAACCTGGCGGTGTTCACCCGCCAGTTCTCGGTGATGATCGACGCCGGCCTGCCGCTGGTGCAGTGCCTCGACATCCTGGGCAACCAGGAGGAGCACAAGTATTTCTCCCAGGTGATCCTGGCCACCCGCACCGACGTTGAGGGCGGCATGTCGCTCGCCGATGCCATGAAACGGTACCCGAAGGTGTTCGACGCGCTGTTTTGCAACATGATTGCCGCCGGTGAAGCGGGCGGTATTCTCGACACCATCCTGAAGCGCCTGGCGGTCTACATCGAAAAGGCCGTCAAGTTGAAGAGCCAGGTGCAGTCGGCGATGATTTATCCGATTGCCGTGATCGTGATCGCGGCGGTCGTGATCGGCGTCATCCTGTGGAAGGTCATCCCGACCTTCGCCTCGCTGTTCGCCGGCCTCGGCGCCACGCTGCCGCTGCCGACCCGCGTGGTCATTGCGCTCAGCGAAAACCTGATCCGCTTCATGCCGATATTTTTCGTGGTCTTTTTCGCGGGCGGGTGGGCGCTGCGCACCTACTACGCCACCGAAAAAGGGCGGCGGGTGATTGACGGGATCTCGCTCAAGGTGCCGATCCTCGGGTCGATCCTGCGAAAGATCGCGGTGGCCCGGTTCTGCCGCACGCTGTCGACGCTGATGTCATCGGGCGTGCCGATTCTCGACGGCCTCGACATCACCGCCCGGACCTCGGGCAACGCGATTATCGAAGACGCCATCCAGGTCACGCGCAAGAGCATCGAGCGGGGCGAGACGATCTCGGCGCCACTCAAGGAGACCGGCGTGTTCCCCAGCATGGTCTGCCAGATGATCAGCGTCGGCGAGGCGACCGGCGCCCTCGACACCATGCTCAGCAAGATCGCCGACTTCTACGAGGAAGAAGTGGACGTCGCGGTCGAAGGCCTGCTGACGCTGCTCGAGCCGCTGATGATTGCGCTGCTCGGCGGCGCCGTCGGCGGCATCGTGATCGCCATGTATATGCCGATCTTCGACCTGATCAGCAAGCTGACCTGATGAAGGTGCGGACCCTCAGGCAGCGGCTGGCGGTGCATATTGCCGTCCGCCTGGTGGTGGCGACCGTGCTGCTCGGCTTGGCCCTGGTGGTGGAACTGCGCGCCCCCGGAGCCTGGGCCATCAACCCGTTCTTCTTCCTGATCGGCCTCACCTACGCGGTGAGCCTCGGCTTTATCGCCTCGCTGCCACTCGTCGACCGCTCGCCTTGGCTGACCGACGTGCACTTCGCGATCGACGCCGTCATCATCTCGGTCGCGATCATGCTGAGCGGCGGCGTCGAGAGCCTGTTCACCATCCTCTACATGCTGCCGATCGTCTCGGCAGCGTCGGTGCAGTTCCGCCGTGGCGGGATGCAGTTGGCCACACTCAGCACGGTCCTGTTCATCGGCGTGGTGCTGCTGCAGTACCTCTACGCCGCCGATCAGCTCGCGATGCCCTTCAGCCTGCCGCCGGCCGCGCTCCCGACGGTCAGCGTCGCCGAGTACACCGTGGCGCTGAACACGTTCGGGTTCTTCGCGGTGGCGCTGCTGAGCGGGTCGCTGGCGGAGCGGGCGCGCACCGGCGAGGCGCAGTTGGTGCAGGCGACCGAAGAGATCGCCGACCTGCAGGCCTTCAACCAGTACGTGCTGGACAACTTGCTGAGCGGGCTGGCCACCGCCGACGCCGGCAACCGCCTGGTGACGTTCAACCGGTCAGCGATGATCATCACCGGGCGCGCCGGCGCGCTGCCGATTGGCGAAGCGGCCGGCGACGTGCTGCAGTTGCCGTCGGCGTTCGCAGCGACCATCTCGCAAGATCTCGCGCGCGTGCGCAGCCGGCGCACCGATTACCAGTTCCGCCGGCCCGACGGCCAGCTGATCGACCTCGGGGTGAGCGTGGCGGCGCTGCCGCTGCCCGACGGCACGCGCGGGCACCTCTACACCTTCCAGGACGTCACCGACGTCAAGCGCTTCGAACAGAGCGCGCGGTTGCAGCAGCACCTGGCCGCGGTCGGCGAAATGGCGGCCGGTATCGCCCACGAGATCCGCAACCCGCTCGCCTCGATGTCGGGCTCCATGCAGATGCTGAAGGAGGAGCTGCCGCTCTCGACCGACCAGGCGCAGCTGATGGACATCGTGCTGCGCGAGTCGGAGCGGCTGAACCAGACCATCAAGTCGTTCCTCGCCTATGCGCGGCCCCAGCGATTCCAGGTGCAGCAGATCGACTTGCGCACCACGATCCAGGAGATCGCCATGCTGTTGCGCAACAGCCCCGAGGTGGAGGAGCGTCACACGATTGACGTCCGCCTGCCCGGACACGAGGTCATGGTGGACGCCGACGAAGGGCAGATCCGGCAGATCGCCTGGAACCTCGCCACCAACGGCCTGCGCGCGATGCCCGAGAGCGGCACGCTGACATTGAGCGCGCTCGAACAACTGTCGGGCGAGCAGCGCTCCTCCGTGCTGCTGATCGAGGACGAAGGTGTTGGCATTGCGGCTGAAGACGTTGACGCCATCTTCCAGCCGTTTCGCGGCTCCTTCGGCAAGGGCACCGGCCTCGGCCTGGCGATCGTCCATCGGATTGTCACCGACTACGGCGGCCACATCGATGTTCGCTCACGCCCCGGCCGGGGCACGGCGTTTCGGGTGACGTTCCCGGCCGCTCGCCCGGCGGCGGCCGCGCGGCAGGGCCGGGCGTCGTGACGCGACAGGGATCGGGGATCAGGGATCAGGGACCGGGGAAGACGACGGCCGAGAAGCCGCGGATCCTGATCGTCGACGATGAGCAGTCGATGCGCGAGTGGATGCGCCTGCTGTTCCAGCGCGATGGCTTCGACGTGTTGACCGCCGCCGACGGCGTCACCGCTCGCGACTTGGTAACGCGCGAGTATCTCGACGTGGTGCTCACCGACATTCGCATGCCGCGGCTCGACGGCGTGCAATTGCTCAAGGCGGTCCGCGACCTGTCGCCCGACGCTGTCGTGGTGATGATGACTGCGCACTGGACACAAGACTCGGCCGAGTGGGCCGAGGCCCGGGAGCTCGGCGCCGAAGCGCTCTTCGAGAAACCGTTTCGCGACGTCAACCTCGTGACCATGCAGGTTCGCCAGTTGCTGGAGTCGCGCCGGCTACGGCATGAGAACGCGGTGTTGCGCCAGACCACCGCCGCCCAGGGATTTGCCGGCATCATCGGCCGTAGTCCCGTCATGCTGGAGGTGTTCCGCCTCGTCGAAACCGTGTGCCGCACCAACAGCACGGTGCTGATCTCTGGCGAGTCGGGCACCGGCAAGGAGCTGGTCGCCCGCGCGATGCACACCTTGTCGTTTCGGCGCGGCCAGCCATTCGTCGCCGTCAACTGTGGCGCCATGCCCGAGGCGCTGCTCGAGTCCGAGCTCTTCGGCCACGTGCGCGGCGCGTTCACCGGCGCCGACAAGGAGAAGAAGGGCCTGTTCGAAGCTGCCGATGGCGGCACCATCTTCCTGGACGAGATCGGTGAGATGACGCCGGCCATGCAGGTGAAGCTGCTGCGCGTGTTGCAACAGCGCACGTACCGGCGGGTGGGCGGCACCGACGAGTCGCCCGCCAACATCCGGATCATTGCCGCGACCAATCGTGCGCTGCCAAAGCTGGTGGCCGAAGGCAAGTTCCGCGAAGACCTGTTTTACCGCCTCAACGTGATTCCCGTCACGCTGCCGCCCTTGCGCGAGCGGGCTGACGACATCCTGCTGATTGCCCAACACGTGCTGGCCAAATACGCCCGCGAGATGGGCCGGACTCTCGACGGGTTTTCGCCCGAGGCCGCGGGGGCGCTGCGCGCCTACCCGTGGCCTGGCAACGTTCGCGAACTCGAGAACGTGATCGAACGCGCGGTCGCACTGGAGTCAGAGCCGCGCGTGCAACTGGGCACGCTCCCTGAGAATCTCCGCAGCGGCCGGCCGTCCACGCCGGTGGGCGGCGGTGCCGGCAACGGCGAGGTTGGCGAAGCAGGCCCGGGCTTCAATCTGGAACGCCACCTGCGGGACATCGAGCGCTCGCATCTCGAGCGCTCGCTGGAACGATCGGGCGGTGTGCAAACGCGGGCGGCCGACGTGCTGGGCCTCAGCTTCCGCCAGTTCCGGTATCTCGCGAAGAAATACGGCTTGAAATGAATTTCGGCTTTGACAATTACTGACAGCGACGCCTGACATTTCCTGTCACTTTTACCGGCGTGCAAGGCCTCTGGCAGAACAGTTTCTCCGCCGGGAAAAAATCAGCTAAACCCATCTGCAACAACGACTTGTTTCACTTCGTAAGCCCCGGCCTTGGATGTGGTACGCCTGTTGCTTTAGGGAGTGCCGAGACGACGCCGCTGCTGTGCGACGGCGTTGACACAAGACAAATAACTAACCCGGCAACCTTCGTAATTTTCAGGAGAGCACCATCATGCGTATTCGTAGCAACAAGGGCTTCACACTCATCGAACTGCTGATCGTCGTCGCGATCATCGGCATCATCGCGGCCATCGCGGTTCCTGGTCTTCTGCGCGCACGGATGTCGGGCAACGAGGCGTCGGCCATCGGCTCGCTCCGGGCCATCAGCAGTTCGCAGCAGGCATATTCGTCCAGTTGCGCGAATGGCTTCTATGCAACCATTCTGTCGGACCTCGCCCTTGTTCCTGCTGGCGGCGGCGCGCCGTTCATCAGCCCGGATCTGGGCGCGGGCACCGCGGTTGGCGTCGTGAAGAGCGGCTACACGGTGCTGATGGCGGCCGGGACGCCTCTCGCGGCCGCGACCCTGGATGCCTGCAACGCGGTCGTTGCGGCGGACCTGAACGGCTCCTACTACGCGAACGCGATCCCGGTCACGGTGGGCTCCACCGGTACGCGCCGCTTCTGGACCAACACGCTCGGCACGATCTACGCGAGCTCGACGGCGGATATTACCGACGCTCTTGGCAACGCGGCGCCCGTCACCGGCTCGGCCGCGGTGCTCCAGTAGCATCCGGCTGATTCTGACCTGATTCTTGAGAGGGTGCGGCGAAGGCCGCACCCTCTCATCGTGTACGGAGTAAAATCTCGTCATGGCCAGAACGTCCGCCGCCGCCGCGACCGTGCCGCCGGCCATCACCCCGTGGTATCTGATCTTCGCCCTGGTTGGCCTGATTGCCTCCTCGGCATCCACGGTGGTGCACTACCGGCTACTGAACGACCCCACCTACACCAGCTTCTGTGACGTGAACGCGACCGTCAGCTGCACTGAAGCGTACTCAAGCCGATTCGGATCGTTCGGCGGGGTCCCGGTCGCGCTATTGGGCGTGATCTTCTTCGCCTTCTTGCTGGGTCTAATCGCCTTGTGTTCGCGCTCGTCAGTGGCTGCATCAAACCTGTCCGGTTATTTGTTTGCTGTGTCCACGGTGGCTCTTGCGGCGGTGTTGTATCTTGCGTATGCCTCGTTCGTCATCCTTCAGGCGGTGTGTGTGTTGTGCGTCGGCACCTACGTTGCTGTTATCGGGCTGTTCCTGCTGTCGGGATCGGCCACCAGGTATCCCATGACCAGTCTCCCCGTTCGTGCTCTTGGTGATCTACGACTGCTGTTCCGCACCCCGTCGGCGTTGGCGGCGGCGTTAGCCTTTGTGGCGATGGCGGGCGCCACCGTGGCGTGGTTCCCCGGCCAGTCGGTCGCCACGGTATCCGCTAATGCTGCCGCTGAAGGCCAACAGTCGCCGCCCGTGGCCGCGCTGACGGCGGAGCAAATCACGCAGTTCGAGGAGTACCTCGCGCAACAGCCCCGCGTGCCACTTCTTGTTCCGGCCGAGGGCGCCGCGGTGGTGGTGGTCAAGTTCAACGACTACCAGTGCCCGCCCTGCCGGCAGACGTTCATGGAATACAAGCCGGTGTTCGCCAAGTGGGCGAAGCAGCAGCCCGGCAAGGTCAAGTACGTGACCCGCGACTATCCGCTCGAGCGGCAGTGCAACTCGTTCGTGAACCAGGACATGCACGCGTCGGCGTGCGAGGCCGCGGTGGCCGTGCGCCTGGCGCGCGAGAAGGGCAAGGCCGAGGCGATGGAGGAATGGTTGTTCGCCAACCAGCCGTCGCTAACGCCGGCGAGCGTGAAGTCGGCGGTCGCGACCGTCGCCGGGGTCACCGATTTTGACGCGCGTTTCGCCTCGACCCTTGAGCTGGTCAAGACCGATATCGCCCAAGGTTCGGCGCTGAAGGTGACGGGCACCCCGACGTTCTTCATGAACGGCATGCGCCTGCCTGGCCTGCGGGCCGAGTATTTCGATGTGGCGATTGCCTGGGAGCTGCGACGGGTCGCCAGCGGTAAGTAATGGCCGCTGCGATCGAGACCGAGGGGCTGAGCAAGGACTTTGCCGTCGGATTCTGGCGCCCTCGTCCCTACCGCGCGCTCGATCGGCTCACGCTGAACGTGGCAGCCGGGGAGGTCTTCGGCTTCCTCGGTCCGAATGGCGCCGGTAAGAGCACCGCGCTCAAGTTGCTGATGCAACTGCTCTATCCCACCTCCGGCACTGCCCGCATCCTGGGGCGGCCGGTCGGTGATGTGGCGGTGCGCCAACGCATCGGCTTTCTCGCCGAAAATCCGTACTACTACGACTACCTGACCGCGGAAGAACTGCTGGCGTACTTCGCGCGGCTGTTCGGCTACCGTGGCGCCGACGTCACCACGCGCGTGTCGCGCGTGTTGGACGAGGTCGGGATTGGCAAGGAGCGCCGGCTGCGGCTGCGCCGGTTTTCGAAGGGCATGATTCAACGCGTCGGCCTGGCGCAGGCGTTGCTCAACGATCCCGAGGTGGTGTTCCTGGACGAGCCGATGTCGGGTCTCGACCCCCTGGGCCGCCGCCATGTTCGCGATCTCATCCTCGGGCTGCGGGCCCGTGGCTGCACCGTATTTTTCAGCTCGCACATCCTGTCGGATGCCGAGACCTTGTGCAGCCGCGTCGGCGTGCTGGTGCAGGGGCGGCTGGTGGCGTCGGGGCCGCTGTCGGAGATCCTGGCGTTCGAGTTGAAGGGGTGGGAACTGGTGGTGGCGGGTGTCGGCGCGGCCCTGTCGCCGGAGCTGGCTCAACTGGCGCGATCGGTGACGCCCTTGAGTGATGGGCACGTCATGCTGCACCTGGCCCCCGACGCTGAGCCCGATCGTTTGCTGGGCGAGCTGACCCGCCGCGGCGCGCACATCGTGTCGCTCAATCCGGTGCGCGAAACTCTCGAAGACTATTTTGTGCAGGTGGTCGCCTCAACCGCGGCCCGCGATGCCCGTGGGGTTGGCGCGTGAGGACGATCTGGATTGTCGCCGGCGCCGCCTTCAAGGAATCGGTGCGCGACCGCGTGCCCTACACCATGGTGGTGTTCGCGGTCCTGATGATCGCGGCGTCGTTCTTGATCGGCGAACTGACCGCGGGCCAGGACCTCAAGATCATCAAGGACCTGGGCCTCGCCGCGATGTCGATCTTCGGCCTCGGCATTGCCGTGTTCATCGGCATCGGCCTGGTGTCAAAAGAGGTCGAGCGCAAGAGTGTCCATGGCCTGCTCACCAAGCCGGTGACGCGCGCGCAGTTCATCCTCGGCAAGTACCTTGGGTTATTGACGACGCTGGTCGTGAACCTGTCGGTGATGACGCTGGCCTATTACGCCGTGCTGCTCTACATGGACAGCACGGCGACGGCCGCCGTGCGCGCCAGTTGGGCGGCGCCGGCGCTCGATCCGCGGCAGCTGGCCGCGATTGTGTTGATCATGGGCGAACTGGCGCTGGTGACCGCGGTCGCGCTGTTCTTCTCCAGCTTCTCCAGCCCGCTGCTGTCGGCCATGCTCACGCTCGGCCTGTGGGTGGCCGGTCACTTCAATGGTGACCTCCGCCAGTTTGAACAGGTGGTAGATCAGCCGGCCGTGGCCTGGATCGCACGGACCCTGTACTACCTGCTACCCAACCTGGCGCCGTTCAACGTGAGGGCCGAAGTGGTCTACGGCATGCCGGTGTTGGCTTCGCATCTCGGCTTCACCCTGCTCTACGCGGCGGTCTACATTGCCGCGCTGCTCGTCGCGGCCGTGGCGATTTTCCGCCGCCGCGATTTCAAGTAGTCGTGGCCATGTCAGGTGCCCTTGCCAGCGCGTCGAGCCCGAGGCCTTCGAGCCGGCGGCTGGTCGTCGCGGTGGCGGCCCTGCTGGTGATCTCGATCGGCGTGCAGGTGGTGAGAGATCGCGGTTGGCAACCCTACGAGCCGGCGACGCCGGTGCTGTGGTTTCAGTCGGGCAGTCTGCTGCAGCGCCTGTCGCTTGGCTTTCAGAACGTGGTGGCCGATACCTACTGGATTCGCGCGGTGGTCTATTACGGCGGCAAGCGGCGCTCGGCCCTCAACGGCCGTGATTTCAGCCTGCTCGATCCGCTGCTGACCTTCGTGACCACCCTCGACCCCAAGTTCAAGGTGGCGTACCGCTTTGGCGCCATCTTCCTGACCGAGGCGTATCCGAATGGGCCGGGCCGGCCTGATCTCGCGGTCGCCCTGTTGCAGCGCGGTCTCGCCGCAACGCCCACGGCGTGGGAGTACGCGCACGATATCGGCTTCGTGTATTACTGGTGGCTGGAGGACTACAAGGCTGCCGCTCACTGGTTCGCGAAGGGCGGCCAGCTGCCGGGTGCGCCGTCCTGGCTCGCCCCGCTCGCCGCGACCACCCTGGCCCAGGGTGGTGACCGGCAGTCGTCGCGGTTGTTGTGGAGCCAACTCGGTGAGAGCGAGATCGAGTGGATCCGGCGCAACGCGCAGCACCGCCTGCAGCAACTTCATGCCATGGACGTGGTCGACGAGCTCAACCGGTTATCGCAGCGCTTCACCACCCGCGAAGGGCGCCCGGCACGCGACTGGCGAGATCTGATCGTGGGTGAGCGGCTGCGCGGCACACCCGTGGACTCGACCGGCGTGCCGTTCGAGCTTGACCCGGCCACCGGGCGCGTGGATGTCTCCCGCGGCTCGGCACTCTTTCCGCTGCCGTGGCCCGGGCGCGGCGGCCCGCCGGCGCCATGATCGATGCCGTGGTGATGTTCTATGCGCTGGTGATGGGGCTGTGCGTCGGCAGCTTCCTGAACGTGGTGATCTACCGCCTGCCTCTGGGGCAGTCGCTCGTGTCACCAGGATCGCGCTGCACCAAATGCGGCTACCAGCTGCGCTGGTACGACAACGTGCCGGTGCTCAGCTGGGCGTTCCTCGGCGGACGCTGTCGCCAATGTCGCGCCCCAATCTCCGCCCAATACCCGATCGTCGAGATCATCACGGCCTTGTTGTTCGTGCTTGTGGTGTGGCTGACGCCGGCGGGGCCGCTCCTCGTCAGCCGCCTGATCCTGGTCGCCATTCTCGTCGCGCTGTTTGGCATTGACCTCGAGCATCAGATCCTGCCCAACGCGATCACGTTGCCTGGCATCGTGATCGGACTGATGTTCAGTTTCATCGCGCCGCCCGGCTGGCAGGATGCGTTGATCGGCGCGGCGCTCGGCGCCGGCGTGCTCTACGGCATTGCCGGGGCGTATTACCTGGTGCGTCGTGAAGAGGGCCTTGGCATGGGCGACGTGAAGATGCTGGCCATGATCGGCGCGTTCCTTGGGTGGAAGGCCGTGTTGGTCACGCTGGTGCTGTCGTCGTTCTCAGGAGCCGCCATCGGGCTGGCGCTGATCGCGGCGCAGCGCGGCGGCATGAAGCTGGCGTTGCCGTTCGGCACGTTTCTCGCCGTCTGCGCCCTCGCGGCCATGCTGGTGGGCGATCCGTTGATGGCCTGGTACGCGGGGTTCTTCTCGCTGTGAGCGATTTGACTTTCGCCGGACCGGCGTTGCTCATCCTCGCCCTCACGATCGGCTTCCTGCTGATCGTGGTGGTGGTGATGGTGGTGCGGGCGGCCAGCGGCCGCAAGCGCGCGAGCAAGGGCGACCGCGGCGACAGCGCCATGCTGTCGATGGCGCTGCAGGAAGCGGTCGCCAAGCTGAAGGCGCAAGAGCGCCAGATGGCGGCGCGGGCCGAGGCCTCGGAACGGCTGGCCGGTCAAATCGTCGCCGGCCTCACTTCAGGCATGGTCGTCGTCGATCGCACGGGCGAGGTGCGGACGATGAATCCCGCGGCCCGGCGCATTCTCGGTCTCGACGCCGAGGCTGGCACCGGACCGGTGGCCGACATACTGCGCAGCGTGCCGGCGCTTGCCGAGGTCATTGGCGAGGCACTGCAAACGAGCGCGCCGATCGTTCGTCGCACCGTGACGCTCGAGGGCGGAGGCAAGCCGTCTCACCTGGGCGTGACCGTGTCGCACATCACCGCTGCCGATGGCGCCATGCAGGCCGTCGTCTGCCTGTTCACCGATCTGACGGCGGTCGTTGAGCTCGAGGAGCGGCTTCGCTTGAAGGAGGCCCTCGCGCGGCTCGGCGAGCTGACCGCGGGTCTCGCACACGAGTTCCGCAACGGCCTGGCCACCATCCACGGCTACGGCCGCCTGCTCGACCCGGCAGCGTTGCCCGAGCCGGCCCGCACCTACGTGAACGGGATTCGCGCCGAGACCACCGCGCTTGGGGAGGTAGTCACCAACTTCCTGCGCTTCGCCAAGCCCGAGCAGTTCGTCATGGCCCCCGTCGACCTGCGCGCCATCGTCTTGCGAGCTATTCACGACCTGCCCGGCGCGGCCGCGGTGACGACGTTCGAGGGCACGTTCGGCACCGTGAACGGAGACGATGTGCTGCTGCGGCAAGCGTTCAGCAACTTGCTGCGCAACAGCCTGGAAGCATGCGCGGGTGGCCACACCGCGCCGGCAATCGTGGTGAGCGGCGATGTCAAGGGCGGCGATGTCTATGTGACAGTGGACGACAATGGCCCGGGCCTCTCGCCGGCCGCGGTCAGCCGCCTGTTCCAGCCGTTTGCCACCACCAAGGCGGCGGGCACGGGACTGGGGCTCGCGATCGTCCAGAAAGTAATCGTGTCTCACAACGGCGTGGTGGTCGCGGCGAGCAGTCCCGCTGGTGGCGCGCGGTTTCAAGTCCGCTTGCCGATTCGCCCGGTATCCTAGAAATTGCGTCGGCGGCGCGCCGCACGGCGATCAGAAACTGATCGCCACACACTTCGTGCCATCCGCACCCACAGCGAATTACGCGAGTAATCGCGCAATGCCCGCGATTCAAGACGGGGCAGGCCGATTGCACCTTCCGGGGCATGCAGCGCATCCCCAACTCCCCAAACGATGGTTTTACGTTGATCGAAACCGTGGTCGCCACTGGCGTCCTCGTCACCGCGCTCGCCGGCATCGCGCAACTGTTCGCGCTCGGCGTACGCTCCACGCGAGACACTGGCTCGCACGGTGCGGCGCTGATCGCGGCGCAAGACCAGATCGAAGTGCTTCGGTCTCTCCCGTTCGGCTATGGCCCGGTCGGCGGGCCCGTAACCGATCCGGGGCTTGCTTCCACGGCGGCGCAGAGCCTCAACGACGACACGCCTGGCTTTGTCGACTTCGTCAACGCCGCCGGCGCAGTTGTCGATATCAACGTCGCCGCGCACGGCGCTGCGTTCACCAGGCGTTGGCGCGTGACGCCGATTGACTCTTTCGTGCCGGAAGCAATCGCGATCGAAGTGTGCGTGTTTCGTTGGCCCGCTGACGACCTCACGCCACAGACCGCCGATGCCTGCCTGGCCACAGTGCGGGCGAGGCAGCCATGACGACGGGAAAAGTCCGGCTGACCACCTCCGCCAGGGCTTCGGCCTGCGCCAAGGCTACGGCGGACAGGTCGGCGGTCAAGAAGCCGGACGCCATATTCTGCTCATCCACCGCGGGGTTTTCGCTGGTCGAGTTGCTGGTGGCGCTGACCGTCTGCGCGTTGCTCTCCGGCGCCATCGCCGCGGTTGCGCCACAAGCGCGGGCAGCATTCGATTCCACACCGGAGGTCTTGGACCTGCTGCAGCGCGAACGCACCGTCGTCGACGTGCTCACGCGGGCGCTTCGCTCAGCGGCGCGGCTCACGGCGACCCGCGACGATGGGACGGCGGGGGAGGCCGTGCCGGCAATCAAGTTACTCGAGCCGGATGAAGACGGCGCGCGGTTTCACGCGTTTCGCGTGCTGGCGGTGGTGGGATTGGGCCGTGGCGTGCTCGACGCCGATCAGGCCGGGCCGTTTGGTTCGCTGCGCCTGCAGCCCGGCGTGAACTGCCCTTCGTCCGGCGAGGTGTGCGGCTTCTCGAAGGGAGTGGTGGCGGCACTCGTGGATGCCGATGGCCGCGTCGACGTGTTCACGATCGCGTCGACCAGCAAGGGCGCGAATTCCTTGTCTCCGTCTCGTCCGTTGAGCCGCGCGTACCCGCGCGAGTCGGCGATGTTCGCGGTCTCGGCCGACCGCTACTACCTGGACGAACAGGCCGATGGCTCGTTGACCCTCGCCCGTGAAACCGCCGCCGGCGCGGTTCAGCCCATTGTCGACAACGTCCCGGAGCTGAGCATCGAGCCGTGGCGGCCGGCCGGCGTGATCAAGCGCCTGGACATTGCCGTGCGGCTGGGTGCGCGGTCGGCCAACCCTGGGCGCCGCATTCCCGATCGGATCCGTCACCTGTCCATCTCCCTGAGGAACCCGTCATGACCAGCCAACGCGGCATCGCGCTCATTCTCGCCCTGCTCGTCACCAGCTTCCTGTCGGCCATCGGCCTCGGCCTGGCGGTGATGGTGTTCATGGATCGCCTGGCGACGGGCAACACCAGGGGATCGGTGGCCATGCTCTACGCGGCGGATGCCGGCATCGAGCTGGCCGCGCATGAGTTGTCGCGCGCCGACTGGAACGCCGCGCTCGCAGGCCTGGAGCAAGCCAGCTTCTCAGACGGCGTGCCGATCGGCGTCCGCGGCATTCCCGGCGGCGGCACCGTGAATCTCACCGCCGAAACCAACGCGCTCAACTGCGGCAAGCAGACGCCGTGCACGGTGGCACAAATGGAGGCCAACACTGATGAGCGTCCCTGGGGCGTGAATAACCCGAGGTGGCGGTTGTATGCCTACAGCCCGTTCGAGAACGTCACGGAGGTGGCGCGGCCAACGCCGTGTTATGTCGCGGTCTGGATCGCCGACGACACGCGCGAGCGGGATGGCGATCCGCTGGCTGATGGCGAAGAGGCGGGGCGAGGCGTGCTGCGCGTGCGGGCCGCGGCATTTGGTCCGCTCGGGTCGCGCCACGCGATTGAGGCTGAGCTGGCCCGGGTGTGCTTCGACGCCAACGGCGAGGAACTGTGCCAGCCCGGTATTCGTGTGCAATCGTGGCAGGAAGCGCGTCAGCTGGTTCCTTGACCCGCCGCGACGCGAGTCGTACGATCGCGGCAGGGGGAAGTCGGCCATCCGACCGATACTAAGAACATGACACGCGCAATCGCGATCCTGCTCGCCAGCATCCTGATCGGACCGGCGGTGACGGCGGTCCGGGGGCAGACCCCGGCAGCGCCCACGCTGGTCGACGTGGCGAAGGCTGAGGAAGCGCGGCGCAAGGGCGTTCGCAAGCCCGCCAAGGTCTACACCAACGGCAATTTGAAAGGCGACAACCGGTCAGCCGCACCCCCAGCGCCGGCCACGCCTGCCACGCCCGCGCCGCCCTCCACCACGGTACCCGCCGTCGACCTGCCGGGCGGCACTGTTCCGGTGGCCAAGCCGGCCGCGCGGGATCAGGCCTACTGGAGCGGCAGGATGATCGCCGCGCAAACCGCGATCGAACGGTCGCGGCTGTTTGCCGAGTCGCTGCAGAGCCGCATCAACGCACTGACGACGGACTTCGTGAACCGCGACGACCCGGCCCAGCGTGCGAAGATCGAGACCGACCGCAAGGCGGCGCTCGCTGAACTCGACCGAGTCAAGAAGGAGATGGAGACGCAGCAAAAGGAGATTGCGGCCATCGAGGATGAGGCGCGCCGTGCCGGGGTACCCTCGGGCTGGCTGCGACCGGGCGCGTGAGCGCGCGTGCCGCCGAGACGGCGGCGTCGATCCTGCTCGTTGAGGACAAAGACTCGCTGCGCGCCATGCTGCGCCTGGCGCTCGAAGCGCAGGGCCACGCCGTGATCGAGGCGCGCGACGAGCCCGAAGCCGTCGCCGCCCTCCGCGATTCCCAGCCGGCGGTCGTGCTGTCGGACCTGCGCCTGCCGATTGGCGACGGCCTTGGGGTGCTGCGCGCGGCGAAAGAGGCCGACCCCGAGCTGCCGGTCATCGTCATGACCGCCCACGGCAGCATCCAGGACGCCGTGTCCGCCATGAAGCAGGGGGCGCTGGACTTTCTGGCCAAGCCCGTCGATCCCGATCATCTGCTGTTGCTGGTGGAACGCGCGCTTGCGCAGCGCCGCCTGCTGAATGAGTACCGGCTGCTCAAGGAAGAGGCCGCGGCCCGGCGCGGCGGGCCGCACATCATCGGCGACTCGCCGGCCCTGCGCCTGGCGATGACCGCCATCGGCCGCGCCGCCAACAGTGACACCACGGTGCTGCTGGAGGGGGAGAGCGGCACCGGCAAGGAGCTCTGCGCGCGGGCGCTGCACGATCGCAGTCCGCGATCGGCGGGCCCGTTTGTCGCCATTAACTGCGCGGCCATCCCCGACACATTGCTCGAGGCCGAGCTGTTTGGCTACGAGCGGGGCGCCTTTACCGGCGCGAACCAGCGCAAGCTCGGGCGCTTTGAACTGGCGCAGCGCGGCACCCTCTTTCTCGACGAAATCGGCGAGATGCCGATGACCGTGCAGGGCAAGATGCTGCGCGCGATTGAAACACACAAGATCGAACGGCTGGGCGGCGGCGCTTCGATCCAGCTCGACGTGCGCATTGTCGCCGCCACCAACCGTGGGTTGCGGCAGGCGGTGGCGGCCCGGCAGTTTCGCGAGGATCTCTACTTCCGCCTGTCGGTGTTCCCGGTGGAGGTGCCGGCGCTACGCGACCGGCGCGAGGACATCCCGAAGCTGGCGCACCACTTCGTCGAGCGGGTGTGCCGGGATGTGGGCAAGAAGATGACGCTGTCGCCAGAGGCCGTCGCTGAATTGATGGCGCACTCGTGGCCCGGCAACATCCGCGAGCTGCAGAACGCGATCGAGCGCGCCGTGATCCTGGCCGACGGCGACACGCTGTTGCCGCGACACCTCAGTTTGTCGCCAGTGCCAAAGAGTGGTTCGTCGATCGATCCGTGGGAGCGCATCGACCTCAGTGGCAGCCTCGCCGAAGCGACCGCGCGAACCGTGGCTGAAACCGAGCGGCGGAAGATTCAGCAGGCGTTGCACGACGCCGGCGGCGACCGCGGCCGCGCCGCCGATCTGCTTCAGATCAACTTCAAGTCGCTCGAAGTGAAGCTGCGCCAGTATCACCTGTAGCGTCGGGCTTTAGCCCGACCTTCACGCGCGTAGCCCGAGCTGTTTAAGTACGGTCCTGATCTCTTTTGCACTCACGTCCGTCAGCGTCGTCGTTTCGCCGCGCTTGGTTGCGGCCACGAAGTGCAGCGTTCCGGCCACCACCTTCTTGTCGCGGCCGATGGCGGCCAGCGCCTCTTTCGACGAGATGTCCGAGACCGGCGGCAGCGGTCCCAGGTGAGTAATCAGGTCAAGCACCTCATCGTAGAGCGATGCCGGTGTGACCCCGCGTGCGACTCCGATCGAGAGCGCCGCCAGCATGCCGTAGCCGACCGCTTCGCCGTGCCGGAAGCGTTTGTAGTTGGTCGCCGCTTCAAGTGCGTGGCCCACCGTGTGGCCGAAGTTCAGGATGCGCCGCAGCCCTGATTCCCGCTCGTCGGCCGACACCACGTGGGCCTTGATGCGGCAGGACGCCGCCACCAGGGGAGCCACGGCCACGGGGTCTCGCGCAAAGATCGCCGGCAGCGTCGACCGCACGCGATCGAGCAATGCCGGCTCTGTGATCACGCCGTACTTGATCACTTCATAGAGACCGGCGCGGAACTCGCGGCGCGGCAGGGTGTCGAGCACCGTGGGGTCGGCCACCACCAGGCTTGGGGCGTGGAACGAGCCAATCAAGTTCTTGCCCAGCGCATGGTTGACGCCAGTCTTGCCGCCGATGGCGCTGTCGACCTGCGCCAGCAGCGTGGTCGGCACGTGAACCACACGAATGCCGCGAAGGTAAGTGGCGGCCGCAAATCCCACCAGGTCGCCGATGACGCCACCGCCAACGGCAATCACCACCGTCGAACGATCGGCCTTGGCCTTGACCAGCGCGTCGTGCACACGCGACACGGTGGTGAGATTCTTGTGGCGCTCGCCGTCTTCCACCAGCACGGGCGTGCGCTCGGCGCCGGCCTTGCGGAAGCGCGGTCCATGAAAATCCCACACGCGAGGACTCGACACGATGATCCGGCGAGGACCCAGGCGGGCATCGTCCAACTCGCGGGCCAATGTGTCGATCGTGCGTTCGCCGACCAGAACGGAATAAGCGCCCGCGGCGGCGGTCACTCCTATGCGGGTGGGCGGCATGTCGGTGGCTAGAATAGCACCAAGCCCCCCGCCTTCGCCGAAGGCTACGGCGGGCAAGCAAGCCACGCCGTGCCATCCACTGATACGATCGCCCGGTGCAGCGGCGTTCGGACTTTCTGGTGATTGGCAGCGGCATCGCGGGACTGCGCGCGGCCGCCGATCTGGCGTTGGCCGGTGACGTCCTCATTCTCACCAAGGCCGATCCCACCGAGAGCAACACCGGCTACGCGCAGGGCGGCATCGCCGCCGCGCTTGGTCCCGGCGACTCGCCGGATCTGCCTGCGGCCGACACCATCGCGGCCGGTGATGGGCTGTGCGTGGAGCCGGCGGTTCGCGTGCTGGTTGAAGACGGCGTGAAGTACACCCGCGAGCTGGTTGCGACTGGCGCGCGCTTCGATCGCGAACCGTCCGGCGAGCTTTCGTTCGGCCGGGAAGGCGCGCATGGCCTGCGCCGCGTGATGCACGCGGCCGACGCGACCGGCCGTGAAATTGGCCGCGCCCTGTGGAACCAGGCGGCCGAGCAGTCGCGCGTGCGCGTGGAGCGCAACGCCCGCGTCACCCGCCTGCTGGTTCGGCAGGGCAAGTGCGCCGGCGCCGCGTATGAGGATGAACGCGGCAC
Organism: Acidobacteriota bacterium; assembly: GCA_009694735.1. GTDB lineage: Bacteria > Acidobacteriota > Vicinamibacteria > Vicinamibacterales > UBA2999 > 12-FULL-67-14b. The sequence continues at coordinate 25,164 of SHUG01000006.1, read as the reverse complement.
CCACACCGTGGAAGCCGCCGCCGTGCTGATTGCCACCGGCGGCGCCGGGCAGGTGTTCGGGGAGACCACCAACCCGTCGATCGCCACCGGTGATGGCGTCACCCTGGCCTGGCACTGCGGCGCCCGGGTCGCTGACCTCGAGTTTGTTCAGTTCCACCCGACGGCGCTCAGCGCGCCAGGCGCGCCCCGGTTCCTGCTCTCGGAAGCCATGCGTGGCGAGGGGGCCTTTCTGTTGAACGCTGCCGGTGAACGGTTCATGACTCGCTACGAGGCGGCCGGGGAACTGGCGTCGCGCGACCTGGTGTCGCGCGCGATCGTGCGCGAACAACAGCGTACCGGCGAGCCGGTGTTCCTGTCGATGCAACACCTCGATCCGGCGTGGGTTCGCAGCCGCTTTCCGACCATTGCCGCGGCGTGCCGCGAAGCTGGCTTCGACCTCGCGACCGACCGCGTTCCGGTGGGTCCTGCCGCGCATTACGTGATGGGCGGCGTCGAAACAGACCTCTGGGGCCGCACGACGATGGCGGGGCTGCTGGCGGCGGGGGAGGTGGCGTGTACGGGCGTGCATGGCGCGAATCGGCTGGCGAGCAACTCGCTGCTCGAAGGACTCGTGTTTGGTGCCCGTGCGGCGCAGGCCATGTTGTTGCCACCCGAGCCAGGACAGCTCGCCGAAACCGTGGTCGAGGCGCCCGCGCCGAAGCCCGCGCAAGGTCGGGCGGGCGAAGGCGGGCCAACCGGAGACTCGGTGCGAGCGTTGATGTGGAACGCTGTCGGGCTGACGCGCGAGCGCGCCTCACTGGAAGCCGCGAACCAGCAGCTCGATGCGTGGTACGCCGCGGTGGCGCCGGGCATCGAGGCGGGCGGCTTGTCCGCTGCCGACTGGCGCCTCGCGTCGATCGTGACGGTCGGCAGGCTGATGGCGCGCGCCGCCTTGCGACGGGAAGAAACCAGGGGCGGTCATGCCCGCGCCGACTTCCCGGCCCGAGATGACGTAAACTTTAAGGTTCATATCGGCGACAGAAACCCGAGCGGTCCGGCTGAAGCCGGACACCACATAGATGTAGGCCATGGCCGCGAAACCTAATCAAGACGAAGCCTTCGTGACGGAAATTACCAAGCAGTCGGTCGATTTCTCGAAGTGGTACCTCGATGTCGTTCGCAAAGCCGAACTGGCCGACTACTCGCCGGTCAAGGGCTTCATGGTGATCCGGCCGTACGGCTATGCCATCTGGGAATTGATCCAGCAGCAACTCGACCAGCGCTTCAAGGCGACCGGCCACGTCAACGCGTACTTCCCGCTGCTGATTCCCGAGAGCCTGCTGCTGAAGGAAGCGCAGCACGTCGAGGGCTTCGCGCCGCAGGTCGCCTACGTGACCCATGGCGGCGGTGAGGAACTGGAAGAGAAGCTCGTCATCCGTCCGACCTCCGAGACCATCGTCGGCGTGATGTACCAGAAGTGGATCCAGTCGTGGCGCGACCTGCCGGTGCTGATCAACCAGTGGGCGAACGTCGTGCGCTGGGAAAAAGTCACCCGTCCGTTCCTGCGCACGACCGAATTCCTGTGGCAGGAAGGGCACACGGCTCACGAGACCGCGGACGAGGCGCAGGAAGAGACCATGAAGATTCTCGGCCTCTACAAGGAGTTCGCGGAGAACGTCCTGGCGATGCCGGTGGTCGACGGCCAGAAGAGCGACAGCGAGAAGTTCGCCGGCGCGTCGAAGACCTATTCGATCGAGGCCCTGATGGGCGATGGCCGCGCGCTGCAAGCCGGCACGTCGCACAACCTCGGCCAGAACTTCGCCAAGGCGTTCGAGATTCAGTTCCAGGGCCGCGACAAGACCTTGCAGCATGCGTGGACCACGTCCTGGGGCGTCTCGACGCGGCTGATCGGCGGCGTGATCATGACGCACGGCGACGACAGCGGCCTGATCCTGCCGCCGGCCGTGGCGCCGGTTCAGGTGGTGATCGTGCCGATTCCCCGTGGCACCTGGAAAGAGACGGTGCTGCCCAAGTGCGAAGAGATTGCCGCCACGTTGCGAGCGGCCGGCATTCGCGTGAAGCTGGATGCTGACGAAAGCCAGACGCCAGGTTGGAAGTTCTCGGAGTACGAGATGCGTGGCGTGCCGCTGCGCCTCGAGATCGGCCCCAAGGACATCGAGAAGTCGTCGGTCTTTGCGGCGCGCCGCGACACGCGCGTGAAGGCGTCGATTCCGATGGACGGTCTGGCCGATGCGATCACGGCGCTCCTGGCCGAGATCCAGAAGAACCTGCTCGATCGGGCGCGCGCGTTCCGCGAGGACCACACCACCAGGGTCGACAGTTACGACGAACTGAAGGCTGCCATGGCAGGCCGCCCCGGTTTCGTGATCGCGCCCTGGTGCGAAGAGGCGCAGTGCGAAGCCGGCATCAAGGCCGAGACGCAGGCGACCATTCGCAACATTCCACTTGGCGACGATCAGGCGCCAGGCAAGCCCTGCATCAAGTGCGGCAAGCCCGGGAAGGTCAGTGCCTGGTTCGCGAAGGCGTACTAGGAACGAGGTCCGCCTGAAGGCGGACGCCACAGGCCACAGTGGAGTGAGAGATGCCCCGATACGTTGACGGTTTTCTGCTCGTTGTCCCGAAGAAGCGGCTCGGCGAGTACCGCACCCTGTCGCGCAAAGCAGCCAGGGTCTGGAAGGAGCACGGCGCACTGGACTACGTCGAGTGCGTCGGCGACGATCTCAACCAGAAGTTCGGGCTGCCATTTCCCAAGCTCACCAAGCTGAAGGCTGGGGAGGTGGTGGTGTTCTCGTGGATCATCTATAAGTCTCGGGCCCACCGTGACGCCGTGAACAAGAAGGTGATGAAGGATCCCCGTCTGCAGGCCATGATGGCGCCGGGGGCGATGCCGTTCGACGACCAGCGCATGAGCATGGGCGGCTTCAGCGTCCTCATCGACGCGTAGACACCCAGCCGCTTCTCTCGAGCAAAAAAAAGGGCGGGAGGCCATCGAGGCATCCCGCCCTTTTCTGTTGTCTTAGTAATTCTGTTACTGCATTCGAATCGTCAGAGCCGCGCGGCGGTTGAGGCGCCGGGTCTCTTCGCGGCTGTTGTCGTGCTTCGGACGCTCTTCGCCGTAGCTCACGTTCTGGAGCCGGGCCGCTGCCACACCGCGGCTGGCGAGATACTCGCGCACCGCGTTGGAACGGCGTTCGCCGAGGGCCAGGTTGTATTCGGTCGTACCGATGTTGCAGGTGTGGCCTTCGACGGTGATGCGCAGGTTCGGGTCTTCGCTCATCGCCTTGACGGCTTCATCCAGAAGCCGCGTCGCTTCGGCGCGCAGGGTGTAGCGGTCGAAGTCGAAGTGCACGTCTTCGAAGACGAACTGCTTCTTGGCGGCCGGCGCGATGACCTGCACCGTAATGGTGTCGGTGGCCGTCATGCCCTTGCCATCATCCACGGTCACGGTGATCGGCACGGCGCCAACCTGGCCGGGAGCGGTCCAGGGCGTCTGGCGGTCGGCGGCGTTGCCGAACGAGCCGGTGGGGCTCGACCAGCGGTAACGCAGGGTGTCGCCATCCGGGTCCTGCGCGTCGGCGGAGGCGGTGAGCTGGCGGCCCACTTCCACGGTGCACGGTTCGCAGCGCGCCTTCACCGTGGGAGGGCGATTGGCCGGCATCGGCGGCGCGGTCGGCGCGGAAGGCTGCACGGTCGCGGCCGGTGGTGCGAAGTTACGGACGCCCGGGTAGTAGCCAAGGCGAACCTGGAGGCCGAGGCGATCGAAGTCGCTGTCTTCCGAAACGACGAAGTCGCGGCGGTGCCGGCCATACGATGCCGCGTAGCTCACGCCGGTCCCGAAATAGAAGCCGTTGGCGCTGTATTGGAACCCGCCGAACAGGTCGCGCGTGGCATCCGGATCCCATTCCGACGGCATGCCGATCGAGGCGAGCGACGGCCCGGTGTACTTCTGCTTCTGGTTGAACAATGCCTCGCCGTGCATTTCAGCAATGGCCTTGAACTTCGAGCGGCTGGGGAAGCCTGCGCCGATGCCCCACTTGAAGCCCTGTGTGAGGTTGTAGCCTTCGGGCTGGCCGCGTACCTTGATGCCGGCGGCCGCGGTGAGTTCGACGCGCTGGTTGTATTCACGCGACCCGATCAGGTCGAACTGGAAGTCGGGCTTGCCGGTGCCGAGGCCATCGTCCGCGCTGGCGGTCGGCACCTTCACCGAGACGCGTAGCGCGGCGGCGTAGCCGTTGTTGGCCGCCTGCGACATCAGGTTGAACTTGGCACCCACCGTGAGGTCGCCGATGCCCGTGCTCCAGCCCTTGTTAATCAGGTAATCCTGGGATTGACCGTTGCGGGCCACCGGCACAAGGTCCGCATCGATGCGGCGGAAGCCCATCGTGCCGAACAGCTCTACGCGGTTGGTGACACCGAAGCCGAACATGCCACCGATGTCGCTGATGTCGCTGAAGCCCTCGCTCCGGTCGAAGTTGACCCGGCCAATGCTGCCGCTCCATTGCCCCTTGGTCAACGTTTCGCCGGTGGGCACGAACCAGAGTCCGGTGTCGCCAAAGATCGTGCTACTGCCGGGCCGGGTATCCTGCGCCCAAGCTCCGCTCGCAGCCATGACAGACAGCATTAAGCCAAACGCCAAATGGCGAATGATTTTCATACGCACAGTCTAGAGCCGAAAAACCCGGAAGTCAAACGTACCTTAGGCTTTAGGGTCTATTCGCTATCTTGATCTGGTTTTTTGGATTTTCCGAAGGCCCACGCGACGCCGATGCCGATTATGTAGAGCCCGACCATTGGGCCGGCGACCAGCACCTGGCTGACCGGGCTGCTGTCGGGCGTAATCACGGCGGCAACGACTAAGATCAACAACACGGCGTACTTGAAGTTCTTCGCGAGGAACCCCGCCGACACGATGCCCAGTCGCGCCAGCACGAACATCAACATGGGCATCTGGAACACGAGGCCCAGCCCAAGCAACAGCTTGACGTACAACCCGAAGACGGGCTCCATGCGCGGCGTGAACGTGATGAAGTCATTCGAGAACGAGGCGAAGAATTTCCAGGCGGCGGGAAAGACCACGTAGTGGGCGAACGCGGCACCGCCGATGAATAGCGACGACGAGGCCACCACGAAGGGAATGGCGAGCTTTTTCTCCTTCGAGTACAGGCCTGGCGCGATGAAGAGCCACACCTGCCACATGATGTAGGGCGATGCAACGAGCACGCCGCAGAGCGCGGCGATCTTCAGCATCAGCACAAACGCTTCACCGGGCTCGGTGTAAATCAGATGCCCGCCGGGAATATCGGTAGTCAGCCGTTGATAAACAAAGGCGACGACCTGATTGATGAAGGCGAGCGCGACGATGAAGCCAATGAACAGCGCGCCGACGGCGTGCGTGATGCGCTTGCGCAGTTCGTCGAGGTGCTCGAGGAACGTCATGCGGCCCTCGGCCGGCTCCTCGGGCTCGTCGAACGGCGAGGTGCTCGCCGCCTGAGCCGACAGGTGTCGCGGGTCGTCGTCTTGACGTTGGCTAGGAAAGGGAACGAGCGCCACGGCTTAGTCCAAGAGGCAGTCTGTGTCTAATCGGTGCCTAATCTGCGGCCCTAGCTGCGAGAAACCGTTTCGCGAGGCGGTGCGTTGTCCTCGTCGTGGTTCGGCATCACCTCGGCGCCGGGCGCCGGCGCCTTGGCGGCCGCCTCTTTCTGCTCCTCGATCTTGATTTCCTGTTCCAGCGTGTTCTGGAGGTCGGTGGACGCCTTCTTGAACTCGTTCAAGCTGCGGCCGAGTGACTTGCCCAGTTCCGGGAGCTTTCTGGGACCAAAAATAATGAGCGCGATCACCAGGATGATGATGAGCTCGGGCATTCCGATAGAACCAAACATAGAAGAACTCCCTTGCTAAGACTTGGGACGGCCCTTTCCGGGGCCCAAACGTCCAATCAGGAGTATACCCCCACCGGGAATCCTTGCGGACACCCGGGTAGTCAGCTAGCATCGCCCTATGCGTTACCGCGCCGTCGTTGCCGCTCTTCTCGCCATCGTGGTCTCCGCGGTCGTTGGCGGCGTCTACGGGAAGGGTGCGCAGGCCACCGCCAACACGGTGCCAGAGCATTACCGCACCTTTACGGCGGCGCTCAGTGCCATCCAAACCCAGTATGCCCAGCCGGTGGAGTCGGACCGGATGGTCTACGGCGCCATCAACGGCATGCTGCAAACGCTGGATCCGCATTCGAGTTTCATGGATCCACGCAGCTACGCGCAGATGCGCGAGCGGCAAGAGGGACGCTACTACGGCCTCGGCCTCACCATTCAGTCGGTCGACGGCGACATCACCGCGGTGCGCGTATTTGAGGGCTCACCGGCGTTCAGCAACGGCATTCGCCGCGGCGACGTGATTGCCGACGTCGAAGGCACCAACACGAAGGGCTGGACCACCGAGGCGACCGTCAACAAGCTGAAGGGGCCAAAGGGCACGTTCGTCAAGATCGGTGTGCGCCGCAAGGGCTTCGAGCGCCTGCTCGAAATGAACGTGATGCGCGACCAGGTCAGCATCCCGAGCCTCTCGGCGTCGTTCATGATCGATGCGACCACCGGCTACGTGGGGGTCACTGATTTCGCGGAGCACACCGACGAAGACCTCGGCCTGGCGCTTGAGGCGCTCACCAAGAAGGGCATGAAGCGGCTGGTCTTCGACCTGCGCAGCAACCCGGGCGGACAGCTCGACCAGGCCATTCGCATCACCAACCGTTTCGTGCCCAAGGGTTCGATGGTGGTCTACACGCGCGGCCGCGTCGCCAACTCCGACTCTGATTACCGCGCCACCGACACGCCGAAGTACACCACCATCCCGATGATCACGCTGGTGAACCGCAACAGCGCCAGCGCCTCGGAGATCGTCTCGGGCGCGCTGCAGGATTACGACCGCTCCCTGGTGGTCGGCGAGACCACCTTCGGCAAGGCGCTGGTGCAGTCGGTCTACAAGATCAGCGGCGGCGCCGGACTCGCGCTCACCACCGCGCGCTACTACACGCCGAGCGGCCGGCTGATTCAGCGTCCGTGGGACGGCACCTTCGACGAGTACCTCACTTACACGCTCAAGGATCAGAGCGAGCGCGCGAAGACACCAGACCAGTTGAAGTACACGACGGGAGGCCGCAAGGTGTTCTCGGGCGGCGGCATCGAGCCGGACCTGCGCTTCGACGGCCCGGTCGAGGGTTTCTCGCCCACGCGCTTCGGCCGCGCGTTGCAGGGACGCGGCTTGTTTGCCGGCTACGCCGAACAGTTCAGCGCCGAAGGCGACGCGCGCGTCGGCCACTCCGGTCCCTCGCGCAAGATTGTCCGCAAGGGCTTTGAGGTCGACGAAGCGATGGTCGCCGACTTTAGGGCGTTTGTGACCGGCCGCAACGTGAAGATTGAAGAGGCCGGCTGGACGAAAGACATCGACTTCATCCGCGCCATAATCCGCTACAACATCGACGAGTCGGTGTTCGACATCGCCACCGCCCGCCAGCGCCTGGTCACAGTCGATCCGCAGGCCCGTTTTGCCATCTCCAAGTTCCCGGAAGCCGAAAAGCTTCAGGAGCTGTCGCGCAACCGCACCGCCAAGCCCTGACACATCGGCGTAGCGTCCGGCTTTAGCCGGACCAGGGGCACCCCCCCTAAATATTGGGGTGTACGTTCCTCCTTGCCACAACCGGCAGGGCTTGTTAGACTTGCGCTCGTTTCCTCCAAGACATCCTGTAATGCATCTCGAACGCCTAGAAATCTCAGGTTTTAAGTCCTTCTCGGACCGGTCCGAGCTGGCATTCGACCGTGGCGTCACCGCCATTGTCGGCCCCAACGGCTGCGGTAAGTCCAACGTCGCCGACGCGCTCACGTGGGTACTCGGCGAGCAAAGCGCCAAGAGCCTGCGCGGCGACAAGATGGAAGACGTCATCTTCAACGGTTCCGATGCCCGAAAGCCCACCGGCGCCGCCGAAGTCCGTCTCCGTTTCGGTAACGTCATCGTCCCGCCGTCCCTCTTGAAGGAGATGGGCGGGGACGCTCCGGTCAACGGCTTGCCCCGAGCGAGCGACAGCGAGTCGAGGGGCAATGGCAACGGCCATCATGCCGGGCTGGCCGAGCTCATCGAGACCACGCGCGAAGTGGAAGTGACGCGCCGGCTGTATCGATCGGGAGAAAGCGAATACCTGATCGACGGCCGGTCGTGCCGGCTGAAAGACATCCACGAACTGCTGATGGATACCGGCCTGGGCCAGAAGGCCTACGCCATCATCGAGCAGGGCAAGATCGGGATGATCCTGAGTTCGCGCTCCACCGATCGGCGACAGCTGATCGAAGAGGCGGCCGGGATCACGAAGTACAAGTCGCGCCGCCGCTCGGCCGAATTGAAGCTCGAAGCCGCGCAGCAGAACCTCACGCGCCTCGACGACATCGTCTATGAAATCGACAAGCAGCGCGGATCGCTGAAGCGGCAGGCCGCCAAGGCCCGCCGGTATAGCCGTCTGCGTGACGAGATGCGCCGGTGGGAAAAGGTGCTGTTCGCGCGGCGCTATCGCACGCTGTCGGACGCCATCGAGACCGCGCGCACGCGCCTGCAGGACGCCCGCACCAACGAGACCGCCGCCGCCGCCCGGTTGGCGGAAGTCGAGAACGACCTGGCCCGCATCCGCATCGAGCTGGCCTCTGCCGATGCGACCGCCACCAACGCGCGCGAGACCGTGCACGTACACGAACTCGAGATCAATCGCCGGCAGCAGCAGATCGCGCTCGATACGCAGCAGGCCGAGATGCTGCGGGCGCGCGCCGATGAGCTCGAGGCCGAGCGGCAACAGCTCGAGGCGCGCCGCGAGCCCGAACAGCTGGCGCTCGAGGGCCGCCGCCTGGCTGCCGCCGAAGCCGCCGCCGCGCGCGACGAAGCGTCGGCGACGGCGACCGACGCCGGCGACGAGTACGCCCGGGCCCAGCAGGCCATCGAAGCACTCGATCAAGACGTGGAGCGCGCGCGTGGCGACGTCTACGCCGTGCTCAACACCATTACCGCCCTCAACGCCGCGCACGACAACGCCGCCGCCCAGCGCGAACGGGCCATGGCCACGTCGGGTCGCCTGGAACTGGAAGCGAGCGAGCTGGCCGCCGAGCTCGAGAAGGCCCGCGCGCAGCGGCAGATGGCGGCCGAGGCGTTGCGCCGCGCGCAAGACGGCCTCGACGCCGCCAAGGTCGCGCGTGCCGCCCGCGAATCGGAGTTGGCGAGCGCCCGCATCGAGCACGAATGGCGCGCCCGCGACGTGCGCTCCCGCGAACACGAGGTGGCCGCGATGACGGCCCGCCTGCACTCGCTCGAAGAGATCGACACGCACCGATCCGGCTTTGCCGACGCGGCGCGCATGGTACTGGTTAACGCCAACGGTAAGGTTGGCCAGATGGGCGCGCTCGCCGACTTCCTCGACGTGGAACCAAAGTACGAGCGGGCCGTTGAAGCCTGCCTCGGCGACCTGCTGCAGCACGTGGTCGTCGCACGCCTCGATCACGTGTCCGCGGGGCTGAAGTTGATCCGCCAGGAAAACGCCGGCCGCTGCGGTTTCATCGTCGGTCGTCCCGACGGTGTCGACGTGTACTCGCCGTCTGGCGAGAACGCACGGGCGCACTTTCCCGTCCACCCCAGCCTCGGCGAAGGTGAAAGTGCGCCCGCTGGCTCCGTGACGCTCACGTCCGTGGTCCGCATCGGCGGTCCGTTCCCGCAGGCCGTGATGGCCGTGATGGGTGGCGCGATCATCGCTGAATCGTTCGAAGCGGCGGCGCGCATTGCGCCGACGGTGCCTTATCCCGTCGCGACGATCGAAGGCGACGTGTTCCGCGGCCGCCACGTGGTGACCGGTGGCGACAAGGCCGAGTCGCGCGGCATTCTCGCGACCAAGCGCGAGATCAAGGAACTGCGCGAGAAGCTCGCCGCCTCGAAGATCGCGCTCGAACAGCTGCTGGCCGAGACCGCCGGTTTCGAACAGACCATCGCTCACGCGACGGCCGCCATCGCCGGGCTGTCCGCGGAATTCCACCGCCAGGAAAAAGCAATTGTCGGCGTCGAAGGCCAGAGCCAGCGCGCGGCCGAAGACGAGTTCCGTGTGCAGCAGCGCACCGAACTGGTGCGGACCGAGGTGAGCCGCGTCCGCGAAGAAGTAACCGGTCTTGATGCGCGGCAGGCCGAAGCCCGCGAGTCGATCGCGCGGCTGAACGAGCAACGCGTCGAAGCCGACCAGGCACTGGCTGAGGCGCAGCGCCGGCTTTACGAAGCGCGCGAAACGGCCGAGGGCCTGAGCCTGAAGGCCGGCGAAGCGCGCGCCGCCCACGCCGGACTCGTGGAACGCAGCGCCGCCGCCCTGGCCGAAGTGGCCCGGATGGAAGACGCCGCCGCTGAGCTCGAACGCCGCGTGCAGGCGTGCACCCGCGACGTGGCGCTGATGCGCGAGCAGCGGGAGCGCTTGATCAACGCGATCGCCGACGGCCAGCGCCTGATGGACGAAGACGTCGGCAAGCTCCAAGGCTTGCGCGAGGAAATGCTCGTCGCCGACGAGCTCGCCTTGACGATCAAGCAGTCGACCGAGAAGCAGGAAGAAGTGATCCGCGACGCCCGCCGCGCCGTGGATGCCCTGCGCGCGCTGGCCGCTGAAGTGGACGTGCAGCGCGCCACAGCTGAATCCGACCTGACGCATCTCGCGCAACAGTCGATGGATTCGGTCAACGCCACGCTTGATGAGATCCGCGACCAGGTCGCCGAAATGGAAGCCGCGGGTCAGATCGAACCCGACCTGCGCGCCATTCGCGCGGCGGAAGCCGCCGAACCGGACGAAGAGGATGACGCATCCGCCGACGCTCCCCAGGATTCAGGGGAGCCACGGCGAGACCTCGCCGACCTGTCCGCCGGAGCTTCAGCGAAGGCGGAAGCTGCCTTCGGCAGCGAAGGCGGGCCCGCTGTCCGCATGACCGCGGAGGAAGCGATCAGCGAACTGCGCGAGAAGATCGACCGCATGGGGCCCGTCAACATGATGGCCATCGAGCAGTCGACCGAGCTCGAAGCACGCCACCTGTTTCTCTCGACCCAGCGCCAGGACCTGATCGATTCGATCGCGCAGACCAACGAGGCGATCAGCAAGATCGACGAGACGACCCACGCGCGCTTCCGCGAGGCGTTCAGCGCCATCAACGAGAATTTCCAAGGCACCTTCGCCACCCTGTTCGGCGGCGGTAAGGCCGGCATCACGCTGCTCGATGACAACGACCCGCTCGAGAGCGGCATTGACATCATCGCTTCGCCACCCGGCAAGCGCCTGCAGAGCGTCATGCTGCTGTCCGGTGGTGAGAAGGCGCTGACGGCGATCGCGCTGATGTTCGCCATCTTCCGCTACAAGCCGAGCCCGTTCTGCCTACTGGACGAAATCGACGCGCCGCTGGACGATGCCAACATCGGGCGGTTCATCGACATGCTGAAGTCGATGATGGACAAGACCCAGTTCATCATCATCACGCACAGCCGTAAGACCATGGAGATCGCCGATCGGCTGTACGGCGTGACGATGGAAGAGCCGGGCGTGTCGAAGCTCATCTCAATTCAACTGAATTAGCCGCGTGGAGGCAACCCTTCAGGGTTGCCGTTCCCGCCGATACCGGACACCCGTCCGCGAGGCCGGGGTGCGAACAACCTCTACTTCGTCTCGCCGCGCTCGTGTGAATTCCAGTTGTGTTACACTTTTGGCGTATGAGTCATACACTTACCGTACGGCTTCAGGAAGATCTGGCTAAATGGCTTGAACACGAAGCCGCGAAGACGGGCGTACCGCGGGGTCAGATCGTTCGGGAGCAGCTCGAGAGAGCCAAGGCGGCATCGGCGCGGCCGTTCATGCGGCTGGCCGGCTCGATTCAGGGCACTCGCGACCTTTCCAAGCGCAAGGGTTTCTCGAAACGGTGAGGGGCATCGCCGACACGGGCTTCCTTGTCGCCTTCGCGGCCCGCGCCGATGCTCATCACGACTGGGCGGTGAGTCTGGCGGCGCGCGCCACTGACCCGTTCTTGACCTGCGAACCGGTCCTTGCCGAAACCGCGTTTCATCTGCGGAGCGTCGAAGTGACGTTGGCGATGGTGACCAATGGCCTGGTCACGGTCTCGTTCGCCTGCGACGATCACCTTTCACAACTCGCCGCCCTGGCTAAGCGATTCGCGGATCGGAAACCCGATCTGGCCGACCTCTGCCTGATCAGGATGAGCGAACTCTACCCGCGCCACAGCGTCATCACAGTCGACCGGGAAGACTTTCGCGTGTATCGCCGAAACAAACGAGAAACCATTCCCCTGATTTGTCCGCCCGGCGTTTGATAGGAGTGCGATGCGATCGTGCGATTCGGCGCGGTCAGCGCGGAGTTCTCCCGTGCACTCGACGTGGGGCCACGCCGACGCCGGGCACGGTCACCGCCTGCACGTCCATCAAGTCTCGCGACGGATTAGTGTTCGCTGACGCGGTAGAGCGTCGTCCGGCTGCGAAGGAAGAGATCGCCCGCCGCCACGGCCGGCGTGGCCACGAACGACTGGTCGGTAAGTTCGTTGGTGGCCACCACCCCGAACGTGGCACCGAGCTTGACGACCACCACGTCACCTTCCTCGGTGGCGAGGTACAACTTGCCTCCGGCCGCCACGGGCGAGGCCTTGAAGTTGTACGGCTTGGGCAGCCGTACCTGCTGATAGTGCGGCTTCCCGGTTCGCGCGTCAAAGTTGCTCAGCATGCCGGTGTCGGTCAGCACGTACAGCATGCCGTCGTGCAGCACCGGGGAGGGGGTGTAGGACGTGCCTCGCGTGGTGCTCCACACGACGGCGTCGGTGCCGGTGAGCTCGCCCGTGCGGCCCAGGCGGACGGCCATCAGGTTGGGATTCCTGAACCCGCTCATCACGAAGACGAGGTCGCCGAACTGCACCGGGGCCGGAATGGTGTTCAGCCCGAGGCCCTCGATCTCCCAGATGAGCCGCCCCGTGTCGTAGTCATACGCGCGAGTCTTTCGGGTGGCGCTCACGACGACCTGCTGGCGGCCCTCGTGCTCGACCACCACCGGCATCGACCAGTTGGAGATTTCGGCGCGCGGCACCCGCCACGCTTCCTTGCCCGTGTGCTTGTCGAGCGCCACCATGAACGAGGCGCCCTGGTGGTCGTAGGTGTGGAACAACCGGTCGCCGTGCAGCAGAAACGGGGCGCCTTCGCCAAACTGCATGTGCATCCGCATCTGCACGCCCGCGTCCCGCTTCCAGACGAGCGTACCGTTCATGTCGTAGCAGTAGAGCCCGCGTGAGCCGAATGACGCCCACACCCGCGTGCCGTCGGTGACCGGCGTATTCGAGGCGAAGCTGCCGTATTGCCGATGGTAGCCCTCGTGCGGCGTCGCGACGACCGCCGTGCGCTGCCAGACGACGCGACCAGTCACGCGGTCGAGGGCGAGCACGTCGAACCGATGCTCGAGGTTGGCGTCGGCGTTGCCCCCGCCGCCACGCAGCCCGCCGGCACCGGCGCCCGGTGTTCCCGTCGGCACCGCTGTCGTGACGAACACGCGATCGCCCCACACGATGGGCGACGAGAAGCCGCGCCCGGGAATCGGCGTGGCCCACGTGACGTTCGTCTTGTCGTCCCAACGAGTCGGAGCGTCGCCTGGCGCGACGCCGGTGGTCGTCGGGCCGCGCCACTGCGCCCAGTGCTGTGCGGTGGATGGGGATGCCGGCGGGGCCTGCGCCGCTAGCACAGCCGTGATCGTCGTGGTGAGCAGGGCCGTCAGCAGCGTCGGTCGGCGCAGGGCCGTCATCATCCAGTTCATCTAGAAGATTACGCGGCCCAAGCGGTGGTGTTTACCGTGCGAACAGGGTGCCTCGCGTGCCTGGGGTGCCTAAGCGGTAGGTGCGCGGTGCCAGGCCGGCCGTCACAGCAAGCGCGCCACCGCCCTGATGAAGCGCTCGACGTCGCGAAGATCCGTGGTCAGTGCCTGGTAGACCCTGTGCCGGTCGATCTCCAGGTACTCGTGAACCAGGATGTTGCGAAACCCGGCCATGGCCGCGAGCTTGACCGACAGCGCCTTGGAGACCACTTTCTGGCGGGCCAGCAGGTCGAAGAGGGACTTGCTGTCGGCGGGCGCCCTTCCCGGACGTCCTGCTTCAGGCGATCGACGTAGCGCTCCATCGTGGGCACCATGTCCTCGTAGCGTCGAGCGGTCTCGACGTGAAACCGGACGCGGGCGACCCGAGCACGTTCGAACACCAGAACACCGCGCGAGAGCACCCGGTGGGCGAGCAGCGGTGGGGAGTCGTTGAGGATGACCAACTGCACATCGTTGCGGTGCAGTGCCGCTCCCAGTTCGCCGGCCAGCTTCAACCGGTAGCGCAGTGCGCGCGCGTCAGGTATCGGGCGGTCCAGTAACACGGCGATATCGAGGTCGCTGTCAGGCCGCGCGCGACCCTGCGCCACCGAACCAAAAATGTAGGCCGCCTGAATGCCAGGGTGTCGAGAGACGCATCGAGCCACCGCCCGAGCGGCAGCGGCCAGCGCCGGAACACGACCCGCGGGTTGGGCACTCATCGTGGACTCTCGACCGTAGTATAGTCCGCGCCCAGTGACCCGTGGGCTGACCCCGTGCGGTGCTGGAATCGATCGACGGGCTGAGCGCTCTGATCGTGATGGCGATCGATCGTGCCAGCTGCACGATCGGCCGCTGCCATTCCGGCACGGCAACAAAGGAAATCCTTCCGGGCTTCAACGTGATGGCCACCCAGTCCCAGAAGCCCGACCCGTCTGGGTAACACCATTGATGGCGCGGCGATGCTGCCTCCGGTAACACTTACCATGGCGCGATACGCAGTCCGTGCGATGCTCCAGGCCTACATGGGTACACTGGATGGTGCCGACTGCTCTAGCCCGACCAGGAACTTTTTGGGGGAAATGTGATGAAAAGCAGCTCAATCTGGCCATCGGTGCTTCTTCTGCTGGTGCTGCCCGCCTTGGCCGCCGCGCAGACGCCGCTGGGCCGCGTCGCGGGTACGGTGCTCGATGAATCCGGCGGGGTGTTGCCGGGCACGACGGTCACGCTCACGAGTACCGGCACCGGCCAGGTCATGACCACGGTATCGGGGGACCGGGGCGCGTTCCTGTTCCCGCAGGTGCCCGTCGGCCTCTACAAGGTGAGCGTGACGCTCGAGGGCTTCAAGGCGGCGGACTTCACCGATGTCGCGGTGGCCGTCGGTCAGGAGTACTCGCTGACGGCGAGGCTGGCCCTCGGTGCGATGACGGAGGTCGTGACGGTGACCGCGGGCTCCTTGCTGGTGTCGACCACCACGCCCGAAGTCACCAGCACGGTTCTGCAGCGGCAGGTGCTCGACATTCCGCTCGCCAATCGCGACATCACCAACCTGATCAGGCTCCAGGCCGGAGTCGTGGGTATCGCGAACCGTGCGAGCACCACCATCAACGGTGGCCGCCCGACCTGGACGCAGGTGACCCTCGACGGCATTAACATCCAGGACAATTTCATTCGCACCAATTCGCTGGATTTCCTGCCCAACCGGCCGACGTCCGACAACGTGGCAGAGTTTTCGATCACGACGTCGGTCTCTGGCGCGGACTCGGCTGGAGGCGCCACCTCGGTCCGCATGGTCACGCCGTCGGGGTCGAACCGTGTGACCGGCAGCGTCTTTGAGTTCAACCGCGATTCGAAATTCGCCGCAAATTCGTTCTTCAACAATGCCTCGAACGTGCCGAAGCCGGAGCTGAGCCGGCACCAGTTCGGCGGGCGCGTCGGCGGGCCAGTCAAGCGCGACAAACTGTTTTTCTTCTTCTATTACGAAGGGTTCCGCCAGACGACGCAGACGTCGCAGAACCTCACCATCCCGGCCAATGCCGACTTCTACAACGGCGTGTTCCGGTATGTGGATCTGGGCGGCAACATCCAGTCCGTCAACGTGCTGCAGCTGTCAGGCCTCCCGGTCGACCCGAAGCTGCGGTCGGAAGTGCTCTCGAAAATCTCGGCTCCGTCGAGTGTCAACAACTTCGATGTCGGCAATTCGACGGCCGCCCGCACGCTGAACACGGCGGGCTTTCGCTTCAATCAGACCGACCTGAACAATCGGGACAGTTACACAGGACGGCTGGATTTCAGCGCGACGAGCTCGCATAATTTCGAAGGGGTCTTCAGCTACTTCAAGGAGACCGACGATCGCACGGACCTCGACGTGGTCACGCCTACTCGTCCGCAGGTCTACACGAGCTCCGATCCGAAGCGGTTCGCGCTCGCGTGGCGCTGGGCGGCGAGCGCGAACTTCAACAACGAGCTGCGCGGCGGCGCGAACTTGTCGCCGGTGGCGTTTGTGAGCGACGTGGATTTCGGTGCTGGCGTCCTCTACGCCCCTAACCTGGCCATTACGAATCCCATGCCCACCTTCCAGTCGCAGGGGCGCTTCACCGATACATATCAACTGAGCAACAACGCCTCGTACGTGAGGGGCAGCCACCAGATGCAGATTGGCGGCAGCTGGCAGAGGAACCGCGTGAACCCCTACAACTTTGCCGGCCAGTTCCCGACGGTCACCTTCGGGTTCAGTTCCGCCGCGCCCACCAGCGTGCAGCTGACGTCGGCGCAGTTCCCGGGCGGCATCAGTGCCGCGGACCTTGCCAGCGCCAATGCGGCGGCGTCGTTTCTGGGCGGTATCGTGTCGTCGGTTGGTCAGACGTTCCAGGTGCGCGACAAGACGTCAGGCTTTGTGTCGGGAATCCCCTCGAACGAGTTCTACACGCTCGACAACATTGCGGCCTACGTCCAGGACAACTGGCGCTGGAAGCCGAACGTCACCGTCCGCGCCGGTCTGAAGTGGGAGTACTACAGCCCGTTGCGCGAGGCCAACGATCTCGGCCTCCTGCCCATTCTCGGCGACCGGTCGTTCGAACAGGCGCTGCTCGGCCCCGGCACCCGCGTGGGCCTGGCGAGCGGTGACTACTACAAGAAGGATCTGAACAACTTTGGCCCGACCGTTGGCTTTGCCTGGGACGTCACCAGCGATGGCAAGACGGCGGTCCGCGCCGGCTACTCGCTGACGTTCGTGAACGAAGAAACGGTGACCGTCGGTCGTGCCGTCGCCCGCGGCAACGCCGGGCTGACCAGCACCGTGAACCTGACCAACCAGTTCGCGACGGTCTCCGGCGGCACGCCCCTGCCCGGGACGCCGACGTTTCTCGCCGAACGCGGGCTCGCCGATCAGCTGGGATTGAGCACGACGGCGGTGCTCTGGGGGATCGATCCAGGCATCAAGGCGCCGCATGTGCACCAGGTGAGCGTCGGCATCCAGCGCGAGCTGCCCTGGTCGACCGCGGCCGAAGTCCGGTACGTCGGCACGTTCGGCCGCGAGATCTGGCGCGGCACCGACTACAACCAGATTCAACTCAGTCAGGCATTCCGCGACGACTTCAACCGCGCGCGATCGAACGGGTTCCTGGCGCAGGCCTCGGGCCTTGCGTTCAGCCCTGTGTTCAATCCCAACGTGGCGGGGAGCCAACCGCTGACGGTGTTGCCGGACTTCGGACTGCTCACCAACGCCACCGCGGTGAGCAACATCCAGCAAAACCAGGTCGCCGGGCTCGCCGACTTTTACATCGCGAACGGTGCGACCGCCGCCGACCGTGCGAATGCGCGAGCGGTGTTCCTGCAGAACCCCGGCATCTACGCCGCCCAGGCGATCTCGAACGGCGGCTTCAGCGACTACAACTCGATGCAGGTCGAGCTGCGGCGCCAGTTCCGCAACGGATTGTTCGCGCAGGTGAACTATACGCTGGCCGACTCCACCACCGATTCGGCCGGCACCGCGCAAAATCGATTCGAGGCGTTCCTGGACAATGCGCGCCCGCAGTTGAATACCGGGCGCTCGATCTTTCATGTCACCCATGTGATGAACGCGAATGCCATTGTCGAATTGCCGTTTGGCAGGGACCGGCGCTGGCTGAACGGCGGAGGGCTGACCGACATCCTGGTCGGCGGCTGGCAGCTGGGCACCATCGTTAACTGGCAGGGCGGCTCGCCTTTCACTCTCTTCTCGGGCCGGGCGACCTTCAACCGGGCCGGCCGCTCGGGCTGCGCGGATGCGATCGGCTGCAATACGGCGTCGAGCACCCTGTCGGTTGCCGACATCAAGAATCTGCTCGGCGTGTACAAGCAGGCAGACGGCCGGATCTACTTCATCGACCCGAAGGTCATCGACCCGGCGACGGGCCGGGCCGTCGGCGCCGACAACGCGGGTAACACCGCCGGTTTCCCCGGCCAGGTGTTCTTCAATGCTGGCGCCGGCGAAGTCGGCAATCTGCCGGTGCTGGTGTTTGACGGTCCAGCGGTCTTCCGGGTCGACCTGGCGCTGTCGAAGAAGACGCGGATCACGGGCCGCTACAACGTCGAGCTGAAGGGGGAGGCGTTCAACCTGACGAACACGCCGAGCTTCTTCACCGGCGACATGAACATCAACAGCACGACGTTTGGACGCCTCACGAGTGTGACCGTCGGCGCTCGCGTGATTCAGCTGTCGGCCCGACTCAATTTCTGACCGCCGCGTCCGTCCTCCGCACGGCCCATCTGCGCGGCCTCGACCCCTTCTGGGAACGCGCCGGGTGTCGCCGTGGCCCGACCCGTAATCAGAAGCGGATCGTCCGGACGATCTTCGCGGCGCCGCGGCGGTCGAGCGGCTTGAACCCGATCGTGCTCTCGTCCCGCCAGTTCTGTGTCCAGACGACGAAGATGTCGTTGCCCGGCTTCTGAATCCAGCGGAAGCGCACCTGCCAGCCGAGGCCTCCGCTTTCGGAGTCGTACTGCAGGTTGTTTGACAGCGAGATCCATGGGCTGAACTGGGTGCGCGCGTCGATGCGGTACAAACGGGTCGTGAACGACCCCTCGGGAAGGTCGACGTCGTTATACTCGCTCGCAAGCTGCACGTTGATGCCGGGCCGGGGTCGCACGTTCACCTCCAGGTTCAGCTCGCGCCGATCGCCGTCCCAGAACGGCCCCGCTGAATACTCGACACTGCCCGAGACCCTCCGTCGCGACGCCGCCATGTAGCGCACCTGGTAGCGCGTCCACTCGGAGCGCTGCCCGCCGGGCAGCACCACGCCGTCGCTGATCTCGAAATCCCGGTCGAGACGTTCGGCCTGCCTGAAGACGTCAACCTGGAAGCGATCGCCGGAGTGGAACTCGACCTCGAACGGCGTGAAGTGGACGTCGCGATCGATCAGCTGGTTGTCGAGATCGAGGTTCAGGTCCATCTGCGCCTGGAACTGGAAGCCGCGGATGTACGGATGGCTGCGGAGTCGGGGGTTCCAGTGGGCCTGTGGGCTCCACCGCCTGAAGTTGCGGCGGGGCGTGAAGCCCACCCCCGCGTCGTAGGCGCCCTCGAACTCGCGGAAATACAGCGCCGTGCGCCACGGGTCTTTAGCCACGTTCACCCGCCAGCCGTAGCCGTTGGTGCCTCCTGCCGGAGCAGCCTCACCGTCTTCGGTGAGGAAATCGGGCTTGGTGGTGTGCAAAAACCAGAGGCCCGAGTCCAGGGACTTGTCCCCCAGGAAGGCCGGCGTGGCCAGGGTGAGATCGGCGCCAATGGTCTGCCGTGGATCGACGATCGAATCGCGCGCGGCGCGGCGCGTGTACAGCACGCCCGCGCTCGACTGCCTGCCGAAGCGGCGCTTGACGCGCGCCACCGTGAAGTCCTCCCCCTTCAACGTCGTCGGCACGCCGCCGACGGCGACCTCTTCCGCGCTCGTGCTCATCTGCAGGAGGCCGACGTCCTGCTTGCCGACCTGGCCGACGAGCTTGGCGCCGTACAGGATGGGCTGCGGCCGGCCTTGGTTGAGGCCGATGCGCCGGCTGAAGAACGGGCTCGAATCCCCGGGCGGGAAGTCGAAGAAGTTGGCGCCGTCGAGGAAGAACTCGCGTTTCTCGGGAAAGAACAGCGGAAAGCGCGTGAGGTTGGTGCGCCGCTGGTCGACCTCGGTCTCGGCAAAGTCGGTGTTGAGCGTGAAGTTGGCCTTCAAGGCCGGCGTCACGTTGTAGAAGGCGTCGAGGCCGAGGTCACCATCGCCGGTCGTGGCGGGCAGGTTGCGCCCCGGCGCGTTGCCCGCCGTCCCGACCACGTACGGCTTCAGGTCGAGGCCGAGGCCCTGGGTGATGTTCTCGACGCCCGTCACGCGGCCCGCGTTGGACATGCGCGTCAAGCCCTCGTCGCGCAGCCATCCCGTCCACAGGCTCTCTTCGTTCTTGCGCTTCACCGTGCGCTGGAAGTTGGCGCCCCAGACGGTGGTCCTCGGGTCGAAGTTCAGGGTCTTGAAGGGGACTTCGATTTCCGCGCTCCATCCGCTGCTCGTGCGCCGGACACGGGCAATCCAGATGCCGTCCCACGACTTGTTCATGCCGCCGCCGAAGCCGCCGCCACCCCC
This sequence comes from Acidobacteriota bacterium, assembly GCA_009694735.1. Taxonomy (GTDB): domain Bacteria; phylum Acidobacteriota; class Vicinamibacteria; order Vicinamibacterales; family UBA2999; genus 12-FULL-67-14b. Next base: position 4,692 of record SHUG01000006.1, on the reverse strand, counting down.
TCCGCCACGCCCGCCGCCCCCACCCCCGCCGGTGGGTCCGGTGATCAGGCCGTCGCCCATGGCGCCCGACGGGTTGATCTCGAAGAAGTAACCGGTGCGCCCGTTCATGAACGGGTCGATCGAGAACAGGAAGCGGTCGTCCGCCGAGAACGGCTCGTCGCGCTGCATCTGGTTGCCAAGCAGCTTGTCGGGCTCCGAGTCGAAGCAGATGACGCCCAGGATGATTCGGTCTTGGTCGAAGATCACCCGGACTTCTGTTCTCTCGGTGGCCGGCGAACCGTTGTCGGGATCGCGCTGCCGAAAGTCCGTGGCCGGGACCGCCTTCTTCCAGGCCGGATCGTCGGGCGAGCCGTCAACGACGATCGATTCACCATCAGCGAGACGGTACGCCCGCACTTCCGGCCGCGCATTCTGCGCGAACGCCTCGAAACGCATCACACCGAGACACAGAAACACGCAAACCCAGAGACGCAACGTTGGCGTATGCGAAAACAATAAACTCTCCGTGCTGGTGTTGTAAGGCATGCCGGGGTCTAACCCCCTCTCCTCAATACCGAAACCAGGTCCGACCCGTTTACAGCATTTCTCGGAGCCTCGCGGACGTAAAACGGGGAGGCCGCTAATACGGCTGGTCGTCCAGGAACGCGGCGCGCGTCCTTACGGCTGTGGCTTCCGGTAGCTGCTGTTCGCCGGCAGGAACGATCCGGAACCAGGAACCGGATTCGGTGCGGCCCACCACCGGCATGGTCAGCGTGCCGATGCCTTCGATGCTGGCCGTGATCACGTCGCCCGCCTTCAGGAACGTCGGCTTGCCGCGAACCGCCGAACCCATGCCCACGCCGCCCGACGTACCGTTGTTGACGAGGTCACCTGGAAACAGCGTGATGATCGACGAGCCGTATTCGATTCGTGTAGTTCTTTCGTGGTGGATCGTCTTGGGTCAGGACCAGCTACCTCGGCGCGCGCAGGTACTTCAGCAGGTCGCTGTCGGTTCCCACGACGAAGAAGGTCTTGGTGTCAACGACCCGCTCGTAGGTTTCCAGCGACTTCACGAACGCGTAGAATTCCGCGTCGCGGCCGTACGCCTCCGCGTAGATCGCGGTCGCCTCGGCGTCGGCCCGACCGCGCAGTTCCTGCGCCGACCGGTACGCCTCCGACTGGATCCGCTGCAGATCGCGTTGTCGCTCGCCCTGGATCCGCGCGGCCTCGCCCTGTCCCTCGGACCTGAACCGCTCGGCGATGCGCTGGCGCTCGGCGATCATGCGCGCGAACACGTCTTGCTGAACCTCGTCGACGTAGTTGATCCGCTTCAGCCGGATGTCGAGGATCTCGATGCCGAGATCGGCCGTCCGGGCCTGCGCCGCTTCCAGGATGCTGGTGGCAATCGCTCGCCGGCCCTTCGAAATTTGTTCCAGGACGATCCGATCTTCCTCGCTCTCGATCGGTACACTATCGACGGGTCGATTGCTGCTGCGCACCAGTTCGATCAGGTCGTAGCTGGCGACGGCGTTGCGGGTCTCGCCGTCCAGAATGTCATCGAGGCGCGACTGGGCGCCGCGTTCGTCGCGCAGCCGCTGGAAGAACTTCAGCGGATCCGTGATCCGCCACCGGGCGTACATATCGACCCAGATAAACCGCTTGTCCTTGGTCGGCATCTGGTTGGGGCTGCCAGCCCACTCGATGAATCGTTTCTCGAAGAAGTTCGTCGTCTGGATGAACGGGAGCTTGAAGTGCAGCCCGGGCGTGTTGACCGGACTGCCTTTCGGCTCGCCGAACTGCGTGATGATCACCTGCTCGGTTTCGCCCACCAGATAGGTGGACGCCGACCACAGGAACAGGGCGAGCAGGCCGATCCCGGCCTTGACGATCAGAGTGGGCTGGTTCATCGCTCGCTTCCCGTCTTCGGCGCGGTGTCGCCGAGCAACCCCTTGAGCCCCTCGAGCGGCAGCAGCGGGATGACGCTGCCCGTCCCTTGGTCCATGAACCCTTGGCGCCCAATCGCGGGAGCACCCGCTGCATGGTCTCGAGGTACAGACGGCGGCGCCAAGGTGAACATCAGCACGACCAACGGCGGCGTGCGGATTTCAAAGACCGGCACCACCACGTCGTAGGAAGCGGGATCCGGGATCCGCGATCCGCGACTGGGAATGGCGTGTTACGCTGCACCCGGGTCCCGGATCCCGGGCCCCGGATCCCGGCTTCGTGAACGAAGACAAGTCCACCCGCTATCACCGCCTGCGCCGGCGCGCCGACCTCCTCGGGACGGCGGTCGCCGGCCTCGTGCTGTTGGCCCTCGTCCTGAGCGGCGCCGGCTTGCGGATGCGCGAGATGGCGGCGGCGGTGTCCAGTTTCCTGCCCGGTGGCCTGGACGATGTGATGACGGTCGTCGTGCTCTCCCTGATGCTCGGACTGCTGCTGCAGGCCGTCGAGTTCCCGTTTGCGTTCTACCAGGGGCATCTCCTCGAACATCACTACGGCCTGTCGACACAGTCGACCAGGCACTGGCTGACCGATCAGGGCAAGGGCGTGCTCCTCGGCCTGGCGCTCGCCATCGTCGGGTCCTCGATCGTGTTCGCAGCCCTGCGTAGCTGGCCCGATCAGTGGTGGTGGGTGTCGGCGGGCATGTTCGCGGCGGGCATGGTGGTGATGGCCCGGCTCGCGCCGGTGGTGCTGCTGCCGATGTTCTACACGTTCAAGCCCCTCGAGCGGCCCGCGCTAGTGGCGCGGCTGCTCGCGCTCGCCCAGAAGGCGCGCACCGACGTGGTCGGGGTGCTCGAGTGGGTGCTGAGCGGCCATACCAGGAAGGCCAACGCCGCACTGGCGGGCATGGGGCAAACGCGCCGAATCCTGGTGTCAGACACGCTGCTCGCGGACTATTCCGAGGATGAGATCGAAGTGATCCTCGCCCACGAGCTCGCCCATCACGTGCATCGCGACCTGTGGTGCGGCATCGCCATGCAGACGCTGCTGCTGTTCGGCGGTTTCTTCGTCGCCGACCTGGTTCTCCGGCGGACCATCGACGCCGTGGGCGGACGCGGCCTGTCGGATCCCGCGGCGCTGCCCCTGCTCATGCTGGTGGCCGGCGCCTGGTCATGCCTCATGCTGCCGCTGGTCAACGCTTTGTCGCGCGCGCAGGAGCGGGCGGCCGACCGCTACGCCCTCGACACGACACGCAATGTTGACGCGTTCGTCACCGCGATGAAGCGTCTGTCGCAACAAAATCTGGCAGAGGAGCATCCGTCGGCGCTGGTGCGATGGATCTTCTATTCCCACCCGCCCATCCGCGAGCGCATCGAGGCGGCGCGGGCGTTTTCCAAAGGAGATCATCATGCCGCGTAGAGCACTTACACTTGTAGCGTCCGGCTTTAGCCGGCCCATGGCCCTGGGAGTGCTGATCGTGCTCATGTCGATGCCGGGAGAAGCGCAGTACTCGAAGAAGACGCTCGTCGCCCACCGCGGCGCGTCGGCCTACGCGCCCGAGCACACGCTGGTGGCCTACCAGCTGGCGATCAAGCAGGGTGCCGACTTCGTGGAGCAGGACCTGGCCGTCACAAAAGACGGCGTGCTGATCTGCCTGCACGACGCCAGCCTCGAGCGCACCACCAACGTGGAGGAGTTGTTCCCGGGCCGCGTGAGCACTCAGACCATCGAAGGCAAGACGCGCAAGGCATGGCTGGCAAACGATTTCACGCTGGCGGAAATCAAGACCCTCGATGCCGGCTCGTGGTTCGACCAGAAGTTTGCCGGCGAGAGGGTGCCAACGTTCGACGAGGCCATCGCGGTGATCCGCGGCAAGGCGGGCATCTTTCCGGAACTGAAGACGCCGGAGATCTACGCCGGCCGCGACGTGAAGTTTGAAGAGATGGTGGCGGCTGCGCTCGACAAGAACGGCCTGCGCGGGCCCAAGGCGGATGTCAAGACGCCGGTGATCCTGCAGACCTTCGGTCAGCCGAGCGCGCGCAAGCTGGCGCAGATCAAGATCGGCGTCCCGGTCGTGTTGCTGCTCGGCAGCGCCGAGGGCTTCGCCACGGCCGACGCGGTGAAGGCATGGAAGGGTGTGGTGCAGGGCTTTGGTCCAGCCAAGCAGATCGTGCTGAAGAATCCCGACTTCGTGAAGTGGGCGCACGCCGAAGGCATGACGGTGACGCCCTACACCTTCCGCGCGTCGGATCCCGGTACGTTCAAGGACGTGACGGCCGAGATGTCTCATTACCTCTACACGCTCGGTGTCGACGCCGTGTTCACCGACAACCCCGACAAGTTCCCGCGCAAATAAATACGAACACGAAGAGCACGAAGGTCACGAAGCAGACTTAGTCCTCGTGGACTTCGTGTTACTTGGGTTTCACCGTCAGCGTGCCCTTCATGTCTTTGCAACCAGCGTCCTTCGTCAGGTTGCAGTAGAAGGTGAACGTGCCGGCCTGGTCGGCGCGGAACTCGAACGTCGTCGAGTGGCCGCCGCCCGCGCGCTTGACGATGCGGTAGGCGTCGATGGCGAAGCTGGCGGAACGGTCCTCGCTCTTCAGCGTGATCTTGACCAGGTCGTCCTGCGACACTGCCAGCCTATTGGGCGTGAAGGTGTGGTCCTTCGCGATGATGGTGAACTCGCGCCGGTTGGGCGCCTGTTCTTGCGCGGCGGCGACGACGGGCGCCGAGGTGGCGAGGACGAAGAGCAAGAACAGGCGCATGGGT
>SHUG01000084.1 GCA_009694735.1 Acidobacteriota bacterium | reverse complement strand
TGATAGGTCGATGAGGCACTCGCCACCCCGTCCACGGGCGCAAGGCTCGTGCCCGACGACCGAACGCTGTGAAGTCAACGAGTTACGAGGAGAGCGGAGGTCGTCGATCGCAGAAACGGCCATCGTGCGCGCGATGACGCGGCGCAGATTCTGCCAATGGGTGCACTCTTCCCGCGATGGCGTTCACGGCTCTCCGCCGACGAGTGCATGCCGATGCGGAGCGGGCAACGCCCATGGCCGCGTCGGCACCAGCCTGGGCGCGCGCCCACGACGCCGATTGGACGGCCGCGCAGGTCGACACGCTGTACCAAAAGCTGGCGGACCGCCGCTGATCGAAAAGGCAGGCCGCAGATGACGCAGATGACACAGACCCCTGCGCGGCGTCGGACTCATGTGGCGTCCGCCTTCAGGCGGACCGGACGCGGCGGGGTCAGACCCCTCGGCAACTCCGGATCGGGGTCAGACCCCTAGCTGGCCGGCGCGGTCGGTGGTTCGCGGAACTCGCCTTCCCACTTCGCCACCACCACCGACGCCAGGCAGTTGCCGATCACGTTGGTCATGGTGCGGCCCATGTCCATCAGCGCGTCGACGCCAAGGAGCAGCGCGACGCCTTCGATCGGCAGGTTGAAGCTGGCCAGCGTCGCGGCCAGGATGACCAGCGCCGCGCGCGGCACGCCGGCCACGCCCTTGCTGGTCAGCATCAGCGTCAGCATCATCGTCACCTGCTGGCCGACCGTCAGCTCGATCCCAGCGGCCTGGGCCACGAACACCGATGCCAGCGACAGGTACAGCGTGGTGCCGTCGAGATTGAAGCTGTAGCCGAGCGGCAGCACGAACGAGACAATCCGCCGCGGCACGCCGAAGGCTTCCACGCATTCCATCGCCCGCGGCAGCGCCGCTTCGCTCGAGGTGGTCGAGAACGCGATCAGCGCCGGTTCCTTGATGGCCTTGAAGAAGCCGACAATCGGGATGCGGAAGATGAGCATCACCGGGATCAGCACCATCAGGAAGAACACCGCCAGCGCCACGTACAGCGTGACGATCAGGTAGGCCAGATTCACCATCACCTGCACGCCGCTCGAGCCAATGGTGTAGGCAATCGCCGCGGCGACGCCGATCGGGGCGTACAGCATGACGATGTTGGTGACCTTGAACATGGCTTCGGTCAGCGACTCGCACCACGCGATCATCGGCTTGCCCTTTTCACCGACCATGCCCAGGCCGATGGCGAAGAACATGCTGAAGACGACAATCTGCAGCACGTCGTTCTTGGCCATGGCGTCGATGGCCGAGGTCGGGACGATGTGCAGGAAGATCTGGTCCCAGGTCTGCGCGGCGGTGGTGATAGGTGGCGGGCCGGTCGGCGCCGGCAGCACCATGCCCACGCCCGGCTGCAGGATGTTGACCGCCAGCAGGCCGATCAGCAACGCCAGCGTCGTCACGACCTCGAAATAGATAATCGCGCGCAGGCCCATGCGGCCGACGTCCTTGAAGTGACCCGCGCCGGCAATGCCCGCCACCAGTGTGCCAAACAGCAGCGGCGCGATAATCATCTGGATCATCCGGATGAAGATCTGGCTGAACGGGCGGATGTAATTGGCCACGCTCTTGTCGGTGACGCTGATGATGTAGCCGACGATCAGGCCGACGACAAGGCCGATCAGGATCTGGGTGGTGGGTGAAATCCGGGGCTTCGCCGTGGTTAATGCTGTCGACATCGGGATGAATTCTAGCAGCGTTCCGCCGCCAACGGTGTAGTGTCCGGCTTCTTGAGCACCGTAGCCTTGGCGAAGGTGGTTAGCCGGACCTCACCGGACCGGTTGCAGGGGCAGGAACTGGATCTTCTTCGAGTTGTATTCGATGATGCGCCAGTGCGGGCACTTCTTGGTGTCGGCATACAGCCGCTCGCAGTCGTCGCAGCGCACGCACTCGGCGACCAGGATCTTCGGCCCCTCGATCGCCCCCCATTGGCAGGTCTTCTGGCACATCGTGCAGGTGTGGCATTCCGACCAACGCTTGATGCGGAACACCGTGAGATACGACATCAGCCCGAGGGTCGCGCCCACCGGGCACAGGAAGCGGCAGTAGAGGTTGCGGACAAACACCGTCGCGAGCAGCAACACGGCCACGCCGATCCACATCACGGTGGTGCCGAACAAGCCAAACATCCAGAACGGCTCGACATACTGGTAAATCAGCAGGTCGTGCGTGAGCACGTAATAGCCGAGCACGGCGGCGAGAATGCCGAACTTGATCGGGCTGGCGCGCTTCTCAATGGCCCGCGGCACGTCGAACCGCCAGTGCGCCGGCAGGATGAGGTCGAGGGACTGCGTGAGCGCGCCGTAGGCGCAAATGCGGCCGCAGTAGAGCCGGCCCCAGAGAATGGTCGAGACGACGGTGAAGCCGAAGAAGAGATACCAGGCGATGTTGTACTTGGGGACCGGCCAGTTCCAGTCGATCACGCTGAAGATGTTGGTGATCGAGATCAGGTAGCTCTTCGCGAACCCCATGTAGCCGATCGCCACGGCGAAGGTGACCAGCTTGAGCGGCACGCTCTTGCGCTTGAAGCTGACCCACGCCAACAGCAGGAACGCCGCGAGCAAGGCGATGTCGAGGTACTGCGGGCCGAGGATGTCGGCCCAGGTCTCGACCGCTGCCTCCTCGAACCCCCAGGGGTCGGCGGGCTGCCCTGCGACTTTGCTCAGGGCAAGCATCACTGCTTGATCTGGTCCGGCGTGAGAAAGGTCTTGGCGATGGTGCGGGACGAATCACGCAGCGCGCGGGCCGCGCCGTTCATGGTGATCGACGCGCGCGAGACGGCGGCAATGTCGCCACCGACGCGGAACTGGTCGCGAATGCTCTTGTTCTTGAACTGCGCCACGAACTGCGGCGGATCGATCGAGAAGTAGCCGTACGGTTCGGAGTTGTAGTCGACCACAACGTTCTGGATGACGCCGCGAACGTCCATGCCGACCAGGAAATGAATGGGCCCGTGGTACGCCCGTTCGTTGGGCACCACGTCGGTGGTCCAGAAGATGAAGCCGATCGGCGGCGCCGCGGGATTGGCCTTCGGGTCCTCGCCGTAGACCTTGTAGTGGAGCGGCGTGCCGCCAAACGCCGAGAAGCCGGCGGCATTCGGAAACAGTGTCTTGAAATGCGGCTCGGGTCGGGGATTCGTGAAAATCCGCTTGGTTTGCGCTGCGAGCGTGACAATGCCAGCCGTGCTGAACAACAAAATGAGGACGCCGAATCGCTTCAAACACACCCCTCCGTGAACTTCGCCAAGCATACGCGGTTTCAGCCCCCGTCGCGAAGACGCTTCGGCGGGCCAAGGCCGGAAACTGGTATCGTTACCATGTCATGACTAACCTTCGACTCGCTACGCTCGCTCAGGGCAACCTCCTGCGTTTGCTCGCTGTGGTTACGTTCGTGCTGATCGCGACCAACACCGCGGCGACGGCTCAGACGCCGACCCTCCCGTACGATCACATCCACCTGAACGTGCCGGATCCGGCCGCCGCGGCCAACTGGTACGAGAAGTATTTCGGCGGCCGGCGCATCACCGAGGCGCCCGACCGCATCATGTTCGGCAGCACCCGCTTCATGTTCCTGCGCAACGCCACCGCCACGCCCAGCGCCGGCAGCGCCATCGACCACGTCGGCTTCTCGTTTGCCGATCTCGATGCCAAGATGAAGGAGTTCGAGGCGGCGGGCATCAAGGTGACGACGCCGGCACGCGACGTAGCAGGCCTGTTCAAGCTCGCCTTCGTCGAAGACCCGTGGGGCACGCGCATTGAAGTCGTGCAGGATCCCGAGCTGCTGGGCCTGCACCACATGCACTTGCGCGCGCCCAATCCGGACGAGGCCTTCACGTGGCTGCTCGACAAGTTCGGCGGCAAGCGCCAGCAGCTCAAGGGCCGCATCGACGCCGTCCGCTACGACGCCGACGGCTTCAGCAGCATGTGGATTCTGGTGACCAAGGGCGAGGCTGAACCGAGCATTGGCCACGCCATCGATCACATTGGCTGGCGCTCGACCAAGGCGCTCGCCGACACCATCAACGAACTGGTGGCCAAGGGCGTGGTGGCGACCAGCCAGCCTCGTGCGCTGCCGCTGCCGAATGGACCGACGATCAACTTTGCCTACGTGGCGGGTCCGGCGGGCGCGCGCATCGAACTGGTGGAGCGTCCCGGGCTAAAGCCCGGCCAATAGAGCGCACGCCTTGGCACTCTGGCACCTTGGCACCAGCCCCATCGGCACGGTTAGGCACCGTACGCACACCAGGCACTTATTCCCCGGCCATGCCGGCAGGATACGATCGAAGACATCTGGTTGCGCAACATTTATTCAGTTGGGCTGCAGTTCATGAAACGAATGCCGAGTACAGACCGTAGACAGTGAAGAGCTCGCCGCCTGAACGGGCCAGGAACGTGATGACCGCCATGAACGTCCGTCTTGCCGCCGTTGCCGCCCTCGCCGTGGCCTTGATTTCGTCCACCGCCGATCCGACGGCCTTTCCCAAAGCCGCGGCCGTGGCTACCCCGCGCGCCGCGCTGACGGCGGCGCTGCCGCTCAAGCTGCCCGGCAACGTCGACTCCAACAGCCCGCTGCTGTGGGACCTGGACGAGGGCCAGCGGCGCTTGTTCGTGATGACCTCGCATTCCGGTCAGCCGAACGTGTCATCGGGCCCGTCGATCGATCGGTTTGGCGCGACGACCGAGGTCACGCTGCTGCCCCATCCTGGCTATGGGGTCTGGATGGAAGCGGTCGTCAGCGATGACGTCGACACCTGGTACGGCTACTACCACAACGAGTGGCCCGCCTCCGCTTGCGGCCGCGAGGATCGGTTCGTGCCGCGGATTGGCGCCGCGAGGTCGACCGACCACGGCAAGTCGTGGCAGGATCTCGGCATTGTGCTGCAGGCCGAGCAAAGCACGACGGCGTGTGACTCGAACAATCGCTACGTGATTGGCGGGGTGGGCGATCTCAGCGTGATGCTCGACGCCGACAAGAAGGATCTCTACATCTTCTACAGCCAGTATCAGCGCCAGCGCGAAGCACAGGGCGTGGCGGTGGCGCGGCTGCGGTGGGCCGATCGCGATCGACCGGCCGGCCGCGTGGCCATCTGGCGAAGCGGCATCTGGGAGCCCAATGCCGGCCGCCGTGAACTGTCCACGGCGTTGCCCGGGTCAATGCGGCGGCGGCTCGAGTGGACCTATCCGGCGGCGACGCCGCTGGTGGCGACCTCGCTGGCGTGGCACGACGGCGACGACAAGGTGGATGCCTACTGGGGACCCGCCGTGCACTGGAATACGGCGCTCGAGCAGTACGTGATGCTGCTCAACCGGGCCAAGGACGAAAACTACGTGCAGGAAGGTATCTACGTGTCGTTCGCACCGACCCTGGACGACCCGTCGCAGTGGTCGGCACCGCAGAAGTTGCTCAATGGCGGCAAGTGGTACCCGCAGGTGGTCGGTTCGACCCCTGGTACCGGGACCGACAAGATCGCGGGCGCGTCGGCGCGTTTTTACATGAGCGGCCGCTCGGATTGGATGATTAACTTCTTCAAGTGATCCCGCTCGGGGCGGCACTCCTTGCTTGCCCACCGAAGCGCGGTGCGCGAAGGCGGGCCGGGAAGCGGACCGGCCGATTCACAGCCTGATGGCCTCTAGAAAAAACTTCTCTGTGTTTTCTGTGTCCTCTGTGGCCCTATGTCTCGTCGTCCAGGAAGAAGATCGCCTCCACCGCCTGGCCGAACAGCCGCGCTGTCTTCATCGCCAGCGGCAGGCTGGGATCGTACTTCCCGGTGTCGATCGCATTGATGGTCTGGCGCGACACGCTCAGTTGCTGCGCCAGGGTGGCCTGCCGCGACCAGTCGCGCTCCGCGCGCAGGGCCTTCAGGCGGTTTCTCATTCGTAGCGCCGCTTCGCGCGCCACAGTCCCGCGTAATAGAGCGCCGGCATCATCAGCCGCACGTGGCGACAGCTCCAGTCGTCGGGGTTGAGGCCGGCCGCGATTTCGAGAAGCCCGAAAGTCATCAGCAAGACCGCCATGAGCGGGAACGCCAGCGCCAGCGCTTCGGGCTGAATGCGGCGCTCCAGTTCGTCCATGGTGCTGAGGCCTGTCATCCACATCCAGAGAAAGCGGACGAAGAACGGGATCGGCGCGAGGGCGATCGCGACGCGAAGCCAGCGCTCGGCAATCTCCATCTCGAGCAATCCGCGCGAGATGCCGTACACCGACCCCCTTAAAGCGCCGGCCAGGACCAGCCGGTAACCGTAGACGCGTTGGGTTTGCTCAACCGCGGCCACCACCGAGCCACCGGCCTTGCGGGCCTCGACACGAGCGGCGTCGAGCTTGCGGCAGAGGTGAAAGAAGAGTGAGACGATTTGGGCCGAAGCGCCCTGCAGCTGGTCCTTAGACGGGTAGCCGGCGATGATGATATGGTTGCCCATATGAAGACCACCGTCGAGATTGCGCAGCCGATCTTGGAGGGCGCCAAGAAGCTGGCACGGCAGGAGGGCGTCACCCTGAGGTTGATCGTGGAAGAAGGCTTGCGAAGCGTGCTCGCCGCGCGTCAGTCGCGCAAGCAGTTCCGATTGAAGGATGCCGGCTTCAAGGGCCGGGGCCTGCAGGACGGGATTAAAGAAGGGCGCTGGACGGAACTGCGCGATGCCATCTACGAGGGCCGCGGCGCATGATTGCGGTTGATACCAACCTGCTGGTCTACGCCCACCGCAAAGACTCGCCGTGGCACAAGGCGGCCGAACCGCTAGTGCGTTCGCTGGCGGAGGGCACCGCGCCATGGGCCATCCCCTGGCCGTGCCTGCACGAGTTCCTCGCGGTCGTGACCCATCCCCGCATCTACGCGCCGCCGACGCCGCAGCCGGCCGCGCTCGCACAGATCGACGCGTGGCTGGCGTCACCCACCCAGGTCTTGTTGGCTGAAGGTCCGGGCTATTGGGAAACGCTGACGGCGACGCTCAAGGCGTCCAAGGTGGCGGGCGCACAGGTGCACGAGGCCCGCGTGGCGGCACTGTGTCTGCACCATCGGGTATCGGAGTTATGGTCGGCGGACCGCGACTTCTCGCGCTTCTCCGCCCTCGCCACCCGCAATCCCCTCGTCTAGGGGAGCTACTTCGCGGTCGTCGCCGGGGCGGTGTACTGCACTTCCTTGGCCTTCAGAGGCTCGGCGCCGTCACCGGCGTTGACGACCACGCGAAGGCCGACCTTGAGATCCGACTGGGCGCCCTTGCCCTTGCCGCGCTTGAACGACGTGGTGGGGGTCACCGTGAACGTGGCGTCCTTGCCCTCGGTGGTCTTCATCGAGACCTTGTTGCCGTCGATGGCGGTGATGGTGCCCATCAACTTGTGTTCGTGGCCTGGATGCGCGAAGGTCGCGGCGGGAGCCAGCACGGCCAGAATGAGGGCGGCGAACATGAGGTTTTTCATAGGGGTAGGGTAACAGATCTCCGCGCCAGGTCGAGCACCGCGTCGGCCGACCAGCCGGCGGCGCGCAATTCGCGAACGCCGGTGTCGCCGTCGGACTTGCTGAGCTTCTCGGTGACCGACTTCATGACCAGCCCGTGATGGGCGAAGCGCGGCATCGCGCTCCTCCCGATCAGCCGCGCCAGCCGGATCTGCCGGCCCGTGGACGGCAGCAGGTCAAGGCCGCGAATGACATCGGTGATCCGCTGCAGGTGATCGTCGACCGTCACCGCGTACTGGTAGGTCCAGTTGCCCAGCCGATCGCGCAACAGCAGGTCGCCGCACTGCGCCGACGGATCTTGCACCTGCGGCCCGCCGATCTCATCGAAGAACGATTCGGTGCCCGGCTCCATCCGCAACCGCCACCCGACATCGTCCGTCAGCGCCAGGTCTTGGTTTCGGCAGGTGTTGCGATAGGGAATCTCCGATCCCGGATCCCGGCTTGCCCTGATCGAAGTCGAAGGGAACCCGGATCCCGCCGCGAGCTGGGCCCGTGTGCACGAGCATCCGTAAACCAGTTCGCGATCGATGAGTGGCTGCAGCGCCTTGCGGTAGATCGCGTCGCGCTCACTTTGCCGGATCAAGTGGCCGTCGTGCTGGAAGCCGAGCCACGCGAGATCCTCGAGAATCGCCGCCTCGAACTCCGGTCGCGAACGCTGGCGATCGTGGTCTTCCATGCGAAGCAGGACGCGCCCATCGCGGTCGTGCGCCGCCTGCCAGACATGGAGGGCATTGACGACGTGGCCGAGGTGCAGGAAGCCCGTTGGGGCGGGCGCGAACCTTGTAATCACTGGACCATCAGTGGAGCGTATCAGCTTGTGGTCAGTCTTCGTCACGTTCGCTCGACGATGCTACAGCGGCCGTTCCGAAGGAACGGCCCACTGGCCACCTCAAACTGAGCGCCATTGGAGAATACCCTGCCGCCGTTCGATGCCGCATTTGCTCCACTCGATGCCGGTCGGGCGAACGCCGCGAGCGGGATTGGCGTATGACCAGACAGCGCCATGATTATCGTGAGCCTGGTCTCGCTGTTCGTCTACCTGTGCGGCGCCTACCCCTATGGCGCGGCCACGGTGTTCGGCGTCCGCGGGTCGCGGCGGCTCTGGCTCCGTCGGCAGGAGCCGCGCGATCGGCAGGACGGCGACCAGATTCCGCTGGTGCTGTTTGCCATCAGCACCGTCTGGTTTCTGCTTCATACCCTGATCGAGTTCAGAAACCTGACCGGCGACACCGCGCGCGGCTGGCTGGAGCTCGGCACCTTGATGGTCTACTTCTACCCGCCCATCATCATGCAGACCGTCTGCCGCGAGGCGGCTTGTGACCAACGGCCACTGCCGCCGCGCATCTTCCGGCATCTGTTGACGGCCATGTTCATCATCTCGCCGCTCATCGGCGTGGTGACCATCGCGGCGATCTTCGACGTGATCGTGTTGCCGGTGGAGATCGGGCCGCTGATCGGCGTTTCGATTGGACTGCTCTTCATTCTGGCCAGCATGTACTCCACGGCCATCATGCTGCGCCGGCGGCCGACGCCGACCCCGAACCAGCAGCGGTTGCGGGCCGTGATGATCGGACTCTACGTCGCCCTCGGCGTGGTTTTCACGGCGTTGCTCTTCCTGCAAGAACAACGGCTGCTGGTCGCCATCCTCGATCGCGTCGCGCGCTCCCCGCCCATCTACTTTCTGATCGCCTCGATCTACTTCGAGAACCGCTTCGAGTTTTACGACCTGGTCGTCAAGCGCGGCCTGCTGATCCTGCTGAGCGTGATCGTGCTCGGGACGTTCTTCGCGGGCACGCTGCCGTGGCTCGCGCAGTTGCCGGGCGGGGCGGCGCGGCCCTGGCTGTTTGCCGTGGCGCTGGTCCCGGTGGCGATGATCATGCCGTGGCTGCACGCGCGCCTTGAGCGTTGGCTCGACCGCATCTGGCTCGGCCGCGAGTTCACGCCGGTGGAAGCCGTGAAGCGTGTGCTGCTGGCCATGCAGCCGGCGACCGACGAGGCCGCCCTGTTGCAAGCCACCGAGTCGCGACTGTGCGAGATTTTCGGCGCGCGCATCGCGGTGCTGCTGGGCGACCAGCCGCCGCCTGCCGGCCTGACCATCGAATCAGAGGTGGCCATGCCGAGCCCGGGTTCGGGCCAGGACGTTCGCATCGTGGTGTTGCGGGTGCCGGGCATGCGCCCGATCCTGAGCGAGGACCTCGCGTTGCTGCGCTCGCTGGCCGGGGTGTTCGGGTTCATGCTCGAGAACCTGCGGCTGCAGCGCAAGCGGCAGGAACAGGACCTGATTGCCCAGGACCTGCGGTTGCAGTCGAGCAAGTCGGAGCTGAAGGCCCTGCGCGCGCAGATTAACCCGCACTTCCTGTTCAACGCGCTCAACGCCATCGCCTCGCTGATTCACACCGACCCGGCTCGCCCGGATCAAGCGGTGGAGCAGCTCGCCGAGGTGTTCCGCTACACGCCGCGCCGGTCCGACTCGGAATGGGCGCCGCTCGATCAGGAGCTGACGTTTGCGCGCGCCTACCTCGAGGTGGAACAGGCGCGCTTCGGCCAGCGGCTGTCATGCACGATCGACTCCGATCACCTGCCGCCGGCTCCCAGCGTGCCGTCGATGCTGCTGCAGACGCTGCTCGAGAATGCCGTCAAGCACGGTGTGTCGCAATTGCGCGAACCTGGCCGCATCGACGTGATCGTGCGCACGGCCAGCGACCAGGTGACGATCGAAGTCCGCAATACCGGCCCGGGCGCCGCGGCGCACGGCCGCGACCAGCGCGACGGCGAGGGCTTTGGCCTGCACAGCGTGCGCGAGCGGCCCAAGGGTCACTTCGGCGATGGCGCCACGTTCGCGCTCACCCGCGACGAGGCGGCCGGCATCACCATTGCCCGCATCACCATGCCGCATGTCAGGATGGCGGCATGATTCGCGTGGTGCTCGTCGATGACGAACCGCCGGCCCGTGTGCGCATGCGGCAGCTGCTCGACGCCGCCGGTGGCGTGGTGGTGGTCGGCGAGGCCGGCAGCGCGGTCGAAGCCCGCGACGTGATCCGCGACACCCGGCCTGATCTGCTGTTCCTCGATGTCGAGATGCCGGAAGTGCGGGGCACGGCGCTGCCGCGCCTCGTGGGGCTCGGCTTCGCCTTCGTGGGGCTCGCTTCGCTCGTGGGGCAGGGCTTTCGATATAATCCACTCATGATTTCTCGCCGCGACTTGCTGGTTCAACTCGGAATGGTGGGCGCGATCGCCCGCGTGGCGCCTGGGGATCTGTTCGCGCAGGCACCCACCGCGGCACAACGCTACGGCAAGGAGAAGCTGCTCGTCCGCTCGCTGCGGCCACCTGACTTCGAAACGCCGGTCGCACTGCTCGACTCGTTCATCACGCCGAACGATCTCTTCTACGTGCGGTCACACCTGCCGGTGCCGGCGCAGCTGGACGCGGCGACCTGGGCGCTGAAGATCGGCGGCCAGGTGAACTCGCCGCTCGCGCTGTCGATCGATGAGATCAAGAAGCTGCCGGCAGTCACGGTAACCGTGACACTGGAGTGCGCGGGCAATGGCCGGTCGTTTTTCGAACCGGCGGTGGCCGGCATCCAGTGGGAAAAGGGCGCGGTCAGCACGGCCCGGTTCACCGGCGCCCGCCTGTCCGATGTGCTCAAGCGCGCCGGCGTGAAGACCACCGGCAAGAACGTCGAGATGCACGCCGCCGATCGTCCGCTTGGCACCATGCCGGCGTTCGTGCGCCAGGTGCCGATGGCCAAGGCCATGCACCCCGACACGATTCTCGCCTACGACATGAACGGTCAGCCGATTCCGGCCGTCCACGGCTTCCCGCTCCGCGCCATCGTGCCCGGCTGGGAGGGCGCGTATTCGGTGAAGTGGCTCAATGCCCTCAACGTACTCGACAAGGACTCCGACAGCTTCTGGGTGGTCACCGGTTATCGCTTCCCCAACCGCCGGATCGCGCCCGGCGCTGCCGTGGATGCGAAGGACATGCTGCCGCTCACGGGGCTGGTGGTGAAGTCGCTGATCACGACGCCCGCCGCGGGCGCGTCGTTTGCGCCTGGCAAGGTCGCGGTGGGCGGCTTCGCGTGGGCCGGCGAGACCGATATCGCGAGGGTGGACATCTCGATCGACAACGGTGCCACGTGGGCGCCGGCACGACTGGTCGGCGAACAGGCGAAATATACGTGGCGGCGCTTCGAGCACACCTTCACGGTCAGCTCGCCACAGTCGGTGTTAATCCTCTCGCGCGCGACCGACTCCAAGGGCACGGTGCAGCCGGCGGTGTCGCAATGGAATCCCTCGGGGTACCTCTGGAACCAGTACGACGACGTCCGGGTCGAAGTCAAATGATGCGCGTCGTGCTCGTGCTGATTGTTCTCTCCGCGCAGTCGCTGACCGCGCAGACACTGCCAACCGGCGCTGGCGCCGACCTACTGAAGCAGCGCTGTGTCAGCTGCCACGAAAGCGACATCATCACCTCGCAGCGGCTGTCGCTTACGGGCTGGACGCGGTCGGTGGACAAGATGGTGCGGTGGGGTGCCACGGTTACGCCGGCCGAGCGCGAGGTGTTACAGCCGTACCTGGCGGCGCATTTCGCGCCCAAGCCGGCGACCTCGCATGCAACCACCGAGGCGGGGGCGGCGTCCTACAGGCGAGCATGCCTGACCTGCCACGAAGCCGACATCATCGAGCAGCAGAAGCTGTCGCGCACGGGATGGACCCGGTCGGTCGAGAAGATGATGCGCTGGGGCGCGACCATCAGCGACACCGAGAAGGAACCGCTGATCGACTACCTCGCATCGCGGTACGGCCCCAAGTAGGCTCCGCGTGCTGATCGGTTTCGCGGCCGTGGTCGCGCTCGGTCTTCTGCTTTGGCTGGTCTCGCTCGCCGTGCGCGATTCCAGCATCGTCGACATCGCCTGGGGTCCGTTGATCCTGCTGGTCGGCGTCACCTACTACCTCACTACCATCGAACCCGGTTCGCGGGCGCGACTGATCGTGGCACTCGTCGCGCTGTGGGCGGTGCGCCTGGCCGTGCACATCGGCGCACGCAACCTCGGTCACGGCGAAGACTTCCGCTACGCCGCCTGGCGCAAGCAATACGGCGACGCGTGGTGGTACCGCAGCTACTTCAAGGTGTTTCTGCTGCAGGGTGTGATCGCGTGGATCGTCGCGATGCCGCTTTACTACGCCATCACCGCTGCCTCGCCCGTGCATTTCACGCTGTGGGACCAGCTCGGCGCGCTCGTATTCGCCGCGGGGTTCCTGTTCGAAGCCATTGGCGACGAGCAGTTACGCCATTTCAAGGCGGATCCGGCCAACAAGGGCCGCGTCATGAATAGCGGCCTGTGGCGCTACACGCGGCATCCGAATTACTTTGGCGAGGCCGTGCTGTGGTGGGGACTGGGCCTGATCGGCGCCGCCACGCCGCTAGGATGGGTTGGCCTGGTCGGTCCGGCGGTCATCACGTTCCTGCTGATTCGCGTGTCAGGCGTCGCGATGCTGGAGAAGACGCTGAGAGAGACCAAGCCCGGCTACGCCGAGTACATCGCTCGCACGCCGGCGTTCTTTCCGCGCATTCCCCGCTAGCGCGGCGCGGTGTTGCGATCTCCAGCGCCTGGCGGTACTCAAACGCGGCCATCGCCCAGCCACGACGGCAAATGCGCCTCGCACCACTCGCGATACTCCGCCATCGAATCAAGCGCCCGATAGGGGGCGTCGTCCAGCACCGGCTTGTCGGTGTCGATGAAGGCGTAGCGGCAGCGGGTTTCGAGCGATCGCCTGGCGGCGGCCTCGAACTCCTCAATCCATTCGCGTTGCGCCGAGTCGCCGGGCGAGGGCTCCATTTGCTCCAAGCCTAACCGGGTTCTCCGCGCGCCGCAGACCTCCCCACCATGGCTAGAGAAGCGTAAAAGGCAAGCCGATCAGTTTGTCGTCATATTGCCTCGCGACCGTGTCGTTATTCACGACAATCCCCAGCCGCGCCTTCTGGCCGGTGACGAAGTCTCGCAGCCCACGCAGGTCGCGCGAGTCGACCGCTGAGGTGTGGCGGACCTCGATGGCCACGCGGCCGAACGTCCCCTCTACGATCAGGTCGACTTCGGCACCGGCGCCGGTCCGGTAGTACGAATAATCATGGCCGACACCCAACGCCGCCAGTTGGCGGAGAATTTCCTCCACCACCATCCCCTCCCACGAAGCGCCCATCTGCGGGTGGCTCAACAACGCGTCGGCATCGGGGATTCGCAACAGCGCGTGCAGCAGGCCACTGTCGCGGAGGTAGCCGCGAGGATGCTTGACGACGCGTTTGACGGCGTCCCGGGTGTAGGCAGGAACGGAGCGCCACACGAACGTGCCGTGGGCAATCGCGAAGTAGTCACGCGCCGTCGGCTGCGACACGCCCAGTGCCCGCGCCACATCGGCGTAGTTCAGGATCCGCCCCGACAGGCCGCCGAGCATCTCCAGGAACCGGCGGAACCGCACATCGTCCAAGCCCGGGAACAACTGCTTGATGTCACGCGACAGGTACGTCTGGATGTACTGCTCGACCCAGCGCGTCCGAAACACGTCGCCCGGATTCAACCACGGCTCGGGGAATCCTCCTCGGAACCAGAAGTCGTGGGCTCGCGCGATCCGGCCGCGAGGCTGCAAGCCATCGATCAACTCCGCGGGTCGCGCCTTGCCCTGCTGCAGGCGGCGGAGGAACGAGTCGCGCCCCACCGTCTTGGTGACTTCCTCCCAGGAAAACGGCGCCATCTCGATAATGCCGACACGACCCGCCAGGCTCTCGGATACCGACCGCAACATAGCCGGCGAACTAGAGCCGGTGATGACGAAGCGCCCTTTCTCCTGGCGGTTGGCGTCGATGGCAACCCGGAGGGCTGGGAAGAGGTCCGGCAGCACCTGCGCCTCGTCGATCGCGACCTGCCGCGGATTGAGGCGGAAGAAGGTATCGGGGTCTCGCGCCACGATCGCGTGGTCGGCGCGCCGCGCCAGGTCGATCCGCTTCCACCCCGCTGGCAGCGTGCCGAGCAGGGTGGTCTTGCCGCACTGTCGCACGCCAAGCAGCGCGACGCAGGGGAAAGTGCGCAGGTAGTCACGCAGCAGGCCTGAGGCAGCTCGATCCATACCAAGCATTATAGAACTCTAACTTTGATATTGCTAGGTAGACAATCGGTGTCGCCTTCGACTAAAGCCGCATCTGAAGTATTGCGAAGCTCGACCTCTAACTCAAACTGCTCGTTGAGAGCATACGGCCGATCTTCCAGCGCAAGAATTGAGAGCGCCATAGGCAGCTTGCCGGAACAGCTACCAGCGATCCACCCGTCCAC
>SHUG01000083.1 GCA_009694735.1 Acidobacteriota bacterium | reverse complement strand
GCAGATGGTTCGAGCGATCGATCCAGTCGGGCGGTTGGCCCGGGTTCGGATTCATCGTGTCGGAGGTGGAGCTCCGACGGCTTCGTTGAGTCGTCTCACAGCTTCAGCCTGACACCTTCGCTCGCCAGATGGCATATGGTTCAGGCATGTCCGACCAAGCCATGCGCGCCGTGGGCGTGCTTACCGCCCGCGTGATCCTCGGCCTCATCTTCGGCATGGCCGGCTACTGGAAGACCTTCGAGCTGACGCCAATGGGTCACGCTGAGAGGCCCTTCATCGTCCCGTACGCCGACACCTGGATTCCGGTCTGGATGCTGTGGGCCACGGGCACGATCATTCCGGTCGTCGAGTTGATCGCCGGCTGGATGGTCGTGATCGGCTGGCGCGTGCGCGAATGCCTCGTCGCGCTGGCGTTGATCCTGATGACCGTCACCTACGGCCACCTGTTAACTGAGCCACTCTTCAACTTCAACGGCCACGTCATTCCACGTTCCCTGCTGTTGCTGGTCGTCGCCTTCACGCCGGGTGCGGCGGATTGGTTCTCCGTCGACAACTGGCTAGAACGACGGGCCAGGACGTAGCGCCGCCACGTCGAGCTGACGCGTGGCCGCAGCGATCGGCGTGGGCACGCGCTACTGGTTCTGCGAGAAGAGCCCGACGACGTTGCCTTCGCTGTCAGTGACGCGCGCGAACGCGCCCATGTTCGGGATCGGCGTCTTCGCCGTCACTACCGGGCCGCCGGCGGCCTGCACCTGCGTGATCGCGTCGTCGATCGACGGCAACCTTGGCCGGTTAGCTTGTTCGCAACTCCAGGCGCTGCGCCCGGCGGAGCTTCTCGGCCAGATCGGCACCCAACTTCGCCTTGGCGGCGAAGTCTCGCCAACCCACCACCGCGGCGCGGACTTCTTCGTAGAGTGCCTCCGCGCGACCGCGCTTCAGTCCCGCGCTCTTGGCCACCGCCCGGACGTCCGCCATCACAAACCCGTCGCGCTTGCCGTTGACCGTCATCTGGTGCGTCGCCGTCCAATCCCCTGATGGGTTATAGCTGTAGGTGATATCAAACGCCGGCGCCAGCGACCATTGCCCCTCCCGATCCATCAAGAACGCGATGTTCTTGACGTGGTCGTCCTGGTTGCGTGCGACGATGTTGAACAGCATGCGGCGGAATTGTTCTTCGAGTGCCGCCATCGGGAGATCGAGCTGGCGGATTGCGAGGAAAGCCTGCTCGTATGAGTAGGCGCCTGGCTGGTTGTAGTCGAAGTGGGCGAGGGCGCCGAGGGACTGCATGTGCAGCCTGCCGCCGTCGGGCAGGCGATCGAAGCGCCTGGTCATGAAGTGGCGGCGGCCGTGCTCCTCGAGCAGTCGGCACTCACTCATGGTGATGCCCGCCGCGCGCGCCATCAGCGAGTAGGCGTACTCGATGGCGCCGTAGCCTTGCGGGTCGTCCAGTTCCTTGTCCTTGTTACCGGCGACGCCGTCGAACTTCAGCAGCCAGTAGCTGAAGCCAGGGCCCGCGGCGATCTGGCCGGAGCGCACTTCGTTGGTCGTGCGATTCCAGGCGATCACCGCCTTGGCGCGCGCGCCACCCGCGGAGGTGCCCACCTTCAGGATGTCAGCCAGCGCCTTCTTGCGGCCGGCAGCTGACAGCTTGCCCTTGAGATTGCGACGCTCGCTGAGGATGTCGGACGCCAGCGTGACCAGGGCGTCGATGTCAATCCGGGTGGCCCTGCGCGGTTTCGGTCCGAGGGCGGGTGCGAACTCCAGTGCGCCCATGCCGCGGGCGCCGGTGTAACAGAGACGTTCGATCGGACTGAAGCTTTCCGGTGTGCGCCCGGTTGTTGCCAGCCAGGCGTCGATCAGCGCGTTGCCGAAGCGGTCGGGCAGTGAGTCGGCGAGCAGGCCCGGCAAGCCATGGAACGTGCGGCGGGGCAGTTCCGGAAACTCGTAGACCCGCCGGTTGAGCGGGAGCATCAGCGGCGCGACCTGAATACCGCTCTCGGCGAACTCGGCCGTAAACTGGAACGCGGCGTGACGGCCACCGTCCTCCGTCGAGATGGCGCCGATCGTGCGTCCCCAGAGACGGACTTCGGCAATCACGAGCCGTCACCCCACGTCCACTTGCGGGATCGTCCGGCGGCAGGCTGGCGGGGTTGTGAGGCGCGCTTGCGTGCGCGGCCGGCGAGTCTTAACTGTTCCACCGGTCCGGGCGCGGCGGGCGGAACGAGCGCGTCGAGACGATCGATCAACCCCAGTACGCGGCAGACACGTACCAGCCCCGAGAGGCGCGCCGCCACCTCACCCGATTCCAGCCGCTCAACGGTGCGCTTCGAGACGCCCGCCTCCTGGGCGAGTGCGGCCTGGGTGAGGTTGCGCGACAGGCGCACCGCAGCCAGCCGGGTGCCCAGTTCCTGGAGGATGGCCTCGTCGGAAAGCTGCCTAGAAAGTTTCATAACTCGCCATACAAGACGAACTATAGCACAATACAGATATTTATCGTCATATATGTCGAGTTAAAGCACATCTAGCTGCACGCCAGCGCGGCCTCAGGCCGACGCTACAGGTGGCATTGAAGATGCCCTGAGGATGTCCTAGCCCTGGGCTAGCGGCTGGAACCAGGTCGTAGGGACGGATGTTGTGGCAACATCCGTCCGACATGACACGACTGATACTTCGACTCGTCCTGGCCGGAGCGCTGCTGCTCGCCAGCCATGCGCGGGCCGCGGCCCAGGCGCTTGATCTCGACACGGCGACCGTCGCCGACTTGAACGCCGCCTTCGATAAGGGCACGCTCACATCGGAGCGGCTCGTGCAGCTCAGCCTGGCGCGCATCGAGGCGTACGACCGCAAGGGCCCGGCGCTGCGCGCCGTGATCACGCTCAATCCCAAGGCGCTCGCAACCGCCCGCGCGCTCGACGCCGAGCGCAAGGTGAAAGGGAAGCGTTCACCCCTCCACGGCATCCCCATCGTCCTCAAAGATAACTACGACACGGTCGATATGCCGACCACCGGCGGTTCGGTACTACTCGAGGGGTCCATTCCCCCGGACGATGCGTTCGTGGTGAAGAAGCTGAGGGAAGCGGGCGCGATCATCCTGGCGAAGGTGAACATGTCGGAGTTCGCCTCCGGCGGCGCGCGCAGCTCGATCGTCGGCCAGTCGCGCAATCCGCATGACCTGGATCGCTCGCCCTCTGGATCGTCGGGTGGCACCGGTGTCGCCATCGCGGCGGGTTACGCGACGATCGGACTCGGTACCGACACGGGCGGATCGATTCGCGGGCCCGCTTCGTCCAACGGGATCGCGGCGCTGAAGCCGACCATGGGCCTGCTGAGCCGCGACGGGATCATTCCGCTCGCCCTGAGCTTTGATACCGGCGGACCCATGGCCCGCAGCGTCTACGACGTGGCGGTGGCGCTCGGCGTCATGACGGGTGTTGATTCCGCTGACGCGGCTACCAAGCGGAGCGAGGGGGAGTTTGAAACCGACTACACGAAGTATCTGAAAGCGGATGCGCTGAAGGGCGCGCGCATCGGCGTTGCTCGCGACTTCATGGGCGCCGACGCGGAAGTGGACTGGGTGATGGAAGCGGCGATCGCCTTCATGCGTAAGGCCGGCGCGACCATCGTTGATGTGCGGTTCCCAAAGTGGCTGCTCGACGCCAAGGGCGAGTTCTACACCGCCATCCGCTATCCCGAGTTTCCGGTGCAGTTGACGGCTTACCTGAAGACGCTCGGCGCGAGTTATCCCAAAGACCTGCCGCAGATCATCGAGCGCGCGCAAACAGTGACCTCACCGCGTCCCGACGGCGCCGGGCCCAACGCGACGCGCTGGTCGATGTTCGCACGCGAGCTGGCGAGCGGGTCGATGGACGACTACCGTTACATGTCTGTGCGCGACCACGGCCTGCCGCTGGTGCGCCAGGTCACCGAGGGCGTCTTCGCAGCACAGTCACTCGACGCTGTGATTTATCCCACGGCCTCGCGGCGTCCCGACCTGCTGTCGGCGCCCCCTGAAACGCCCGGTGGCGGTGCGGCGTCGGCCGCGAACATCGCGAACCTGACGGGATTTCCCGACCTGATCGTGCCAGCCGGATTCACCGCCGAGGGGTTGCCCGTGGGGATCTCGTTCTTCGGTCCGGCCTTCAGCGAAGGCAAGTTGCTGGGGCTTGGCTTCAGCTTCGAGCAGGCCACGCACGCGCGGCGGCGGCCGGTTCATGCGCCGGCGCTGCCTGGCGAGTCACTGCCCAAGTAAGGGCTCGCTAGAGCGGCTTGATGCCGGGCCGCACGACGATGGCGGCGACGGCGTGGAGACGACGGGTGGGGTCGAGCTGTGCGCCAAGGCGACGAACCATGCCTCGCCATTCCTGGTCCTCCGCGGCCTTGCCGATGATCGCCTTCGCGAGGATCGGCCGCTGGCAGACCGCCGCTGCCCAGTCCATTCGCGCCTGGCCGGTGGCATCAATCGCGACCACCTCGAAGGCTGGGCCGTCCTTGTAAATCGCCACCAGCCCTTCTCCGCCCTCTTGACCGATGGTGATCTCGAACCGCACGACGCGGCCCAGGGCGCCCTCCTCGTAGTGCGCGAAGATGCCCTCGACGAGCGGATGCCCGGACGCGAAGAAGTCGATCGACTCGTTCGCGACCGCCTCCTCGCGATCGAACGTGCCGACGTAGCCGGATCCAGCGGGTACGCCCGGCAAGCCATCGACCAGCGCGCCGTTGGCGAGCTCGATCGAAAACACCCGGTGGCCGCGCGGATGAGCGATCGTGAACCCCAGGCCGATCGACGCCGTGACGACCACCTCCTGGTTGAGCTCATCGAGCTCCTTGGGAACCCGCGC
Source organism: Acidobacteriota bacterium (assembly GCA_009694735.1). GTDB lineage: Bacteria > Acidobacteriota > Vicinamibacteria > Vicinamibacterales > UBA2999 > 12-FULL-67-14b. Next base: position 10,129 of record SHUG01000083.1, on the reverse strand, counting down.
GAGGATGCCTGGTCCCATCTCGGCGCGATACGGGTCGCGATGCAGCTGCTGGTAGGCCGCTTCGCGAATACGCGTGCGTGCCGCGCCGGCTTCGGCGACGAGCGCCTCGAAGCGCGCGTCTGACAGCGAGGCGTCGGGCGTGAGTGCGATCTCTTCGAGCGCGCCTTCGACGTGGGCCAGTTGCGGCTCGAGCCCGGCGAGCGGTTCGCGGAACAGTCCCAGCGCTTCGAACAGCCGCACGACGTCCCGGCCGATCCCTCCTGGTGGCCGGAAGTAGACGACCTCAACAGGGATGCGGCGACCAATCCGATCGAGCCGCCCGATCCGCTGTTCCACGACCGACGGCTTCCACGGCAGGTCGAATAGCACCAGGCGGCGGCAGAACTCGAAGTTGCGGCCCTCACCGCCGCATTCAGTGGAGACGAGCAGGCTGGGTCCGTCGAACTCGCGGAACCGCGCCACCTCGGTGTCGCGGCGCGCCGGTGTCAGTTCCTCGTGAAACAGGCCGCTGGCCACGTGCGCCCGGTTGCTGAGGGCGGTGCGGAGCATCTCGAGCGTCTCGCGGTGCGCCACGAAGACCAGCGTCTTCTCTCCGGCTTGTCGCCAGAGCGGCGCTTGCGAGACCAGCCATGCCACGCGGGCATCCTTGGCGTCCATGCTCTCGGCCTGTGGCCGCAGTTGCGATTCGTCCGGCCCGAGCCCCGCGCTGAGAGCGGCACCGGATGCCAGCGCACGGCGGACGCGGTCGACTTTCTCACGTTCGGCGACCACATTCGGTGCGACGGTGCTTCGCACCGCCCGCTCCACGGCGCCCCGCAAGGTCGCGCTCTTGGGATCGCTGAGGTCGATCGGGATACCCACCCTCGGCGGCAGTCCGCCGATGTCCGATCGCCGGGTCGAGCTGGTGCAGGCGGGCAGGGGCGTGCCGTTGGCGAGGCGTGCCTCGAAACTGGTGCCCTCGGGAAACTCTTGCGGCCGCAGCAGCTGCAGCAGCCGGAAGAAGCCGTGCGCATCGTCTTCAAGGGGCGTAGCGCTCAAGAGCAAGACGTGGCGGCCAAGATCAGCAATCGGCGCCACCGCACGCCAGGCCGCTTCGCCGGGATGCCCGGGAGGCCGGCGGAGCCGCTGCGCTTCGTCCACCACCAGCAAATCGATGCCCGCCTTGACCGCTTGCTCGGTGAGGTGTGGGCGCGCGATCAACATCTCGAGCGAGATCACGGTGCGGCGATGCAGTTCGAAGGGATTGAAGTGGTCGCCAAAGTCGCGCGCCACGTCGCCGAGGCGCTCGGAGTCGAGCAGCGTGAACACCTGGTGGTACTTCCGCCACAGCTCGCCCAGCCACTGCACGGTCAGCGCGTCCGGTGCCACCACCATGCAGCGCGTGACCTTGCCGGCATGCACCAACCGGTTCAGGATCAGCGAGGCTTCGATGGTCTTGCCGAGGCCGACCTCGTCGGCCAACAGCCATCGTACGGGATCGCTCGTGCTGGCGCGCTCGGCCACATGGAGCTGGTGGGGGAATAACCGGACGCGCCCGCCGAGGAACGATCCCAGCCCGCCGGCTTCGCGAAGGCCCAGCAGGTGCAGCACATTCATGCGCGTCACGAAGTCTTCGACATCGTCGAGCTCGCCCAGGGCGAGGCGCTCGAGGAGCGCGCCTTCGAGTTCCAGCGGCCAGAGCGCGTGGGGTGACTCGGTGCGCCCGTTCACGAGCTTCAGGCTGCCGTCCGGCAGGCGCGCGGCGATCGTGGTTTCTTCGTGGGTGGCGGTGATGCGGACCGGTCGGCCTGGGCTCAAGTCAACCGGGACCAGGGCCTCGGCGTTGGCGGCGAGGCGCAGCGTGGTTCCCGAGCGCGGGAATTCCACGACCAGCGCCCGGCCATCGATCGCCGAGACGCGGCCGATCCCCAGTTCGGGGTTGAAGCGGTGCGTGAGATAGGCCCCGGTGGTCCAGGTAGGTCGTGAAGTCTGAATCGTCAGGACTACGACGTTACCTCAACGCAGCCCCGCCAGCACCGACTTGCGCATCTTCGCGACCATCGTGAAGCGCGGATCGACGACGTTGGCGACCTCGTACTCGAGCGCCTGACCCATCAGCAGGGACGCGCCGCGCTCGGAGAGCTTGTACTCGGCCATCAGCCAGCGGTGCATCTCGCTGGTGGCGTGCTGCAGGGCTTCGATCAGCGAGCGCTCGCTGCCCAGCACCATGATGTGCGTTTCGTTCTCGAGGCGCGGCCAGGCGATGGTCGCCTGCTTCACCAGTTGCACCGTGAACTCGACATCCATTGACGTCTCGAGACCGGTGCCCACCACTTCGCCTTCGCCTTGCAGCGCGTGTCCGTCGCCAATGAAGAGCAGTGCGCCCGGTTCGTTGACCGGCAGCATCACCTTCACGCCGGCATTCAGACCCGCGTAGTCCATGTTGCCGCCGAACGCCCCGGGAGTGCTGGTCGCGATCGCTTCCTTGCGCGCGGGGGCAACGCCGACGCACCCGAGCATGGGCCGCAGCTTTAATTCAATGCCGCCAAGGTCGGTGCCGTCGAGGCGTGCCACTCCTTTCGCCCTGTCGAGGAGCCAATTGGCACGCGGCGCCTGGCGTTCGGTGCGGGCGAGCAGAGTTGAGGGATCCACGGTGTACGGCGCGAGCGCGCCACCCGAGTAGGCGGTCGTGCGGTTGATCTCGATCTTATCGAACGAGACGACCAGCATGTCGCCCGGCTCTGCGCCCTCGACGAAGAACGGACCCGTTTGCGGGTTCGGGCCCGAGGCGACGCTCTTGCCGTTCCAGTCCACGCCGCTGGCATCGATCGTCTTGGTGATCACGCGATCGCCGGGCTTGATCCGCAGCGCCGGCGGATGCGCGCCCGAGAACGTGTTGAAGAACCGTTCCGGCATGAAGGTGTGGGTCGTCGGCGCCTGCGCGCCGGCCGCAACCGAAGTGAGAGCGACGGATATCAGGGTAAGCGCGCGAACGACGGTCATGTGGCCTCCAGGAGAAATGTGGATGCTAGGATAGCCAACAGGTGCGCCGGTGCGGCATGGAGTTTTGTGATGGCAGCAAATCTACTGGACGAACAGATCGATCAACTGTACCAGCTGCCGCTCGCCGGGTTCACCCCGGCGCGTAATGCCCTCGCGAAGGGCGCCGGCCCGCGTGCCAATGAGATCAAGCGCCTCGAGAAACCCAACGCCGCGGCGTGGGCGGTCAACCAGCTGTTCTGGCGCGAGCGACCCATCTACGACGAGCTGATCGAGGCGTCTCAGCAGCTGCGAGCCGCCTATCGCGAGCAGCTGGCGGGCAAGTCGCCGGATGTTCGCGGTGCGGAGGCTACGCATAAGGCCGCGGTGAGGCGAGCGACACAGACCGCGGGGGCGATGGTCGAGGCCGACGGCAGCAAGGCGTCGGACGGTGTGATGGCCGCCGTGCGGGAAACCCTCGACATCCTGCCGACTACGGATCCACCCGGCCGGCTGACCAAACCGCTCAGGCGAACAGGATTCGAAGCGCTCGAGGGCTTTATCATCGCCGCCAAGCCGCGGCCCGAGCCGACCAGGCTCGAGCCGCGGCACCCTGGGGCCGCGAAACCCAAACCGACCGAAACCGAGAAGCGGGCCAGTGAAGCGGCGCCGCGCGATCGCGACATGACGCGTGAGCGCTTGCGCTTTGCCGAGGCGACCGAGCGGGAGGCCGAGGCGGCATCGAGCGGGCTCGCCGTGCAGTCGAGCGTGCGCAACGCACACGCGAACGCATCGAGCGAGAACTGAAGGAGGCCGCGACCACCGAGAAGGGCTTATTGAGAGAGCAGGCGAGCGCGCAGGCCGCGTACGACAAAGCCGCGGCGGAACGCCAGCGGCTGGCTGACCAGCTCAACTGACCCCCTCCCCGGCGACCACGCTTACCGGCGCCTGGCGCCCGTGTTCTTGAGAACGCGCACGCCGGAAATGCCGAACAGCTCCCGGTCGGCGGTAACGAGCGTCAGTTCGAAGACCTGCGCGGTGGCAGCCAGAAAACGATCCACGGGATCCTGATGTTTGGTGGCGAGAGCGCGGCTCGCCAGCGCCACTTCGGTGGTGACCGGCGCTTCCTCAACCGGTGCCACCGCGAGCGCCTGGCGGACCCAGTCGTGGGCCTCGACGTCGACTTTCAAGCGCTTGCGTTCGATCAGCAGCAGCGCCTCCCACACGCTGAGCGGGGAGAGCCAGCGACGGGACGTCTCGGCAGCCAGGGCGGCGGCCACTGGCGCCGAGAGACGCTCGGGCTCGAGCATGCTCCACAGCCAGATGTGTGTGTCGAGCAGCAGGTTCACTTCAGCGCGTCCCAAGCTGCGGTACTCTCGGCCGGCGAAATCAAGTCGTCTGCGAGCGTCCCACGTCCGCGCATCGCGCCGAGCCACTCGCCGCCGGCCGCGGGTTGACTGGGCGGCATCACGTCGGCCAGGGGCTTCCCGAAGCGCGTCACCCGCAAGGGGCGGCCGGTTCGGCGGACGCGGCTGAGCGCCGCCAAGCATGTCGCCTTGAATTTGGAAACGGCCATTTCATCCATGGCGCTATTGTACCATGGTCAACGACCATGGTCATTTCATGCCGGCGCCCAGGGCATTGAGGTGCGTGGTAGCACCCCGGCACCTACTTTCGCACGCCCGAATACTCCAACATCTGCTGCGTGAGATCCATCGGATAGGAAATCGTCACGTCGGTAATCTGCCCGTTGCTGATCACCGGTGTCAGCTTCGGCATCACGAATCCTGAATATGACGGCAGGTTCAGCTTCTCCACCCGCGCCACGATCTGGTCGCGCAGCTTGGGATCGAAGTGCACGCCGTGGGTGGAGAAGAGCTTCTTGGCCGCCGCGTAATCACCCTCGGACTTGATGCGCTGGACTTCGGCGAGCAACCGGCCCACGCCGTCGCGGAATAGCTTGGGATCCACCATGACCAGGTAGGTCTTGCCGTCGCGGGTGCGTTCCTCGATCGCCTTGGTGTTGGCCATCAACCAGCGGACGATCATCTGCCGGTTGCGCATGTGGTCCTCTTCGATCTGGGTGCCCTCTCGCATGCGGCGCAGCTGGACGATCGCGTTGCGCGTATAGGCCTCGTACTCGGCGCGCACCATGCCGTCGTGGTCGGCGGCGGGGATGATGCCGAGCTCGACCAGCTTCGGATCGGCGATGAAATACAGGCCCACGAGATCCGCACGGCCTTCTTCGAGGGCGGAGAACTCTTCCTTGATCAGCGCCTGCGGGTTGCCCTTGCCGTCGGCCTGTTTGCCCGACGCGTGTCCGATCACTTCATGCATGTCGGTGGTCAGCGACCCGGCTTCCTCCGCGTACTTCGCGGCGCGCTCGGCTTCGGCCGCGTCCCACGTGAACTCACTGCGCATGTTGCCGGGCGACGACCGAGCGTAGGCGTCGGTCACGTTCGACAGCGCCACCGACTTGCTGCCGAACTTCTCGCGAATCGCCTGGTCGTTGGGCAGGTTGATGCCGACCGGCGTGACCGGGCCGGAGTCTCCCGTTTCAATCACCACGTCGATGGCATTGGCGACAATCCCCTGCACGCTGGCCTTGCGATACTTCGCATTCCACGGCATGCGGTCTTCGAACCACTGCGCGTTGATCGCGAGCTTCTTGATGCGCTCGGTCTTCTCCGGATTGACATAGAAGACCAGGCCTTCCCAGCTGCCCTTGACGCCGCGGGGATCGAGATACACCTCGACGAAGCCGTTGATGGTATCGACCGGCGAGTCTTTGTCCTGCACCCAGGCAATGTCGTACGCCTCGCGGTCTTTGACGTCACCCGTGCGGTAGAACGCGACCAGCGCATCCAGGGCCTTGGCCATCGGCGGCTCGGCGAAGGCCTTCGCCGCTTCGAGGTGCCTCACGATCTCGGTGATGTACTTTCCGTAGCGGCCGTCCACGCGATAGACCTCCTCAACCAGCTTGCCGTTCTGTTTGACCAGGCGCGAGTTCAAGCCGTACTTCTCGTCGAAGCCCTTGAGGTCGGCGACCGCAACGCCGGAGTAGAGGTTGTTGGCGCTCGACAGCAGAATGTCCTTGCCGGCTCCAGGCGTCTTGTTGGTGACGATGGCGTCGACGGCGCGGTCGAAGAACATGGGTTGGAGGCGGGTGACGGCGGCAGGGTCAGCACCGGCCACTTTCGCGGCCGTCGCAAATGCCTCTGGCGTGCAGGTCAGCACGAACTTGCGCGCGGTGAGGTTGTTGTAAGGCCCGTTGTTGAGCCAGAACAGCTTCGTGTATCGCTGCACCTCGGCGAGCGTGGCGGCGTCCACGCCCTGCGGGTTGGCGACGATCCGTTCGATGATGCCGCGCATCTCGAGCGCGTCCTTGTGCTTCTGGTCGATGAAGATGTCGCGGCCGGCCAGGGCGGCCTGGTAGAGGTGCCAAATCAGCGCCTTCTGCTTCAGCGGCAGCGCCGCAAAGCCATCCGCATACAACTGCACCACCGACGCATCGTCCACCCGCTCGAGCAGGTATTTCCGGTCGGCCGGCGGGGAAGCCGGGGCCGTCGCGGTCGATTTCGGTTCCGGGGCTGGGGCCGGGGTGGAACAGCCCGGGACGAATATCAGAAGGGCGAGGGCGAGCGAATGGCGCAGGGTCATGTCAGTAGGGTAACGCACCTATGCGGCGGGTCGCTAGGAGCCATAAGAAGGGGATATGATGTGGTCTCGGCTACAACCACATCTTCAGTGAGAGGACACACCATGCGTCTCGTCTACGGTTTTGCGATTGCAGTTGCTCTTTGTACGCCTTCGGTCATCGGTGCCCAGGCACCGGCGGCTCAGCCCGACGGCGCGGTTACGGTAAAAGACGGCGGCATTTTCGCCAAGGGTTGGATGGGCAAGATCGACGCCCAGGAAGAAAAAGCTGGCCAGATCCTGAACAACTCGCGGCTCGCCGAGAAGGCCGGCACGCTCGAAGTGCGGACCGGTCCCGCGGTCACCTATTGGAACCCCGCCAACAAGGCGATGGGTAACTACACCGTGAAGGCGACGTTCACCGAGTCCAACTACATGGGCCTGAACGATCACCCGCACCCCTACGGCATCGTGATCGGCGGCAGCGATCTCGGCGGCGCCGACCAGAGCTTCATCTACTGCTCGGCCTACGGCAACGGTACGTTCATCGTTCGCGGCATGGGCCCGGCGCCGTTCGCGGTCAGCCAGCGCAAGCCCGAGCCGAACGCGGCGATCGCCAAGGCCGCCGCCAAGGGTTCGGCCGTCAAGCAGGACATCGCCATGTCGGTGACCGCCGACAAGATCGAGTGCTCGGTCAACGGCACGGTGGTCGGTAGCTATCCCAAGGCCGATGTCGTCGCCGCGGGCAAGCTGAAGTCGACCGACGGCGTCTACGGCATCCGCTTCGCGCACAACACGGAAGCCACCGTCACCGGCTTCTCGATGACCAAGCAGTAATAGGTACGCCCAGAGGGCGGGTCGACCTGACCCGCCCTACTTCTCCTTCTTTTCCTTCGTCGCCTTCATCTTCGACACGTCGGGTACGTCTTCGCCGAGAGCGGTGGCCAGGTCGACCTGGTGTTCCTGCGCCTGGCGAAGGATTTCGCGGATTTCTTCGCCGATCGCGAACTCACCAAGCGCCTCGCACTGACGCACCCGCTCGCGGTAGGCGCGGATGGTCTGGTTCTCGTTAAGAGCAAGCCCCGTGCCTCATCCGCGAACGTACTTGTTGAAGTGGGCGATGGTGCGCTCCCAGGCGATCTTGGCCGCCGCCGTGTCGTAGCGCGGCGTGGTGTCGTTGTTGAACCCGTGCTGGGTGCCGGCGTAGATGTAGCCTTCGTACCGCACGTTGTTCGCCTTGAGCGCGGCCTCCCACGCCGGCCAGCCGGCGTTGATGCGTTCATCCACGCCCGCGTAGTTAATGAGCATGGCGGCCTTGATCTTGGCCGTGTCTTCGGCCGTCGGCTGCCCGCCGTAAAAGGGCACCCCGGCCGCCAGGTCGGCGCCGAGCCGTACGGCGAGCATGCTCACCACGCCGCCGCCGTAGCAGAAGCCCACCGAACCGATCTTGCCGGTGCAGTCGGGCCGCGTGCGGATGTAGTTGGCGCAGGCAATGAAATCCTCGCGCACCTTGGGCTGATCCAGCTTGGGGAACAGCTCGCGCGCCTTCTCTTCGTCGCCAGGGTAGCCGCCAAGGGGCGTCAACGCATCGGGGGCAATCGCCATGAAGTCGTCGAGGGCCAGGCGCCGCGCGATGTCTTCGATGTGCGGGTTCAGGCCGCGGTTCTCGTGGATGACCACGATCGCCGGCAGCTTGCCGGTAGCGGCGGCTGGGCGGCAGACGTATGCCTTGATCTTGCCGTTGCCGCTCGGTGAGGCGACCTCGACGTACTCGGTCTTCAGGCGCTGGTCGTCTTTCGGCACCTGCTGCGCCTCGGCAAACTTCGGGCTGAGGGCGTCGAGCAGCATGCCGGCGGTCATGCCGCCCACGGCAAACTTGGTCGCGCGGTCGAGGAAGCCGCGGCGATCGATGGCGCCGTGCACATACTGATCGAAGATAAGAAGCAGTTCCTGGTCGAAATCCTGCGCCGTCTTGCGTTCCATTGAGTCCTCCGAAGGGGGAAGCATACACAAATTGGCACTTGACGTAACCTACACCCAGCCCACGCGGCCGGAGACATCAATGCACCACTTCACCATTACCCTTCTCATCGGACTGTTGTTGACCACCGCCGTGAGGGTTGGTGCGGCGCCGGGCGAGGTCCGCGTCGCCAGGACCAGTGCCGTGACCGTCGGCAGCCGTCAGGTCTTTTCCTCGTCTCAATTGGTCGTGACCTGGGCTCCCGGGAGCGGCGACCAGACCCACCACTTCGAGATCGTCGGCCAGGATACGGCCCAGGGCACCGTGGTCCGCGCGTCCGCCGCGGCGTCGGCCACCAGCGTCACCCTGACCGGCCTGAAAGCGTTGACCACCTACGTCGTCACCGTGCGGGCGTGCGCGAACGAGGCATGTTCGCAGTCGTCGGCGTCGGCAAGCGCCAGCGCGGAGACCGACACCGAGTACTGGCAGTTCCGCGGGACAGGCAATACGGTCGACAAGCTGACCCAGATTGTCTCCGATGGCAACGCGCGCCTGAGCGCCACCCGATTCGGCCCAGACGCCGGTGCTCTGGCCAACCGCGTGCAGTTGTATTACGGCCCCCTGCCCACGGCGGCAACCAACCGGCAAGCCACGTTGGCGGTGGCCGTGTCGTCAGCGGCGGCGACGGCGGCCAACCTCGATAGTTACCTGGCGTTCGCCAGCCGCATTGGTTCGAGCGGTCTCACGGCTCCCGCGACGGCGGCGACGCTGGTGACCAACATGAATACCGGACAAGGCGTACCCGTGACCCGCGACCGGGGTGGCTTCGTGCGGCTGTTCTTCGAAGCGCAGGGGGCCGATGCCCGCACGCGCGCGATGTGGATCGACAGCAAGGACGGCTATTACGGGCTCGACTTCAATGCCGGCGCCGCCGTTACCTGCACCACTGCGGCCGACTACTCACCTGGTGGTGGCTGCGAGCCCACCGTGGCGATCCCGGTCGATGGCGACGTCAACGGCAACAGCAAGATCACCAACACGCGCCAGTTCAAGGTGGCGTGGCCCACGCTCGATTCGCCGCACTGGGACATGGCGGTGGGTTCGTTCATGGTCTTCACCGCAGACCGCGTGACCGACTGCTCCGACTATCCATTCAACCACGGCTACGCGGTGTGGGACGGCACGAAGTGGGTGGTGCAATACCGCGACAACGGCTGCCCCAAGCTGTTCACGAGCGCCCAGGCGGCGTTCCCGTTTCACAGCGGCGGAGCCCGCTATCGCCTCTACTACGGTGATCCTTCGATCACCGACGGGAAAGCGACCTCCGGCAAGCTGCCGTTCCTGGGACCAAAGAAGTTGATCCACGCCGACGGCTCGGTGTCGGGCCTGGCCGGCGTCGTGGACTTCGAGGACTGGGAAGCGCAAACCGCCGCACGCGACATCGTGTTCCTGTGGCCGAATGGTGATCAGATGGACGCGCGGGCCGAAGGCTACATCGACGACTATCACTTCCTCACGCCGACCGGTGACCCGAATCTGCAGGTGATGTACGTCACGATTACCGACGGCGCTATT
>SHUG01000082.1 GCA_009694735.1 Acidobacteriota bacterium | reverse complement strand
GGCTTGTAGGTCCGCTCGGTGTGGCCATCGAGCTGGGCGCGATGGAAGTAAACGTCGCGCAGGTTGCCCGTCGCATAGCGATCGGCCTGGTCGTTGAAGTGCTTCGAGCCGGGCACGCTGTTCACGCCGCCGGCGGTGACCGCCTTGGCCGTGACCTGATCGCCGAACTCCACCACGGCGACGAAGCTGTTGCCGCTCGTGCCGTACCATTTCTTGGTGCCGGGATAGGCGCGGGCGCCGAATGACGCCAGCGATCCCCAACGCGCCGACGCGAACATCACCGGCGTGCTCGGCTTGCCATCGTCAAACTTCTGGACGATGTTCGCGTCGTTGCGCTGGAAGCGGTTGATGTCACCCCAGGGCGTCTGCCATTTACCGAAATCGGCCTGCAGCTTGTCGGCGGCGGCCGACAGCGACTCGAGCCGCTGTTGCGCGGTGGCCTTCGTGCGCATGAACTCGTACACGCTGACGCCGGCTTTGCGGGCGTCAGCGCTTACGCGCTGCCACAGATCTTCGCCGTAGAAGATGGCGACGGACGTCGGCACCGACGCCGCCGACCAGCGGTAATCCCAATCCTTGAGCACCGCGATCTGCTCCGCCACCTTGGCCTTCAGCGGGTTCGACGCGGGCGCCGCGGCGTGCGCCTTCAGCAGCAGCGGAATCTGGATGTCGAACTCCGGCATGTAGCTGTCGTAGGCGGCGGCAATGTGCGAATCGATGGTGAAGCCCTTCTTGCCGTCGAGCACGCGAATGGCGTGCACGCCGCGCGGGTTCTCGCTGCCCGAGTCCATGTAGGCCGGGAAGTCCTTCTGCTTCGGGCTGTTGGCGCCGGCTGCGGAGTACGGATAGTTGTTGGTGTTGTAGACCCAGCCGTTGGGCGGATTCACTGAGTTCGGCGATTCTTCGAACGAGTGCAAGCCGTTCCATTCCGTGGCGGGGTTGGTGCCATCCACCGGCTTGGTCCAATCGAACTTCGGGTCGCGCTTGGGGATGAAGTTCGAATGGAAATAGGCGATGTTGCCGCCCGCATCCGCGTAGAGCGTGTTGTTCGACGAGTTGGTGTGGAGCGCCATCACCTTCTTGTATTGGTCCAGGCCGCGCGCCTTGGTGCGCGAATAGGATTGCGTGAGTGCCTTGAGCGGCTCGTACATCAGCCGGACACTTACCCATTTGCCGTCTGCAGCCCGGACGATTGGGCCACGGTGCGTCTTGTAGACGGTGAACTCTTTCTGCGCCAGCCCGGTGGCCGCCTTGTAGGGCACGGTGATCTTCGACGCCACCAGCGGCCGTTCCTCGGTGCCGACGCGATAGGTGTAGCTGCCGTCGGCTTTCTTCGTCACCGTCTCGAGATACTCGTCGATGTTGTCGACGCTGCTGGAGGTGTGCATCCAGCCGGCCTTGTCGTTGAAACCCTGATAGATGAAGAACTGTCCCCAGGTCAGCGCGCCGTAGGCGTTCAAGCCCTCCTCGCTCACCATCTGCGCTTCTTCCCGGAAGAAGAACGAGGTGTGCGGGTTGATCAGCAGTTGCGCCTTGCCCGACGCGGTATTGGCGCCGGCAATGGCGATGCCGTTCGAACCGGTCGGTTCGGCGGGCGGTGCGACAAAGTCCGTGGCGTCGAAGCGGGCCGTACTCGCGGGAGGCGTGGCCGCGCCGTAGAAGGCTTCGAGCTGCCCGATATTGACGCGCTCGATGTCGCCGCCAATGCTGCCTTCGCTGAAGCTGAGCGCCATCCACGGCTCGAAGCGGGCGATCACGCGAGGCTTCAGATCCTTGTGCGTGGCGAGGTAGTAATTCAGGCCGTCGGCCCAGCCATCCATCAGGGCCTTGAGCCACGGCTCGGCCTTCGCGTAGTCGGCCCTGAGGCGGTCGGGGCTGATGAACAGCTTCATGCGCAGGTCACGATAGATCTCGGCTTCGCCTTCCGCTTCAGCCAGGCGGCCCTGCGAGTTGATGAAGTTGGTCTCGACGCGGTTGAAATCGTCTTCCGCCTGCGCGTACATCAAGCCGAACACAACGTCGGCGTCGGTCTTGGCATAAATGTGGGGCACGCCCCAGTCGTCACGGATGATGGTGACGCCTTGCGCGCGCGTCTGCCACGCCGCGACTTCAGGACTGACGGGCGGCGCGGCCGGCTGCGAGGAGCACGAGGCGAGCGCAAGGACACAGATGACGGCAAGCTTCTTCATGGCCCTGGAAGTCTATCTCGGGGATCGGGGATCAGGGCAACCATTAAGAGCCTGTTAAAAGCGCCAGCCGCCGCCGAACGAGAACCGACCACCTGCACACCAAGCTCAATCGATTGCGCCTGCCCCTGAGATGGGGCCAGCAGCAGTGCAATCACGACGAACGATGCGATGCGGGTGTACCGACGGCACCGCGGCAACCGCGTCAGGTCCGCGCCGTGCTCCGGCGACGCAGCTCGGAGAACTTGCGGACCGCGCGATCGAAGCGATCCTGCAGGGGCTTGCGCTGATCGGGCGCCAACGGACCCATGCGGGCCCAGGCCGCCTGGGCGCTGCGCACTTCCAGCTCGGCCGCGCGCTGACGCGCGTCTTCGGCCTGGCGGGCGGAGCCGGCCCCCATGGTGTTGGCGGCGAGCGCGTCGCGCCACTGGCGCGCGAGCAGTTCGGCCGGCGACAGGTTCTTGGCCGGTTCAGCGGCTTCGGTCGGCAACAGCTTCTCGACCTTGGCGACCAGCTTCTCCATCTTGCCCCTGGTCAGTTCGGGATCGAGATCGGTACCCTTGAAACCATCGGGCCAGCGGGTAACCAGCGTGAACAGCGAGGCATTGATTCGCTCGGACAGCGGCGCCAGGGTGTGCCGCGGCAGCTCGGGACCCTGCACCCAGCGGGCGCGCGCGGCTTGCACCTTGGCGTAGAGATCATCCGGCGGCGTGGCGGCGGCCGCCTCGGGTGCCGGCACCAGCGCTTCGAGCTCGGCCACCGCTGCTTCGCGATCGGCCATCTTGCCGGTGAGTGCCACCGAGTCGCGGTTCTTGAACCGATCGAAGAACAGATCGCAGGCGGCCCGGAACTGGTTCCAGATCGCGTCGGACTTGCTTTTCTTGACGGGGCCGATGGTCTTCCAATCGACCTGCAGCCGCTTGATGCGCGACGCCGCCTGTTCCCATTCGGTCGACTGCGACAACTGCTCGGCCTCGGCGACCAGGGCTTCCTTGCGCTTGAGGTTGTCGGTCCAGTCCTGCTTGCGCTGCTTGAGGTCGTCCTGGCGGCGCGTGAAGAACTTGTCGCAGGCGGCGCGGAAACGCTCCCACACGGCCTTCTCGTTGCCGCGCGTGACCGGACCGACGGCCTTCCACTCGCCCTGCAGGGTCTTCATGGCGTCGGCGGTCTTCACCCAATCGGTGGAGTCGGCCATCGACTCGGCGCGCACGCACAGCGCTTCCTTCTTCGTCAGGTTCTCGACGCGCTCGGTCGCCTGGTTCGCGAAGAAGTCCTTGCACTTGTCGTAGACCTGCACCTGCGCGGCCTTGAAGCGGGTCCACAGGGTTTCGGCCTGCGACCGTGGCGCGGCGGCCACCGGCTTCCACCGCTCCTGCAGCGTGCGCATTTCGTTCGACGCCTTTTCAGGATCGGCGTCGGCCAGCGGAATCAGCGCTTCCATCCTGGTGCACAACTCTTCCTGCACCTGGACGTTGGCCCACCGCTTCCATTCCTCGGCCTCTCGCAATTCCTGGATGCGCGGCGTGAGCGACGTGCGCACCGCCTGGAGGCGCACCATCAGGTCGTCGCGGTCCTGCTTGGTGGGCAACGGGCCCATGGTGCCGACGGCGAGCTTCACGTCTTTCAGCAACTGGTCGGTTTGCTTGAGCGTGAGGCCCTCGGCCGACGCGCGCGTCTCAAACTTCTGGACCATCGCCTGGAGGCGCTGCAGGTTCTGCGTCTGCTCCTGGCCCTTGGTGTCGCGATACCCCTGCTCGTGCGTTTCGAGCACCTGCGCGGCGGCCTCGTAACGGCCCTTCAGCTCGGCGTCGATCTCGACATCACGCGCGATCGCCTGCCACTGCTTGCGCAGCGCGTACCACTGGCTGCGCACCTCGGCGTACGCCGGGTTGGCCGACAGGGCTTCAATCTCCGGCACCAGCGCCGGCAGCCGTTCAGCGGACTGGGTGGCCTGCAGCCGTCGTTCGTGGCGCTTCTCCGCCGCGCGGCACGCTTCGGCGAAGCGGCGGTCAAGCTCCGCGGCCCAGGCGGCCGGCATGGCCGGCATGCCGTCCCACGAGGCGCGCGCCTCGGCGAGCCGATCGGCAAGGTCGTCGCCGCCGAGTCCCTCGACCGTGGCGCAGACCGCAATCCGGTCGGTCTGCTCCTGCTCGATGGCGCGGCGCTGACGTTCCGCATCGGCGCGCGCGGCCTCATCCGCCGCCAGCCGCTGACGCACGACGTCGGAGGCGCTTTCGAAATCGGCCCGGATGTTGTCCTGGATGTCGGCGTCGGCGAGCAGTTCCACCCAGGTGACGCGGCCGGCCGCGTAGGCCTCGCGCAGCTGGGTGAAGTCGCCGATGGACGACAGCGCCGTCATCTGTGCCACGAGATCGCGCCCCGTCTGCTGGTCGGCCTCCTTGAAGGCGGGGCCCGCTTCGGCCGCCGGCGCCGGCTCGCTCGCCCTGAGCAGCGTGCGCGCCTTCTTCTGGGCCGCCTTGGCGCGGGCCTTCTGGCTGATGTTGGTGAGCGTCTCCGGCGAGGGATCGATCAGGCGATCGACGGCTGCCACGGCCGCATCGGCGTGCTCGCCACGCAGCGCCACGCCTTCAATCTCGGCGGCGTCGGTCAGCCGCTCCACGGCCAGCAGCCGCGCGCTACTCTCGGCCGCGTGACGGGCGATGCTGCCCAGGGATTTCTGATCGCGAACCGCGGCGATCGCCGCGCGACGCACCGCCTCGGGTCCCGCCGCCTTGGCCACGGTGGCGAGCTCGCGCTCGCGGCCGAGCGACGCCAGCGCCGACACGGCGGGAGACGCAACCCCGGCATCGTGCCTGGATGCCTGTTCCACCAGCTGTCCGACCGCGTGATCGCGCACGCCGTGATCCGACTCGTTACGGGCAATGTCCGCCAGCACGGCGGCATCCGTGATGCGCGAGACGGCAGCCCGCCTCACGCGCGCGTCGGCATCGTCTTTGGCGAAGCCGCTGAGCGTCGCGAGGTCGCCCGCGTCGGTCTCGTGCACCGCTTCAATTCGGATGGTGGGATCGGGGTGGGTGGACTTGGACTGCGGACGGAGCCTGTCGAGAATTCCCATTGGGTGTTTCAGACCCCGGCGGCTCAGCGTGAGCTGGCCGGTGCCTTTCCTTTTTGCTGGTGTCTTACGTCAGGCGCCCATGACTCATTTCAGGGCGCGCGTCGCACGAAAATAGAGGGGCATTATTCCACAGGGATCGGGGATCGGGGATCAAGGATCGGCCGCGCTCACGCCGTTGCAATTCTCCATCCAGTCATCTACATTAGTAGATATGGAACAGGCGTCCGCGATCTATCGGCTGCTGGGCGACGAAGCCCGGCTCCGGCTGTTGCGCGTGCTCGACCAGGACCGTTTCAACGTCAAGGAGCTGACCGGCATCCTCGGCCTGGCCCAGTCCGGCGTGTCGCGGCATCTCGGCCTCATGAAAGACGCCGGCCTGGTCGTGGAAGAACGCGACGGCTCCTACAGCTTCTACCGCCTCTCCCCGGGTGTGCGGGACGACCGCAAGGGCGCCCTGTGGCCGGTGCTGCAGGCGCAGTTTGCAGAGGCCGCCGGTTCGGCGCTGGTGAAGGCCGACGAAGCCCGCCTTCAGGAAGTGTTGCGGCTGCGGCGCGAGAACTTCGAGCACGTGAGCCCCGACACGCGCGACGGCCGGCAACTGGTGCCAGGCCGCAGTTGGGCCGCGTGGTCACGCGCACTCGGACTGCTGCTGCCGCCGCTCGAGGTCGCCGACCTCGGCTGCGGCGAGGGCTATCTCACGGTGGAAACGGCGCGCTGGGCGCGGCGCGTGGTGGCCATCGACCGCTCAACCGGCGTCCTCGACCGCGCCAAGGCGCTGGCGTCACGCAAGCGGCTCACCAACATCACCTGGAAGAAGGGCGAGCTCGAAAAGCTGCCGCTCGATGACGGGACGATGGACGTGGCACTATTGTCGCAGGCGTTGCATCATGCCGGCCAGCCGGCCGCGGCGCTGGCCGAGGCGGCGCGGATCCTGAAACCCGGGGGCCGGTTGCTGATCCTCGACCTGCGGTCCCACGACGAGACCTGGGTCAAAGAAAAGCTGGGCGACCAGTGGTTCGGGTTCAGCGACGACCATCTCACCGGCCTGCTGACCCGTGCCGGCTTCAAGGACGTGCGGGTCGCCCTCGGCGCGCGCCGCACCCACGATCCCTTTGCAGTGCTGCTCGCGATTGGCAGCAAGCCCGCGAAGATCCGGAAAAAGACATGACCACTTTCGAGACCCTCGAGCAGCTGCTCGCCAAGCGCATCCTCGTGCTCGACGGCGCGATGGGCACCATGGTGCAGCGTCGCCAGCTGAGCGAGGCCGACTTTCGCGGTGCCCGCTTCGCGGCGCATTCGCACGATCTCAAGGGCAACAACGACGTGCTCGTGCTGACCCGGCCCGACGTGATCGCCGAGATCCACGCTGAGTACCTGGCGGCCGGCGCCGACATCATCGAGACCAACACCTTCAGCGCGCAGGCGGTGTCGCAGGCCGACTACGGCCTCGAAGCGGTCTCGTACGAACTGAATTTCGAAGCCGCGAAGCTGGCGCGGCGGGTGACCGACGAGTGGACCGCGAAGACGCCGGAGCGTCCGCGCTTCGTCGCCGGCTCGATCGGGCCGACCACCAAGACACTCTCGATCTCACCGGACGTCAACAACCCGGCGTTCCGCGCGATCACCTTCGATGCGATGAAGAACGCGTTCAAGGAGCAGGTCCGCGGCCTGATCGACGGCGGCTCGCACGTGCTGCTGGTGGAGACCCAAATCGACACGCTCAACGCCAAGGCGGCGCTGGTGGCGGTGGCAGAGGCGTTTGAGGAGTCGGGCATTCGCCTGCCGCTGATGGTGTCGGCGACGCTGACCGACCTGAGCGGCCGCACCCTGTCGGGCCAAACGCTGGATGCCTTCTACGTCTCGATCGAGCATTGCAAGCCGTTCAGCGTGGGCTTGAACTGCGCGCTCGGCGCGCGGCAGATGCGGCCATACCTGGCCGATCTGGCGCGCACGGTGCCGGGTCACGTGAGCTGCTATCCCAATGCCGGCCTGCCCAATGCGTTTGGCGAGTACGACGAGACACCAGACGAGACGGCCGCCCTGGTGAAAGACTTCGCCGACAGCGGCTTCGTCAACATCATCGGCGGTTGCTGCGGTACCACGCCCGACCACATTCGCGCGATCGCGAAAGCAGTGGCTGGCGTCGCTCCCCGTTCTTCAGCACTTCAGCACGCCAGCACCTCAGCATCTCAGCACTTCAGCACTCCAGCACCCGAGCACTACACGACCCTGTCGGGCCTCGAGCGGCTGGTCATCCGTCCCGACAGCAACTTCCAGATGATCGGCGAGCGCACCAACGTCACCGGCTCGAAAAAGTTCGAGCGGCTGGTGAAGGCGCGCGACTGGGCCGGGGCGGCCACCGTCGCGCTTGACCAGGTCCGCGGCGGCGCCAACATCATCGACGTCAACATGGACGAGGGCATGCTCGACTCGGAAGCGTGCATGACCGAATTCCTCAACTACATCGGCACCGAGCCCGAGATCGCCCGGCTGCCGATCATGATCGACAGCTCGAAGTGGTCGGTGATCGAAGCCGGGCTCAAGTGCGTGCAGGGCAAGGCGATCGTCAATTCGATCAGCCTGAAGGAGGGCGAAGCCGACTTCCTGAAGAAGGCCCACACCGTGCGGCGCTACGGCGCGGCGATGATCGTGATGGCGTTCGACGAGAAGGGGCAGGCCGACACCGCCGAGCGCAAGCTGGAGATCTGCACCCGCGCCTACCAGCTGCTCACGGGGCCGGGCGGCGTCGATCCGTCCGACATCATCTTCGACCCCAACATCCTGGCGATCGCGACCGGGCTCGAAGAGCACAACGACTACGGCAAGTACTTCATCGAGGCGACGCGCCTGATCAAGCAGGCCTGTCCCGGCGTGAAGATCAGCGGCGGGGTCAGCAACCTGTCGTTCTCGTTCCGCGGCAACGAGGTGGTGCGCGAAGCGATCCACTCCGCGTTCCTGTTTCACGCCATCAAGGCCGGCATGGACATGGGCATCGTCAATGCCGGGCAGCTGATCGTCTACGAGGACATCCCGAAAGACCTGCTCGAGCACGTCGAAGACATCATCTTCAACCGCCGGCCCGACGCCACCGAGCGGATGGTGACGTTTGCCGGGCAGGTGAAGGGCTCGGGCACCAAGCGCGAGAACGACCTGAAGTGGCGCGACGGTTCGGTCGAGGCGCGCCTCTCATACGCGCTGGTCCACGGCAACCTCGACTTCATCGAGATCGACGCTGAAGAGGCGCGGGCCAAGTACGGACGTCCGCTGCTGGTGATCGAAAGCCCGCTGATGGACGGCATGAAGGTGGTCGGCGAGCTGTTTGGCGCCGGCAAGATGTTCCTGCCACAGGTGGTGAAGAGCGCCCGCGCGATGAAGCGCGCCGTGGCCTACCTGGAGCCGTTCATGGCCGCCGAGAAGGCCGAGCGGCTGGCGGCGGGCGGCGCCGCCGAGCGCAGCAACGCCGGCCGCGTGCTCACCGCCACCGTCAAGGGCGACGTTCACGACATTGGCAAGAACATCGTCGGCGTCGTGCTCGGCTGCAACAACTACGAGGTGATCGACCTGGGCGTGATGGTGTCGTGCGACAAGATCCTGCGGGCGGCACTCGACCACCAGGTCGACATCATCGGCCTGAGCGGGCTGATCACGCCGTCGCTGGACGAGATGGTGTTCGTGGCGTCGGAGATGGAGCGTCGCAAGATGACGCTGCCACTGCTGATTGGCGGCGCCACGACCAGCCCGCAGCACACGGCGGTGAAGATCGCGCCGGCGTACTCGCAGCCCACCGTGCACGTGCCGGATGCCTCGCGGGTGGTCGACGTGGTGGCCAGCCTGATCAACCCGGAATTGAAGGGCGCATTCGACCAGTCGAACCGCGCGCATCACGCGAAGCTGCGCGAACAGCACGCCGGCCGGCGCGATCGGCCGACGCTCTCGATCGAGAAGGCGCGCGCCAACCGCCTGCGCCTCGACTTCACCCACCCGGCCACGCCCTCGTTTACGGGCCTCAAGAAGGTGGACGTCGCCCTCGCCGACCTGGTGCCGTTCATCGACTGGCAGTTCTTCTTTGCCGCGTGGGAACTAAAGGGCCGCTTTCCCGCCATCCTGAAAGACGCGACCATCGGCGCGGCGGCCACGGATCTCTACGCCCAGGCCCAGGCGCTGCTGAAGCAGATCGTCGACGGCAAGCTGATTCGCGCCCGTGGTGCCTACGGCTTCTGGCCGGCGAATAGCGTCGGTGATGATGTTGTGGTGTTCGCACCCGGCGCGTCCGGATCCCGGCTCCCGGATCCCGGCTCCCGGCAAGAGTTGCTCAGGTTCCCGATGCTGCGCCAGCAGGAAGTGATTGCTGACGACAAGCCCAATCGATCGCTGGCCGACTTCGTTGCGCCGCTCGACAGCGGTGTCAGCGACTACGTCGGCGCGTTCGCGGTCACCGCGGGACTGGGCGTCGATGAGCTGGTCAGGAAGTATGAAGCCAAGCACGACGACTACTCCGCCATCATCGTCAAGGCGCTGGCGGATCGTTTTGCCGAAGCGTTCGCGGAATACCTGCACGCGCAGGCGCGCAAGGATTGGGGCATCGTCGATCAGCTGTCGAATGACGACCTGATCGATGAGAAGTTCCAGGGCATTCGGCCGGCGTTTGGCTACCCTGCCTGTCCCGATCACACCGAGAAGGCAACGCTGTTTGACCTGCTTGGGGCGAGGTCGGTCGGACTCGACCTCACGGAGTCGTTCGCGATGACGCCCGCGGCGTCAGTGAGCGGCCTGTATTTTTCGCATCCGCAGTCGAAGTACTTCGCCATCCAACGGGTCGGGCAGGACCAGGTCGAGGACTACGCTAAGCGTAAAGGGATGCCGCTCAGCGAAGTCGAACGTTGGCTGCGTCCGGTCCTTGCGTATGAGCCCTCGGTGGTTGCGGTCTAGCCCCACAGCGGACGCACCGGACACAGAGGACCAACTAATGGGAGATCACACCATCGCGCGTTTGGCGATCGTCTTGCTTTTAGCCGGAACTACACTGACTGCGCAAACGGCCGAGGATGCGGCACAGGCCGCGGCTGAGTCGTGGCTTAGAATTGTTGACACCGGCAACTACGGCTCCTCGTACGAAGAAACCGCAACGGTGTTCAAGACCGCAATGCCGTTAGAGAAATGGACCGCGGCTCTCGCCGGCGCCGGCGCGCCGCCGGGCAAGTACTTCACCATCCGCTTTACGAGCGCCTTCGCCAACGCTCCAAAGGCCTCCGAGACCGTCATGCTAATGCTCGACGGCGACCGCGGATGGCGCGTCGTGGGCTTCACGATCGGGCCCGACTAGCTCCCGTCGAGCCTTCATCAAGCCTGGCCCTGGGTCAGAACGCTTTCCTTTGCGAGCTCCAACGCAGCGACGGCCTGATCGCGACTGACGGACGGAAATTGTCGAAGGAACTCGTCCAACGTGTCGCCAGCCTCGAGGTAGTCGAAGAGCGACTGGGCAGGAACGCGTGTGCCAACGAACACAGGTGTCCCGCTCAAGATGTCAGGATGACTATGAATGACGTTCGGTGTTGGCATATTCAGCCCTCTCAGGCTGAGTATAATGTCTTCCGTCTACTCTGTATCCTCGGCGGCCTCGGTGGCCGCTCTTATTCGGTCGCGGGTTTAACCAACGCCAACCGAAACGCGACCATCTCCTCGCCGTTGCGAACCAGCAGGACGTCGCCCACCAGGACGGGGTGATTCCAGGTCTTGGCGTTCAGCGCCGGGAACCGCGCCATCTCGGTGAATTTGTCGGAGGTCGCCGAGACCAGCACCAACTCGCCGTCTTCCGACAGCACCAGCAGTAGATCCTGATCGGCCAGCAGTAGCATCTGACCGTTGCCGAAGCGCCCGCCCTTCCAGTTGCGCTTGCCGTCCTCGAGACTGATGCTCGACAAGATGTTGCCGTCGAAGCCGTACGCATTCCCCTTGTGAACGACGAAGTCGTTGAAGTACGGCTTCAGGCCATTTGACGTCCATCGATCCTCGATCTTCCACTTGCCTGCCGCCTGACTGACATGCAGGCGGCGCGTGCCCTGGCCACCGGTCGCTGTCAACGCGTGGATCACAATGTCGCCGTCAGGGAGAATGGCCGGCTGTACGATCGGACCCGGCACCCACTCGTGGATCCAAAGCATCGCGCCGGTCGCGGGATCGACGCTGATGGCGCCGGGGCCGCCCAACAGCAACGCCTGGACGACACCGTCAATGGTGATGCGATGCGGCGAGCTGTAGCTGCCGCCATACTTGGGTCCGGTCCAGCGTCGCTTGCCGGTCGTCGCGTCGTAGCCGGCCATGGTGCCGGCGGCGGCGACGATCACCACATCATCGATGATCAGCGGTGAGCTTGAGAAACCCCAGTCGGACACTTTCCGGCCGGTGTCGGTCGATACGTCGTGTGACCACCGGACCTTCCCGGTGGTCGCGTCGAGCGCGTTCAGCACACCGGTCGCGCCGAATGCGTAGACGCGGCCGTTGTGGAGGGTCGGCGTCGCGCGCGGACCAGCGCCGCCATTCGACTCCCAGAACCGGACCGGGTCGCGGTGCCGCCACACGGGCGCGCCGGTCGACAACCGGTAACACGCGACGACCTCATCGTCTCCACGTTGCTCCTGCGTGTAGATCAAATCGCCGCTGACGGCGAACGACGACCAGCCCGGACCGACCGCTCGGCGCCACATCTGCACCGGCGGCGATGCCGACCAATCGGTGTTGATGCGCAGGCCGTGAATCACACTGTCTCGATCGGGACCGCGGAAGCCAGGCCATTCGACTCGCGAGGGACCGCGCTCAGGCGCGGGCTCTCGCTCGCTGATGGCAGACCCAGTCACAGCAGCCTTGCGGGCCGGCGGCGCCGCGGCCGATGTAGTGGGCTCGGCAACAGGCACGACGACGGCTGGCACTTCCTTGCGAGCCTCCACCGCAGAGGGAGGCGCCACAACCGGCTCCGGCTCGTTCGCCGACTGCGCCAACAACAACGCCTCCGCCGTCGGCGTCCATCGCCAACGGAAATCAGAACCGAGCAGATCACTGGTCACGCCGTCCGTGCGTACGACCGCGAACAGACCGCAGGCAACCAGCAGGGTAGCCGCCATCGAAGCGCGGCGCGCAGCGGGCGGCCAGCCAGCTGCCGCGACGGCCCACCACACCAACGCCAGGCTCATCACCTGAATCGCCATGATGTAGAGCAGCGCGCCCATTCCCGCCCCGATGATGGACTCGTGCGCCACCGCGCGGGTCGCGATTACCGCGACCACCATCATCGCCAACGCGCCCAGCCGTTCTGACCAGCGCGCCCGGCTGAAGAACAGCCACCAGACGATGATTGCGAGGGTCCCGATCACCGAGCCGAACATCCCGACGAGACCGGCCTCCATGCCGAGAATCTGAGCCTCGGGCAAGGCCACGGGGAGCCCAAACCGGGCGAGCAACACGAATGCCGCCAGCGCGACGCCGGGCCAGAGCCGGAGGGGATTGTGAAGACGCGAGGCGGCGTTCTGTGTGTTGGACATGTTAGCTACTCCGACCTGAGCGCTGGTAAGACGTCGACTCGTGATGCTCGCACCGCGGGCATCAACGACGCGAGCACCGCGGCGCCACCGAGCACGACCGCGGCACCAAGAATATGGAGAAGGCCCGGCCGCGGATCTCGTCATCGAGTTCGCGTTCGTCGTGACGCATGGCTACTCGTTGCCTGCCGGGTTCATGATGCGGCCGATGGCGCCCACCAACTGCGACCAGCGGTCGCGCTCGCGCGACAGCTGGGCCTTACCCGCCGCAGTCAACTGGTAGTACTTCGCCCGCTGATTGGCCTCGCTCACGCCCCATTCCGATTTCAGCCAGCCGCGCTTCTCGAGGCGGTGCATCGCGGGATAGAGCGATCAGGTTTCGACCTTGAGTAAGTCGTCCGACTGTGCGCGAATGGCCTGGCCGATGCCGTGGCCGTGCTGGGGCTCCCACTGCAACGTTCGCAGGATGAGCATGTCGAGGGTGCCCTGGAGCAGGTCCAGGCGCTGATCGTCGCGGGGCTTGGCCATGGCTGTAGACGCTCTACGGCCTTAGACGTAGGACGTCTACGGCTTGTTCCCCGTCATTGCTTGTCTCCG
Organism: Acidobacteriota bacterium; assembly: GCA_009694735.1. Lineage (GTDB taxonomy): Bacteria > Acidobacteriota > Vicinamibacteria > Vicinamibacterales > UBA2999 > 12-FULL-67-14b. Next base: position 1,933 of record SHUG01000082.1, on the reverse strand, counting down.
GTGTAAACGAACGTGCTGCGCTGAGAGTAACCACCACATGAAGCGAGCGATCATCGTTGTCGTGCTGCTGGCGGTAATTGCCGCCGGTGCCGGCGCCTGGTACCTCCGGCGCGAGCGCGCCGAAGTCGCCGTCAACTCCGTGCCGGTCACGCGTGGCGACATCATCGACACCGTCGGCGCGACGGGCACCGTGCAGGCGGTGACGACGGTGCAGGTGGGCAGCCAGGTCTCGGGCAACATCGAGTGGCTCGGCGCCGACTTCAATTCGATCGTCCGGAAGGGCCAGGTCGTGGCGCGGCTCGACCCGTCACTGTTTGACGCGCAGCTCCGCCAGGTGCAGGCCAACTTAAGCCAGGCCCGCGCCAACCTCACCCGCGCCAACAGCGAACTGGATCGCACGAAGGTGCAGTTGACCGACGCGCAACAAAAGCACGCGCGGGCGCTCGAGTTGTCGAGCAGGAGCCTGATTGCGCAGAGCGACCTCGACTCGGCCAAGATCGCGGTCGATTCGGCCGTGGCGAGCGTGGCCTCACAGCAGGCCTCGGTCACCCAGTCGCAGGCGGCCGTGACGCAGGCGGAAGCGTCAGTGAACCAGTCGCAGGTGAACCGCGATCACACGGTCATCAAGGCGCCGATCGACGGCATCGTCACGCAGCGCAGCGTTGATGTCGGCCAGACCGTGGCGGCCAGCATGTCGGCGCCGACGCTCTTCGTCATTGCCGCGGACCTGACCGAGATGCAGGTCAATGCCAACATCGACGAAGCCGACGTCGGCCGCATTCGCCCGGGACAGCATGTGACGTTCCGCGTCGACGCCTACCCCACCGATAACTTCCAGGGCACCGTCACGCAGATCCGCCTGCAGCCCGTGGTGGTGCAGAACGTCACCACCTACGGCACCGTGATCACCGTGCCCAACCAACAGCTCAAGCTCAAGCCGGGCATGACGGCGAACGTGAAGATCGAGATCGCGAAGCGCACCAATACCTTGCGCATCGCCAACGCCGCGCTGCGCTTCCGTCCGACCACCGAGATGTTCGCGGCGTTCAACCAGACGCCACCACCGGAAGCGACCGGCTTCGGCGGACGTGGCGGCATGGGCGGTGGGCAGCGACCGTCAGAGGGCGCAACCATTCCTCCCCCGCCTGCGGCACCTCCCGCTTCGGCACCTGCGGCACCTGCCGCACCGGCTGCACGTGTTGCACCTGCCGCACCCGATGCACCTGCCGCAACTGCCGACGGTGCAGGCCGCGGTGGTCGAGGCGGACGCGGCGGCGGCGGTAACTTCGAAGGACGCGGCGGCGCGGGCGGCGGCTTTGCAGGGCGTGGTCCCGGTGGCCCTGGTGGCGCTGGCGGCGCCGACTTCCAGGCCCGCATGCTCGAGCGCTTCAAGACGATGCCCGCCGAAGAACGCACGCAGTTTCTCGCGCGCATGAAGGAACGCGGGGGCGATACCAGTGCCTTCGAGGCACTCATGGCGCCACAGGGCCGCGCGCCGCGGACGGGTGCGCCGCGGACAGTTGCCACACCGCAGGCCCAGACCATCGACGCACTGTTTGCGCCGCTGCCGCGGGTCGAGTCGCGAGGACGCACGTGGGTCTTCACCGACAAAGAATTGAAGGTGATCAACATCCGCCTGGGCATCAGCGACGGCACGAATACCGAGCTGGTGAGTGATGAACTCCAGGAAGGCACGGAAGTAGTGACCGGGGTCACCGGCCTCACGCCGGCCAGAGGCGCGCCGGCCCAAGGTGGCGCCGCGAACCCATTGATGCCGGGCGGACGTGGTGGCCGCGGCCCCGGCAGTCCCGGCGGTGGCGGACGCGGTGGCTTCTAGCTCCGAAGGAGACCGCGTGCCGGACACCACCGCAACCGTCATCTCGACCAGGAGCCTGGTCAAAACCTACGTCGTCGGTGACTACCAGGTGAAGGC
>SHUG01000081.1 GCA_009694735.1 Acidobacteriota bacterium | reverse complement strand
GCCGCATGAAGTACGGATACCACTGCTGGCCGAATGGCACGTAGACCCGCACGCGATAGCCCTGCGCCACCAGGGCGGTCTGCAGGTCGCGGCGAATCACGTAGAGCATCTGGAACTCGAACCGATCGGTGGCGTAGCCCTTGCGCTTCGCGTAGGCTTTTGCGGTTTCAATCATGATCGGGTCGTGGGTGGCGATGGCGGGGTACGTGCCTTCGTCCAGCAGCAGCCGCATCAAGTCCACGAACGCCGCGTCAACTTCGCTCTTCTTCTGGTAGGCGACGGCGCGCGGTTCTTTGTAGGCGCCCTTCACCAGCCGCACGCGCTCGCCACGCTCTCGCCGAGGTAGTCGAGGGTCAGCTGCAAGCCCTTACCGGGCAAGCCGGCGACCGCGTCGACCGCTTCTTCGATGGTCTCGCCGGCGATGAAGCGCCGGGCAAAGCCGCCGCGGCGCATGCCGTACTTGGACGCCAGGCGTTGCAGGGTTGGCATGTGGGCGAGGCCGTGGAACAGGGCCTTCGATGTGACGGCGAGCATGCGTGGTGCGAAGCCTTAGTGGGTGGCGGTGGACGGCGTCAGGAGGTGCGCGATCGACCGCGCGTAGTAACGGATCACGTTCCGCTCGCGTACACGGTAGCGGCCGCGTTCGATCACGATGATGTTCCTGGTTGCCATCGGCTCCGACGCCAGCGCCAGCACTTCGTCGGCCGATTGCACGCTGAGGTTGGCGCCCGCGGCGCGCAGCGTGTCGAGAATCGCCGCGACGCGATCGGCAAGGTCGGCCCGCGACAGCGACGACTTCAGCGCGGCCGCCAGCACCGCCGTCGGCAGCACCTTGTAGAGCAAACCGATCTGGGCGCGCACATGACGAGTCACGTCCATCACTGCCTTACGTGATTCGCCATCGATGCCGTCGAGGGCAATCGGCCGGCCGAACGTGACGAACGACCGGCTGCGATAGCCGACCGCATACCGCACCAGTTCGGCGATCTCTCGGCTGAAGGCTTTCTGCCGCCCCTTCACCCGCTGCTTCGAGATGACGTGATCTTCAAGTACCAGGTCGTAGGCGACGGCCACCGGCACCAGCACCAGCCCGGGCATGCCGGAATCGATGCAGGCACTGAACAGGCCGGTCTTCATGGGCTTGAGTTCACCGCTATAGCTGCGGCCGCCCTCCGGATAGAAAAACAGATCGTGCTGGTGGAGCAGCTCGCTGACGTAGGCCTTGAGCGTGATCAGGTACGCCGGGTCCTTCATGTTGCGGCGGATCGGCAGCGCGCCGGTGACGTGCTTGTGGATCAGGCCGAGCGGCCCGCCGAACAGATTGATGCCCGCGGCGATAATCGGCGGCCGAATGCCGGCATCGTCCAGGGCCAGCGGCTCCACCAGGTAGTCGATGTGGCTGCGGTGGTTCGAGGCGTAAGCGACCCGGCCCTTGGTCGTCGCCTCCACGGCATAGTGCTGCTGCTCGATGACGCGATCGATCTTACGAAGAATGGGGTAGAGCGGATACTCGAGCGCGCGATACAGCTCGTAGCGCTGCGTGGTCTGCAATTCCTCGAGGTATCCCATCACACGCGTGCGCGCGTCGTCGCTGGTCAGGCCGTGCGTGCCTTCCAGAAACCGCGCCACATCTTCGCGCGCGAGAACGGCCTGGGCGATGGTGTCGGTAGCCAATGATGATCTATTGAGATGATAACTCGCGGGCGATCGCATCGGCAAAGGACGGGGTCGTCGCCGTGCCTCCCAGATCCGGTGTCACGTGACCGCTGGCGAGCACTTTCTTCAGCGCCACCGTGATCGCGTCGGCCTTGGCGTCTTCATGGAGGTGCTGCAGCATCAGCACCGCCGATAGTAAGAGGGCCGTCGGGTTGGCGATGTCCTGGCCGGCAATGTCTGGCGCGCTGCCGTGCACGGCCTCGAACACACCCACGCCGTGCGGCCCAAGGTTGGCCGCCGGCACCACGCCCAGGCCACCGACCAGCCCGGCGCACAAGTCCGAGACGATGTCGCCGTAAAGATTCGGCAGCAGCAGCACGTCGAGCCGCTCCGGATGCATCACCAGGTGCATGCACAGCGCGTCCACGATGCGATCGTCGAACAGAATATCGGGATAGCGCGCGGCGACCTTGCGGGCGCAGTCGAGGAACAGGCCGTCGCTGAGCTTCATGATGTTGGCCTTGTGCACCGCGGTCACGCGCTTGCGGCCCCGGCGCCTGGCCTGGTCGAACGCAAACTCGGCGATGCGCGTCGACGCCACCTCGGTGATGACCTTGATGCTCTCGACCACTCCGGGCACCACGGTGTGCTCGAGCCCGGCATACAGGTCTTCGGTGTTCTCGCGGACGATGATCAGATCGACACCCTGGTAGCGCGAGGGTACCGACGGCAGGTTCCACACCGGCCGCAGGTTGGCGTAGAGATCGAGGGCCTTGCGCAACCCGACATTGACGCTGGTAAAGCCCTTGCCCACCGGTGTCGAGATCGGGCCCTTCAGCGCGATCTTGTTGCGGGTGACCGAGTCGAGCAGGGATTGCGGCAGCGTCGTGCCGTGTTCAGCCACCGCCTCCGCGCCCGCGGAGCAGGTTTCCCACTCCGGTGAGAAACCGGCCGCGGCAAGAACCCTGACGACGGCGCGCGTGACTTCAGGGCCGATGCCGTCGCCCGGGATGAGTGTGATGATCATTCGCGTGCTTCCCAGAAGAGGAGTGCGAGCCCACCGACGACGGTGAGGCTCAGGAGGATGTTGGCGAGTCCATGCAGGCGATTGAACTCGGCGCGAATGGGATCATCGGCCGGCAACGCCGACACCGGGCCTGACACCCGCGCCTGAATCGCCGCGACCTGCGGGCTAACGTGGTAATCCGCGACCAGGGTGAACGCCACCATCAGGGCGAGAATGATCGCGCGCACGCCGTATTTGATCGGCCGCGCCCCCAGCAGCCGGTGCAGCGTCAGTGACACGAACATCACGCCGGCCAGCGCATAGCCAAGCCAGTACAGCCGCAGGAGCATCTCGCCGAAGACCCGGCCGGCGAGCACGCGGCCCTCGACCGGGTGCCAGGCTTCCAGCACATTGAAAATCGACGGGGCGGCGATGCCCCCGGCCACCACCATTCCGCCCAGCCACACGACCAGAGCCAGAATGTAGAGGTAGCGCAGGAGGATCATCTCCCCATTTTACTGGTAAACTTTCCCGTTACCTTTCCCCCCTTCGCGGAAGCTACGGGGGCAGGCCCCTTTTGGAGGTTTTCTGTTGCCGGTTGATGCGTCGCTGCTCTCATCGCTGAAAAATATTGCCGGCCGTCTTCGCATCGAGTCGATTCGTGCGACCACGGCGTCGGCCAGCGGGCATCCCACCACTTGCATGTCGTCGGCGGAGCTGATGGCGGCGCTGTTCTTCGCTGACATGCGGTTCGACCCGAAGAACCCGCGGCATCCCGAGGCGGACCGCCTGATCATGTCCAAGGGCCACGCCGCGCCCCTGCTCTATGCCATGTGGGCGGAGGCCGGGTTCATTCCGCGCGAGCGCCTCACCGACCTGCGCTTGTTCACCTCGAACCTCGAAGGCCACCCCACGCCCCGGCTGCCGTTCGTGGATGTGGCCACCGGTTCGCTCGGCCAGGGCCTGGGCGCCGGTGTCGGCTGCGCCCTGAACGCGCGCCGCATTGGCTCGCCCTACCGCACCTACGTGCTGATGGGCGACGGCGAGACCGCCGAAGGCTCGGTGTGGGAGGCGGCCGCGTCGGCCCACTTCCACCAGCTTGACTCGCTCTGCGGGATCGTCGACATCAACGCGCTCGGGCAGAGCCGGGGCACCGAGCTCGGGCACGACGTGGAGACCTATCGCGCTCGCTGGATCGCCTTCGGCTGGCACGCGATCGTGATCGACGGTCACGACCTGACGGCGGTGCTCGCGGCGCTGCGGGAAGCGCGCGCGACGCAGGGCAAGCCGACGATCATCCTGGCCCGAACGTTGAAGGGCAAAGGCGTATCGTTTACCGAAGGGCTGCCCAACTGGCACGGTAAGGCGCTCAGCCAGGAACAGATGCAGCAGGCGTTGGTCGAGATCGAGTCCCAGATGGTGCCGGAGACGGGCCCGCCGCTGACCATTCCCGCGCCGCCGCCCGCGCGGCCGGAGGCCGCGCCTGGAAAGATGGCGCCGCCGCAGTTCAAGCTGGGCGAACTGGTCGCCACGCGCGAAGCGTACGGCACCGCGATCGCCAAGCTCGGCGCAGTCGATCCCAGGGTCGTGGCGCTCGACGCCGACGTCAAGAACTCGACCTTCAGCGACAAGTTCGAAGCGGCGCATCCCGACCGGTTCTACCAGTTCTTCATTGCCGAGCAGGTAATGGTCGGCGCGGCGATGGGCCTCTCGGCGCGCGGCGCCATTCCGTTCCCGTCAACCTTTGCCGCGTTCCTGACGCGAGCGGCGGACTTCATTCGCATGGCCGCGGTTGGCGGCAACAACATCAAGCTCGCCGGCTCTCACGCCGGCGTCTCGATCGGCGAAGACGGGCCGTCACAGATGGCGCTCGAAGATTTCGCCATGACCACGGCGCAGCCCAACTTCGTGGCCCTTTATCCGAGCGACGCGGTGTGCATGGAGAAGCTGGTCGGCGAGGCCGCCGCCCATCATGGCCCGGTCTACATCCGCACCTCGCGTCCCAAGACGCCCGTGATCTACGACAACAGCGAAGAGTTTCCGATCGGCGGCCTGAAGGTTGTTCGCCAGAGCGACCAGGACACGGCGACCGTGATCGGCGCCGGCATCACGCTGTTTGAAGCGCTCAAGGCCTACGACGAGCTGAAGGCACAGGGCGTGACGATCCGCGTCATCGACCTCTACTCGGTGCAGCCGATTGATGCCGCGTCGCTGATTGAGGCCGGCCAGCAGACCGGCCGCCTGATCACGGTCGAGGATCACTACATCGTCGGCGGTCTCGGCGACGCCGTCGCCCGCGCTGTCGCATCGGCCGGCCTCACCGTCACGCGGCTGGCGGTGCCGGAGATTCCGCGCAGCGGCAAGCCCGATGAACTGGTCGACAAGTTCGGCATCTCGGCCCGTCACATCGTCAACGCCGTCATGGCCAAGTAGAGGCGGGTCTTAAGACCCGCCTGCGCCAGAAGGCCGGCACTTCAGTGCCGGCGACCCGGATCCATATGAGACCAGTTGTCCTCGTCGCCGCCCTCTTCACGCTTCAAGTTGCTGGTGGCGCGCAGGTGCCGGTTGGTGTGCAGGAGCCGGCGTGGGCCCCAGACGGCCGGCGCATCGCGGTGTCGTACCTCGATCGCATCTGGACGATGACGCCGGAAGGGCGGCAGGGGAAAGCGGTCACGGCCGGCGACGGCAGCGCGATCGAGCGGGAACCGGCGTGGGCGCCGGATGGCACTCGCCTCGCCTATGCCGCCGATCGCGGCGACGGCTTCGACATCTTCGTCGTCACGCTGAGAAACGGAGTGGCGGTTGGCACGCCGGTGGCGGTGACCACGTCGCCGGGTGACGAGCGATGGCCGTCGTGGACAGCGGATGGCCGGCTGGTCTTCGCGCATCGCGATGCCCGCCCGGCCGGGCGGGCCGCCGATCCCGGTCTACAGTGGGACCTCTTTGTGGTGCGCGCGGTCCAAGGTTCCGGCACCTGGCAGGCGCCGCAGGCGCTCACCGAAACCGCCGACAGCGAAACCTATCCGCGGGTCTCGCCTGACGGTTCCAAGGTCGCGTTCATCTCGGAACGCGACTCGGACGACGACCTCGATCTATGGTGGATGCCAGTGCCGCCGGCGGCGGTGGCCAAGCCCACCCCGCTCGGTTCGCGTCCTCCGAAGCCCGTGACCGCGTCGGTTCCCAGTGTGGGCACCGATGGCCGGCCGCTGCGCGCCGTTCGCATGGCGCGCGTGCGCGGCAACGAAGCGTATCCGTCGTGGGCGCCCGACAACGTGCGGGTGGCGTTCTATGCCGTGCGCGAAGGCATTGGCTCCGTGTGGGTGGCCACCGTGGAGCCGCCGCGTCCCGAAGGCGCGGAAGAACTGCGGCCGCGCGCGAAGCCGGCGGCGCAACCGCAGCTCGTGTCGCGCAAAGGCGGTGCGCCGGCGTGGTCGCCGGATGGCAAGACGCTGCTGGTGTCCGGCCTGCCTGACCCGCAGCCGGTCTACAACGGCAATCCGCTACGCAACGACGTCGAGGCGCCGCCGCTGTTCGCGCTGAACGCCGCCTTCCAACTGTGGCGCATCGCCGCTCCGCTGCCCGTTCACGAAGACGGTGGCGCGGTCACCGCCGACCTTGCGCCGTCACCGGCGACGTTCGCGGCGATGTTCGATCGGGTGTGGAACACGTTGCGGACCATCTACTACTCGGCGCCACCGGCGGCGGAGAAGTGGACGAGCCTGCGCGACCAGTTTCGTCCGCGCGCGACCGCCGCGAAGACCGAGGCTGACCTCGAGTCGGTGATCGACGAGATGGTGGCCACGCAGCCGCTGATCAAGCCGGTCGTCACCTCGAACGGCGCCGTCGTGGTGTCGGGACATCCGCTGGCGTCAGAAGCCGGTCGGCTGGCGTTCGAGAACGGCGGCAACGTCGTCGATGCGATGATCGCGGTGTCGTTCGCGCTCGGCGTGGTCGAGCCCGAGGCGTCGGGCGTCGGCGGTGATGGCTCGGCGGTGCTCTACCTCAAGGGCATGAAGAAGCCGACCGTGATCGAATACAAGGACATGACGCCGATGCGCGCGACGGCGGACAACCCGCTGCTGATGCAGGACGGCCGGATCGTCGCCGACGGACCCGCCGCCGCCAACATTCCCGGCACCGTCGCCGGTCTCGACTACGCGTTCCGCACCTACGGCAGCGGCAAGGTGAAGTGGGAAGACCTGGTGGCGCCGGCGATTGCGCTCGCCGACGAGGGTTTCATCCTGGATGAAGGCCTGCCCTCGAGCATTGCCGAAGGCCGGCGGTTCCTCGAGAAGTGGCCCGAGGCCGCGAAGATCTACCTGCCGGGCGGCAAGGTCCCGAAACCGGGCGACCGGTTCTTCAACAAGGACTACGCGAACACCCTGCGCGCGATCCAGAAGGGCGGCGCCGACGCCTTCTATCGCGGCGAGATCGCGAAGAAGATCGCCGCCGACATGGACGAGAACGGCGGCATTCTCACCTTCGCCGACCTGGCGCAGTATCGCGCCATCGAGCGGACGCCGGTGATGGGCCGTTACCGCGGCCACACGCTCTATGCCGGCGGCCCGCCGGTGTCGACCGGCATCCAGTTGTTCGAGTCGTTGCACGTGCTCGAGAACTACCAGCCCGCGCCGGGCGCGCGCCCCTCGACGGATCCGGATTACCTGCACTACCTCGTCGAATCGTGGAAGGTGCGCGATCCGCTGCGGCGCGTGGCCGATCCCGAACGCTGGCCGGTGGACTTCGAGGAGCATCTGACCGCGGAGCACGCCAAGAAACTGTTCGCGAAGATCGATGCGAAGAAGGCATCGCGATACGAGCGCCAGCCACCGGAAGATGCGCCGACCACGCCGACGGCGCCGGCGCCGCGGATCGGCACCGGCACCACCTCGTTCGCGGTGGCCGACGCGGAAGGCAACATGATTGCCGTCACGCAGACGCTCAGCACCTGGGGCGGCACCTTCTATGTGTCGAAGGGGCTCGGCTTTCTCTACAACAATCACTTGCGATCGAATCGCCTGACGGCCGGCGCATACGGCAGCCTCCTGCCGCTGATGCGCTCGAGCACCGCGAGCGTGCCGACGCTGGTGTTCGAGCAGCAGGCCAATGGCGAGGAAGTGCCGCGCCTGGCCGTGGGCTGCGCCGGCAACGCGTGGATCCCGGTGTCGGTCTACAACATCATCACCGGCGTGATCGACGGCAAGCTGGGAGCGCAAGCCGCGATCGAGGCGCCGCGCTTCTTGCCCGGGCGTGACCCGGCTGATCCACTGGAGAATGGCGAGCGTGTTGAGATCGAGGATCGGTTTCCGCGCGGCCTGCTGAATAACTTGATCGACCGCGGCCACCGGTTTCAGCGCATTGGCCGCAAAGGCGAGGTGCGCTACGGCTACGCCGCGGCCATCACGGTCGATGTGGCGAACAAGAAGGTGGAGGGCGGCGCCGAGCCCCGTCGAGCCCACGCCGCGGTGCCGTTCGACCGCCGCGCAACCACCACCGCCCAATAGGCATCACACGACCATGGCCCTCATTGAACCCGGCAAGAAAGCGCCCTCGTTCTCGCTCCCCGACCAGGCCGGCAAGGCTCACACCCTCGCCGACTACGCCGGCCAGCCCGTGGTGATCTATTTCTATCCAAAAGACGACACGCCCGGCTGCACCAAGGAATCGTGCGCCTTCCAGGACCACCTGCCCAGGTTCAAGAAGAGCAAGGCTGCCGTGTTCGGCATGAGCATGCTCGACGCCAAGAGCAAGGCGAAGTTCGCGAAGAAATTCGACCTCACCTTCCCGCTCCTCGCCGACGAGGACCATGCCGTGATGGAGAAGTACGGCGTCTGGCAGGAGAAGTCGATGTACGGCCGCAAGTACATGGGCGTGGCGCGCACCACGTATTTGATCGGTGCTGACGGCAAGGTCGTGAAGCGCTGGGACGGCGTCAAGGTCGACGGCCACGCCGAAGAAGTGCTTGCGGCGGTTCAGTCCCTCTGGGACCAGATCGGGTGAGCCGCCGAACCGAAACGGGCGTCGCGGCGGTCATCTTCCTGATCATCTCCCTGGTTGCCGTGTCGCACCAGCGTGCCGAGCGCGTGTTCGGCGACGGCGAGCAATATCACCGCATGTCGTGGCAGTTCGCGGATCGCAAGGCACAGGTCACGGCCGAAGGTCCGTTCGTGTACCGGCTCGCCACGCCGTGGCTGGCCGCCCGGATCGACCCGCTGCTGGCGCCGATCATTCCTGAAGCGCTGGCCCGGGCGGTTGAAGACGCCGCCGGCGTCAAGGGCGTGGTTCCCTTCTATGCGATCAACATTGTCGCTACGCTGCTGGCACTGCTTCTGCTGCTGGCCTACCTGCGCTGCTTCCTCGCCAGCCCGGGGCTGAGGCTCCTGCTCGTCGTGCTCTGGATGGCCGCATGGCAGGCGCCGACCCGGCACCTCTACTTCAATCCGGTGACCACCGAGCCGTTGTTCCTGGTCGCGCTGATTGCCGGCCTGCTGATTGTCGAGCGGACGCGGCACTGGAGCGCGTGGCACAGCGCGCCGGCCGTGGCCGCGGCGGTCGTGCTGGCGACGCTGACCAGGGAGAGCGGCTTGTTGATCGCGGTGGCGTTCATCGTGAGTCGCCAACCGGTGACCCTGTCGCGGCAGCGCTGCCGGCCGGAACTGGTTGCCCTGGTGCTGCCGCTGCTCGCCGGCGCGGCGGGCCTGGCCTTCACGCACTCCGTCGGCGTGGCGTCGAACACCTACGAGGTGTGGTCGGAGCCGCTGGCGATGATTCGGTCCAAGCCGCTGTACACCTGGGTCCTGGCGTGGTTCTTCGCGTTCGGCCCGCCCGTTGTCGCCGTGATCCTCGCGGCCGCTCGTCCCGTTCGCCGTTTTCTCGCCGATCGTCCAGAGATGGCGGTGCATCTGCTGCTGGTCGGCGCCCTGGCATTTGTCGGTGGCACGGACACCGAGCGCATTCTGGGTTGGGCCGCTCCCGTGGTGCTGGTCCTGCTTGGCCGGGCGATCGCGGAATGGCCGCCAACGCTGCGGTGGACCCCGGCCCTGGTTGTGCCGATGGCGGTGGTGCAGGTGGCGTCGGCCCGGGTGCTCTGGCCCGTGCCGGTTGGCGTTGACCAAGCGGCGCGAACCGCCGACTTGGACCTGAGCTGGCATTCGCTGGCCGCCGTGCTCGACAAGTTTCTGGTAATCGACAATTACTACGCCAACCTCTGGAGCTACTTCGGCAGCCGGCCGGTGCATGGCTTGATCCTGGCCGGTGACCTCGTCTTCGTGCTGGCCGTGATCGTCATGGTGAACCGGCGATAATGGACGGTTGTCCACGTCCGACCACGCCACTTCATCTTCGGTCAGCGCCATGACGCCCGCCCACGTGCTGTTGCGGTTGCACGTCGCTGGAATGGACTGCGCCGACGAAGCGGCGTTGATTCGTCGCGCGCTCAATCGTCCCGGCATCGCCGCGCTCAACTTTGACCTGGTCGGCCGCCGCGTCGACGTCACCTACGATCCGTCGATTCTCCCGGCCGCCGCCATTCTCGCGGCAGTCGCCGACACCGGTCTCAGCGCGCACACGCACGACGCCGGCGAGGTGGTTGGCGACGACCATCAGCATCACTACCATCATCACGACACGGCGAAGTGGTGGGCGGCGGCGAGCCTGACCGCTTTTGTGGCCGGTTGGCTGATCGATGGCCTCAATGCCGCTACCTGGGCCGAGGCCTTGTTTGGTCACGGCGATGACGGGCATTCACATCATCGCGCGGCCGTCGTCGCCTACGGCCTCTCGGCGGTGGCAGGCCTCGCCCCGATGATCCCGCGCGCGGTCGCCTCGTTGCGCTACCTGCGCCTCGACATGCACGTGCTGGTTTGCCTGTCGGCGATTGGCGCCGCCGCGATTGGCCAATGGGCCGAAGCAGCGGCCGTCGCGTTCCTGTTCGCGATCGCGCATTTGATGGAAACGTGGAGTATCGAGCGCGCCCGTCATGCGGTCGCTACCCTGGTCGGCCACGAGCCTGGCTGGGGCGACGATCGCGGCCACGAATCCGCGCCAGTCGAACGCTGGATCGAGAAGTTTGCCGCCGTCTACACCCCGGCGGTCACCTTTGCCGCGCTGGCCGTGGCGGTTGGGCCCCCGATCGTCGATGGGCAGTGGGAGACCTGGTTCTATCGCGGCCTGATCTTCCTGGTGCTCGCCTGCCCCTGCGCCCTCGTGATCTCCACTCCGGTGACCGTCGTCGCCGCGCTGACCTCGGCCGCCAGGCGCGGTGTGCTGTTCAAGGGCGGGTCGCCTCTCGAGCGAGCCGCGAAAGCCACGGCGCCCACCGCCGAGGCGCTAGCCTCGGCAGGAGTGATAGTGCAGTGCCGGACCACGGCGACGATGCCCCTCGGGCAGGTGGATGTCGTGCTGACCTGCGACCATCCCGAGGATCTGGAGTTCCTGGTTGGCCACGCGCGGCGTGCCGTCGCCGTGATCCGCCAGAACGTCACGCTCGCCCTGGTCACCAAGGCCGCGTTTCTGGTGTCCGCGATTCTCGGCGCCGCGCCGCTATGGCTGGCCGTGCTCGCCGACACCGGCGCGACGGTCGCCGTGACTTTGAACGGACTGCGCTTGCTGCGCGCGGCGCCCCGATAGGCTCACCGCCGGGGCGTTGCCGTGCCATTGTGCGCACGGGCGGTGGGAGGCATTGGACGGGACTATCATGTGGCGGTCAGGGTGCGCCTCCCAACCACTGGAGCAAAACGGATGTCACGTCTCACCGCCTGCCTTTGCCTGCTCGCACTGACCGCGTCGGCCTGCTCGCGCGATTCCCAGCGTGCCGCTGCGTCGGCGCCAACCGGGCCCACCGCCCTGGCCGTCACGGCCGGTGAGCCGACTGGCCTTGGCGGCATCTCAGGTCCGGCGGCGGTGTCGTTCCCCGCCCGCTCCGACGCCTTCGAGTTTCGCAACCAGCTCGAAACCAAGTACCAAGTGGGCCTCAATCGCGGTGCCTCGACCAGCGCCGTCGATCGCGAAGGCGAAGTGGTATGGCTGCAGGAGTACGTTCGTTACCGGGTCAACGGCTGCGATCACGGCACCGCGGTCCAGCGCGTCCTCGCCCAGATCGATGGCGGTGCCGCTGGCGCGGTGTGCAGCGATGTGCCTGCCGGGGGCGCCGTCGCGTTCCCGTCGCGCGCTGACGCGCTGACGTTTCGCCAAGCGCTCGAGTCGCGCTATCAGCAGATGAATCGTGGCCTGACGCAGTCGTTTGTTGATGCGGAGGGCGCCGTGGTGTGGACGACTGAGTACCTGCGCTATCGCACCAACGCGTGCGATCACGCCTCGGCGGTGCAGAAGGTGTTCACGCAGATCGATGGGGGGGCGGCACCGGCGACGTGTGTCCCGGTGTCGGAAGCGTGCACCTACCGATTCGGAGCCGATCAGGAACTGCCGTATACGGGCGGCACGTTTACCGTGGGCATCTTCAAGCTCGCCGGCACCGGCGCCTGCACCTGGACGGCGACCAACTCGGCGTCGTTCGTCTCTGGCCTGTCGCCGACGACCGGCGACGGTTCGGGTCAGGTGGAGTTCCGCGTCTCGCAGAATGATGGGGCGCGGCGGACCGGGAACATCCGGTTCGACTATGCGGGCGGCTCGATCACCTACCAGGCGGTCCAGACCGCTTCGCCCTTCGCCGTTTCGTTCAACCTGGTCGATGGCTTCAAGTCCACCGGGGCGACCACCGAGTGCGAGATCCGCAGTACCGCCACGCCGTGCACGTTCACGGCAAGCGCCAACCTGCTCGGCACCCAGACCTACAACTGGCGGTTGGTGTACTCGTACGGCATCGACAAAACGATCACGCAAAGCGGGAGCTCGAACACCTTCGTCCTCACGGAAGGGTGCGGTGGGGCCAATTCGACCACCGACGGTTTCTATCTCGACCTGTCGATGACCCTGCTCATGCGCGACGACCGCGGCAACGAGGTCACGGTGCGATCCGGAGAGGGCAGCCAGCCGGCTCTGCGGCTCAAGGTGTTCAGGTGTTAGAAGTGAGCGGCACGCGGGTGGTGTTCGAAAACCCCGCGCACGAGCCCCAAGCCGTCTTCGAAGTGACGCTGCCTACTTCCCGCGCCTGAGCAGGATCGAGAAGATGCCCTGCAGCAAGTCGGTGTGATCGGCGAGCAGCTCGAACAACGAATCGCGTTCGAGCCTGAGCGCGGTCACCGGTGACAGCACCTTCAACGTGGCGTCGAATCGCGATCCGCCAAGCGTTTCGTACATGCCGATCACATCGCCGGCCGTGGCGGTGGCGGCCTCGCCGTCAGGAGTCTCCACGCTCAGCGACCCGGCCAGGATAATCAGGATCGCGGCTTCGCCCCCCGCGCGATCGGCACGCTGTTGACCGCCAGGGTCACCGAAAGCGTGCTCGACCGTGATGTCATCCGGCGCGACCACACCATTGCCGCGCTCAACAAACTCGGCCAGCAGCATCCCGAGCACTCCACCGATCGCAAGCTGATCGAGTCGGTGTTGGCGGCGGAGATCATGGGGCACTACCGGTCGTATCAGGTGCTGGGCACCCTCGGCGCGTCGCTTGAAGATGACGCCAACCCGATCGCGCACGGGTTGAAGGAGTCGATCGAAAAGGAGGCGGAGCGTGTCCTCCGGCTGCTGAAGATTCTCTATCCCCAGTACGACATGCACAGCGCCTACGTCGGGCTGCAGTCAAACGACTTGATCGTGCACGACAACGCCGTGGAATTTCTCGACTCGGTGTTGCCGCCGGAAGTGCGTGCGGTGGTCATCCCGCTGTTCGATCGCGAGGTCGCGGTGGCGACCCGCATCGAGTCGGCCAACAAGATGCTCGGTGCCTCGCTCGGCGATCGCGAGGAAGCGATCGAGGTGATGGCGCTCAGCCAGGACCCGTGGCTGCGCTCGTGCGCCACCGCGATCGACGCCCGCGGGCCGCTGTGAAAGTGGACCTGCTCCCCTTTTACGCAAACCGTAAATGGGGAGCAGGTCCACTTTACGCCGGCCCGATGGCCTCGGCGGACGGCGATTCCGGCCACTTCGCGAGCGGGCGGGCCACATAGCCCGCATGCGCCAGGCGGCGCTGGAACAGCGCCGTCTGCGACGCCGCAAACTGCAGCCTGACGATCACCCGAAGCACAATGAAGAGCTGGCCGATGGCAAAGGCCAGGGTGTTCGCCGTCGCGCCCGGCGCGGCGACGTAATAGAGGGACAGCACCCCCAGGAACGCCAGTGAGTTCAGCGCGTAGAGCCCAACCGTCGCGCCGAGGTTGCGGCGCACGAACCGGACGCCAGCCGAGAGCGCGCCGAGCATGCTGCGCCGGTCTTCCACCACCGCTCGCACCTTCGCGTAGTCAAACACCAGGTTGGCGAACAGGACCAGCGCGCCGAAGACCACGTAGAGCCCGACACGATAGACGAACGCCGTCCGCTCCACCGTCAGGTCTTCGAGCAAGCGCGAGTAGAGGTTGCCAAAGAGCCAGCCGTGCACCGTCACAAAGAGGAAGGCGTAGACCGCGACCGAGACCACGCTGAGCCTCAGGAAGCGCAGGCAGTAGACGCCGCACGCGGCGAAGAACGCGCCCGGGCCGATGGCGCGATCGCGCGCCAACCGGTCCAACACACCGCCGATCAGGAACGTCGCGACGATCCACTGCGCCGCCACCACCCACCCCACCGGCGACGGCGGTCCGCTCGCATCAGCGACGCCGCTGAGGTTCTGGACGATCGCGGCAAAGCCAAGGATGGCCGGCACAAACGTCTTTCCCACGCCAGACGACTGGGCGAGGAATTCGTTCCACCAGTCGAAGTTCACACCCTCGGCCGCCGACTGCGCCGCCATGCTGTCGCCAAGGTGTTCGCCGAGCAGGCTGTGCAGCGCCAGCGAGAGCGGCAGGGCGAGCAGCAGCGTCGACAGCCACAGCCCGATCACCAGCCACGGCGCCCGCTTCACCCGCCTCAGGCCATCGAGAAATGCGTCAAGAGGGCTTGAGGCTTGGGGCTTGGGGCTTGGGAAATCATTCATACGAAGAAGCTGTACGTCATGAGGACATCCTGCAGCCAGACCATCCAGCGGAGCGACCACTTGGTCGCCGCCGCTTCGGTCACCGGTTCGACCAGTCGGCTGTTGTTCGTGTAGTTGGTGTCGAGCAACAGCACGCGCTCGGGATCGACCTGCGCCGAGACCGCCTTCACCGGCCGCTCGAACGTGAACGACTGCCATCGCTCGACGCCGTCCCACGTGCGTCGCACCTGTTCGCCGTTGCTGAAGGTGATCATCACATCGACCGGGAACACGCCGGCCTCGAGCCGGCGCGCCACCACGGTGGTGCGATAGCGGCCCTCGGCGGTCTGGTTCTCGAACTTCAGTCCCGCTTGCGAGTCCGCGAGGCCACGCCATGAGATTGGTTCGCTGTCGAGTCGCTCGATGGCGTAGTCGAACGTGTTCGAGCTGCGGTAGACCTGGTCGAAGAACCACGCGTGGGGCTGCCCGGTGACCTCGTCCACGATCTCAAAAAAGTCGTCGGGCAGGGGGTGAGCAAACTGCCAGCGGGCAAAGAATGTAGACAGTATCCTCCGCATCACCTCCCAGGTATACCGCCGCTCGAGGGTGTGCAGCATGAGGGCGGTCTTGTGGTACGACTGCGCCTGGTGGGTGGCCGGCCACAGGCGCTGCGTCGGTGTCGACAGCGCATCCCGATCGCCCATCTTGCGATAGCTATTCATCCAGTTGGT
>SHUG01000080.1 GCA_009694735.1 Acidobacteriota bacterium | reverse complement strand
GCGGTGACGAAGGATCCCTCGTGTGTGATGGTCAACCGTAATCAGGGCAGCGGGACGCGGGCGCTCATCGACCGCCTGCTCGAAGGGGCCAGGCCCCAGGGTTACGCCGTGCAGCCCCGCAATCACAACGCCGTGGCCGCCGCCGTTGTTCAAGGACGTGCGGACTGGGGGCTGACGCTCGATAGCGTGGCCGCGCGCGCGGGTTTGGGATTTCTGCCGATGCAGGAGGAACGCTACGACTTCGTTGTGCCGGTGTCTCGTGCGAATCGCCCAGGTGTGGTGGCCTTCAAGGCGCTGTTGAGTGAGCCCAGGACGCGCGACGTCCTCGCGGGTCTCGGACTGAAAGGCTGACGGTGGCGCGGGCTGGAGGCATTGTTCTGTGCGGCGGTCGATCGACGCGGATGGGTTCATCCAAGGCACTCCTCCCGTTTGGCTCGGAAACAATGCTGCAACGCGTCGTGCGTCTGCTCAGCGCGGTGGCCTCGCCGCTCGTCGTGGTAGCGGCACCCGAGCAGGCGTTGCCGACATTGCCCTCGTCGGTCATGTTGACCAGGGATGAACGGGAAGGGCGCGGGCCGCTCGAAGGGTTGCGCGCGGGTCTCACGGCGTTGCCGGGTGATGTCGAGATCGCGTATGTGACCAGCTGCGACGTACCGCTGCTGGTGCCGGCATTCGTGGAACGCATGGTGGAACTCCTCGGCGATCACGACATCGCGGTGCTGGAGATCGACGGCTTTTCACATCCGCTATCGGCCGTCTATCGGCGCCGCATGCTGCCTCACGTGGAGGCGCTGCTGGCTGCAGACCGCCTTCGTCCGGCATTTCTGTTCGACGCGGTGCGAACCCGCCGCGTGCAGCCGACCGAGATGACCTCGGTCGATCCCGAACTGCTGACGCTGCGGAACCTCAACACCCAGCAGGACTATATCGATGCCCTCGCGACCGTCGGGTTGACGCCGCCCGCGCGGCTGCCGTCGGTCGGCTGACGCGCCGCGTTACCAGCCGCGCTGTCGGTGGTACTCGGTGACGAGGCTCCCAAGCTGCTCACGACTGAGCGTCGCTTCCGGATCGCCGCTGAGCGGGGTCTCCAGAAATCGATCGGGCAGCGTATCTTCGTCCGGCGTCCAACCCGCCAGCAGGTTGAATTGACGCTTGGCGTGCACGATCCGCCGTGCCGTATCACGCAGTTCGTCCGCGGTGGCATCCCACCCGGTCACCAGGCGCAGCATGTCGGCTGCCTCAGCGTAGAAATCCTCGAAGACACCGCGAAGGAACTTGCAGAGGATGAGCGAGTCCATCAGCGCGGCCTTGTCCTCGGTGTCGATCGCGTGATGCACGGCGTCGAGGGTCACGTGCTTGCGATCCACCTTGTCGGAGAAGTCGACCTCGTAGGCACCACTGCGATTATGGTCGGCGCCGCGGGCACCGACTGCGAACCCAAGGGCCATCGTCTGCAGGGCGCGCGGCTCGTAGCCGGGGATCTCGAGTCCCTTGACCTGGGGCGCGAACGCAATGCTGTGATGTCCGATCGTGTGCGCGGCCCGGCGGCTCCCCTCGGCGAGCAGATCGCCGAGGCCCTCGCGGCGGCCAATCATCTCGATCGCGCGCATCATGGCGTCGCCGGATCCGAACTGGAGCCACGGTGCGTTGAGCCAGCCGCGTTCGACGCACTCCATCGCAAACGCGATGGTGCCGCCGGTGCTGATCGTGTCGACGCCGAGGTCGTCACATAACCCCGCCGCGCGGAGCACGATGTCGGGGTCGCTCACGCCGCATAGAGGGCCGAGCGCGAACAGACTCTCATATTCCAGGCGGACGCCCTGTTCGTTTTCGCGCGCGTAGATGTGTTCGCAGCCGATGGTGCAGGCCACGCAACTCGCGCGTGTCCGACTGTATGTTTCACTGATGGCGCCGGGCGAGATATCAACGGCGGCCTCAAATGTGCCCGACTGGAAGTTGCGTGTCGGCAGCACGCCGAGGCGATTGAACGTCAGCAGGTTGGCGGCAGTTCCAAGTTCGCGGTACTTGGCGGTCGCCGGGCCGAACGAGCGTTTCGACAGGGCCTTGCTGTACTCGGTCAGCGCACCAGGCTGCGCCCACTCGCACCGCATCGTGCCGCGCACGGCGATGGCTTTCAGATTCTTGCTGCCGAGGACGGCGCCGCTGCCGCCGCGGCCGGCATGGCGTCCGTCGTGCGAGATCGTCGCATAGCGAACGGCATGCTCGCCGGCTGGACCGATCGACGCGACCTGATAGCCGGGGCCGAGGCGTGCCTTGAGCGTCGCTTCCGCGGCACGGCACGTGGCTCCGCGCAGGTCGTCGGCTGCATCGATCCGGATCCGGTCATCGTCGATGACCAGTGTTGACAGTGACGTCGCTCGTCCCACGATGACGATCGCGTCGCAGCCGCAGCGCTTGCCGGCAACAGCAAAGCCACTGCCGGCGAGTGAATCGTTGAACCGATCTGTCAGTGGACTCTTGCTGACGACGGCGAATTTCGCCGACGTGGTGAGCGGGCTGCCGACCAGCGGGCTGAACACGAACGCCAGGGGTGCCGCCGGATCGAGCGCATCGCGGTCCGCACCCTCTTCTTCGAGCAGCAGCCAGGCGCCCAGTCCACTGCCGCCGAGGAACTGCCGCAGCACCGTTTCCGGCAGCGGGACGCGCTCCACGCGGCCGTCCGAGACGTCGATGCGGAGATAACAGCCGTGATACCCGGGCGGTGCGGGAGCCACCTAGCCTCCAGCGTCCGCCGAGAGAATCAGTACGCAGTCGTCGTCGTGAAGTGTTGTGCGGGGATCGCTGACAAACCGGTCGCCGTTGATGTTGGCGACAAAAGATGCGCGCAGCCGATCGGTGGCGATGACGTCCTCGAGCGATGGGAATCGTGCCGCCAGCGTGGCGAAGAGCTGGCCGAGTGTCTCCGCCTCGAGCTCGAGGTCGGCGACGCCGGCGCGCTCGCGCGGAATGCCCAGGAACTCAACGCGCATGGCGACATGCCCGCCCTTCACGTGCGCAGCCGATCGCAACTCCCGGATAGCGCGCCACGTGCGAATGCTAACACGCCGGCGGGAGCGGGCGGCCGTCCCGGGCTCTGGAGATAGAATGGGGCGATGAGCGATACGGTTTCGTCCTCCCCTGCATCACCAGTCCCGGATCAGGCGCCGCCGCTGAAGCGGGGCGGCAAGGGGTTCCGCAGCACGCCCAAGGGGCGCCGGGTGGATCCGAAGGCTCACGAAGAGATCCTGGCGCTTCTCGGCGATGCGCCGCGGCGTCGCGACCTCCTCATCGAGCACCTGCACAAGATTCAGGATCGCTACGGCTGCCTGTCGGCGCCCCACCTGGTTGCGCTGGCGTCCGAGATGAAGATGGCGATGACAGAGGTCTACGAGGTCGCCACCTTCTATCACCACTTTGACGTGGTGAAGGAAGGTGAGGCCGCGCCGCCCGCCATCACCGTCCGGGTGTGCGACTCGATTGCGTGCGAGCTCGCCGGTTCGCGCGATCTGCTGGCCCGGCTGCCGACCCTCCTCGGCAAGGACGTGCGCGTGCTGCATGCCCCCTGCGTCGGACGCTGTGAAACAGCGCCGGTCGCGGTGGTCGGACAGAACCCGGTTCCCCATGCGACCGCCGACAAGGTGGTGGGGCTGGTCACGGCCAAGGCGGTCACGCACCCGAAGTCAGCCGATGGCGCGGTTCATCCGCATCTCGACATCGTCACCCCGGCCTGCATCGACTACGCCGCCTACCGTGCGAACGGCGGTTACGCGCTCGCGAAGGCATGCGCCGAGGGCACGCGCACGCGCGAGGCCGCGATCGCGGCGATGGAGGATTCCGGCCTGCGCGGTCTTGGTGGCGCGGGGTTCCCTGCCGGCCGGAAGTGGAAGCTGGTCGCAGCCGAACCGGCGCCGCGCCTGATGGCGATCAACATCGACGAAGGGGAGCCTGGGACGTTCAAGGACCGCTATTACCTGGAGCGCGATCCGCACCGCTTCCTCGAAGGCGCGCTCGTCGCGGCCTGGGCCGTCGGCATCGCCGAGATCTATATCTACCTGCGCGACGAGTACCACGGCTGCCGCGCGATTCTCGAGCGCGAGATCGCGGCGCTTCAGGCCGATCCCCCCTGTCCGCTGCCGCCGATCCACCTGCGTCGCGGCGCAGGCGCCTACATCTGCGGTGAAGAGTCGGCGATGATCGAGTCGATCGAGGGCAAACGCGGCGAGCCGCGTCTGCGCCCGCCCTACCTGGCGCAGGTTGGCCTGTTCGGGCGGCCCACGCTCGAGCACAATATGGAGACCGTGTTCTGGGTGCGCGACATCCTCGACAAGGGGCCTGCCTGGTTCGCCGGTCACGGCCGGCACGGCCGCAAAGGATTGCGCTCGTTCTCGGTGAGCGGCCGCGTCCGGAATCCGGGCGTGCATCTGGCGCCGGCAGGCATCACGGTCAAAGAGCTGATCGACGAATATTGTGGCGGCATGCTCGAGGGCCACGCGTTCTATGGCTATCTGCCCGGCGGCGCGTCAGGCGGCATCCTTCCAGCCTCGATGGGCGACATCCCTCTCGATTTCGACACCCTCAGCGAGTACGGCTGCTTCATCGGGTCCGCGGCAATCGTGATTCTCTCCGACCGCGACACGGCCACCGACTGCGCCCGCAATCTGATGAAGTTCTTCGCCGACGAATCGTGCGGCCAGTGCACGCCGTGCCGCGTCGGTACGATCAAGGCCGTCGCGCTCATGGAGCGCCGCCAGTGGGATCAGGCGCTCCTGAAAGAACTGTCTCAGGCGATGGTCGACGCGTCGATTTGCGGCCTCGGGCAGGCCGCGCCAAACCCGGCGCTCACCGTGATGAAGTATTTCCCGCAGGAGATTGAGTAGTGTCGATCGCGTTCACGCTCAACGGGGCGTCCGTTACCGGTCGTTCGGACGAAACCCTGATCGAAGCCGCCAGGCGCCACGGTGTCGAGATCCCTCATCTCTGCTACATGGAAGGCATGCGGGCGGACGGCAATTGCCGTGCCTGCGTCGTCGAGATCAAGGGGGAGCGCGTGCTCGCGCCGTCCTGCTGCCGCTATCCCAGAGAGGGGATGGAGGTCACCACCGACAGCGCGCGCGCGGTGGTCAGCCAGAAGATGGTGCTCGAGCTGCTCCTCTCGGACGTGCCCGAGACGGTGTATACCCGCGATTCCGAGCTCGATCAGTGGGCGGTGAAGCTGAAGGTCGGCAAGCCGCGCTTCGCGGCCCGGCATCAGCCGGTCCGCGACCTGTCGCATGCGGCGATCGCCGTGAACCTCGACGCCTGCATTCAGTGCAAGCGCTGCGTGCGCGCCTGCCGCGAGGAGCAGGTCAACGACGTCATTGGTTACGCCTTCCGCGGCGGGGAAGCGAAGATCGTGTTCGACCTCGACGATCCGATGGGCAACTCCACCTGTGTGGCCTGTGGTGAGTGCGTGCAGGCCTGCCCGACCGGCGCGCTGATGCCGGCCCGCGATATCGGACTCCAGGTGCCCGACAGGGAAGTGGAATCGGTCTGCCCCTATTGCGGCGTCGGCTGCCAGCTCACCTACCACGTCAAGGGCAACACGATTCTCCTCGTCCAGGGCAAGGACGGCCCGGCCAACTTGAGCCGGCTGTGCGTCAAGGGGCGCTACGGCTTCGACTACGTACAGCACAGGCATCGCCTGACGACGCCGCTCATCCGCAAGACGGGCGTGAAGAAGCACAAGCAGTTCACCGTCGATCCGGACGACTGGCAGTCAGCGTTCCGTGAAGCGACGTGGGACGAGGCGCTGGCGTTCGCGTCGAAGGGGCTGCGAGACATCCGCGACACCTACGGCCGGAAATCGCTCGCCGGCTTCGGCTCGGCCAAGGGCACGAACGAAGAGGCCTATCTCTTCCAGAAGCTGGTCCGCACCGGCTTCGGCTCGAACAACGTCGACCACTGCACGCGCCTGTGCCACGCGTCGAGCGTGGCCGCGCTGATGGAGGGGATCAACTCTGGGGCCGTCTCGAATCAGGTGCGCGACGTGGCGCAGGCGGAGGTCATCTTCGTCATCGGTGCCAACCCGACCGTCAATCACCCGGTCGGCGCGACCTGGATCAAGAACGCCGTGAAGGCGGGGGCGAAGCTGATCGTCGCCGATCCGCGCCGCTCGGACCTCGCCCGTCACGCGACGCACGACCTGCAGTTCAACCCCGACACCGACGTCGCGCTCCTCAACGCGATGCTGCACGTCATCGTGCAGGAGGGACTCGTCAACGAGGCGTTCATTCGCGATCGCACCTCGGGGTACGACGCGCTCGCCGAGAACGTCAAGGCGTTTTCGCCCGAGGTGATGGCGCCGATCTGCGGCATCGACGCCGAGACCATCCGCACGGTGGCGCGGCTCTACGCGACGTCCAAGGGCTCGATGATCCTGTGGGGCATGGGCATTTCGCAACACGTCCACGGCACCGACAACGCCCGCTGCCTGATCGCGCTGGCGCTCTCCACCGGCCAGATCGGCAAGCCGGGCTCCGGGCTGCACCCGCTGCGTGGTCAGAACAACGTGCAGGGCGCGTCCGACTCCGGGCTAATCCCGATGTTCTTCCCGGACTACCAGCGCGTCGGCACGCCCGCGGCGCGGGAGCGCTTCGAGAAGCTCTGGGGCACGACGCTCGATCCGGTGCCCGGGCTCACCGTGGTTGAGATCATGAACGCCGCGAAGAAACACGAGATCCGCGGCATGTGGGTGATGGGCGAGAACCCGGCGATGTCCGACCCGGACGTCGATCACGCCCGCGAGGCGCTCGCCGCGCTCGACCACCTGGTCGTGCAGGATATCTTCCTCACCGAGACGGCGTATCTGGCCGATGTCATCCTGCCGGCCACCGCGTGGCCGGAGAAGAACGGCACCGTGACCAACACGGACCGGATGGTGCAGCTTGGCCGCAAGGCGATCGAGCCCCCGGGACAGGCCCGCGAGGACCTCTGGATCATCAACGAGCTGGGACGCGGGATGGGACTCGACTGGCACTACACCCATCCGCGGGAGGTGTTCGAGGAGATGCGGAAGTGCATGGACTCGATCGCCGGTATCACCTGGGATCGCCTCGAGCGGGAATCCTCGGTGACCTATCCCTGCGAGAAGGAAGGCGACCCCGGTGATCCGGTGGTCTTCGTGAAGACCTTCCCCACGCCGACCGGGCGCGGGCAGTTCGTGCCGGCCGATCTCATCCACGCAAACGAGCGGCCCGACGCCGAGTACCCGATGGTGCTCATCACCGGGCGCCAGCTCGAGCACTGGCACACCGGCTCGATGACCCGGCGCGCGTCCGTGCTGGATCACATTGAGCCGGAACCGGTCGCCTCCGTGCACCCGCTCGATCTCGCGCGCCTGGGGGTAGAGCCCGGTGACACGCTGACGATCGAGTCGCGGCGCGGCAAGATCGCCCTCTATGCCAGGGCCGACGATGGGACGCCGCGCGGTGCGGTGTTCGTGCCGTTCTGCTACTACGAGGCGGCCGCCAACACGCTGACCAACCCTGCGCTGGATCCGTTCGGGAAGATCCCCGAGTTCAAGTACTGCGCGGTCCGGATCACCAAGGGTGGACCCCAGCCTGTGCACTCCAGCTTCGGCGGCGGTGTCCTGCTGACGCAGCAGCCGATCGGATAATTGACATTGGCTGGTGTACCACATACGGTATCCCTCGCCGTTTTATCAAACGGACTCGGGTGTGCGCCATACCGTGTGGCGCACCCGGCAATGCCCAGCGCGTAGGTGTTGTGTCCGTGACCATGTAGTTAGGAGGACAAGTTGGAACCCGTCTCCGGCAATAAATCGCTCTTATACAATCCGTGGATTCAGCTGGCCGTCGGCGTCATCGCCATGGCCTGCGTGGCCAACCTCCAGTACGGCTGGACGCTGTTTGTCGGTCCGATCGATGCGAAATATGGCTGGGGCCGCGCGGACATCCAGGTGGCCTTCACGCTGTTCGTTCTGATTGAGACCTGGCTCATCCCTGTCGAGACCTATTTCGTCGACAAGTACGGTCCGCGCTGGGTCGTGGTCGGCGGTGCCGTGCTGATCTCCTCAGCCTGGATTCTGAACTCGATGGCCAATTCCCTGCCGCTGCTCTACATCGGCGCCGCGCTGGGCGGAATCGGGACGGGCTGTGTCTATGGCACCTGCGTGGGCAATGCGTTGAAGTGGTTCCCGGGACGCCGCGGGTTGGCGGCGGGCATCACTGCGGCGGGATTCGGCGCGGGCGCGGCCGTGACGGTCGTGCCGATCTCGAACATGATCCGGACCCAGGGCTACGAACAGGCCTTCCTGTTCTTCGGCATTCTGCAGGGCGTCATCGTGCTCAGCATGGCCATGCTCCTGCGCAAGGCGCCCCCGCAGCTGTCGGCCGGGGCCAAGGTAAAAGCGAGCCTTTCAGCCCGGGACTACACCCCGAGCGAGGTGCTGCGCAATCCCGTGTTCTGGGTCCTGTATCTGTTGTTTGTGCTCGTGGCGACCGGTGGTCTGACCTTTGCGGCGTCGATCGCCCCGTATGCCAGGGACATGAAGCTGGATGCGATCCCCGTCGAGCTATTGGGCTTTGTGCTGCCCGCTCTGACGATGGCGATCTCTTTTGACCGCGTCTTTGATGGTGTGGGCCGGCCCTTCTTCGGGTGGGTCTCGGACCGGATTGGGCGTGAGAACACGATGTTCATTGCGTTCGGCCTTGGCGCCGCCGCGCTGTTCCTGTGGAGTACCTACGGCTCCAATCCGCTGGTCTTCGTGCTGGCGTCGGCCATGTACTTCGGCGTCTACGGCGAGATTTTCAGCCTGTTCCCGGCCACGCAGGGGGACACCTTCGGGTCGAAGTTCGCCGCCACCAACGCCGGGATGCTCTATACCGCCAAGGGAACAGCGGCGCTGGGTGTGCCTTTTGCCAGCGCTCTCGCCCAGTCCCAGGGCTGGGGCGCCGTCTTTACGCTGGCAATTGGCTTCAATATCACCGCCGCACTGCTGGCGATGTTCGTGCTCAAGCCGATGCGTACTCGGCACCTGGCGGCGAGCCGGAACCCGGTCTAGCCAACACCCTAGCGGACGACCGCTACTTAAGGATATAAAGGAAGTTTGTAATGCCTGACTGTGCGCATGCCCAGTCAGGCATTGGCATGTTTGCGGCCCGGCAACCCCGAGCCGCGGGTCCGGTCACCCCCAAGCTTTGTGCTCCACATCACGGAGGAAGTCATGTCAGAGGCCGCTACAGCGACCGCCCAGAAACCTGCCGCAACAGCGGCGATAGATGCACAAGCAGCCCCGGTTGTGCAGACGTTGACGGATGGGTTTCATCTCGTCATCGATGCGCTCAAGCTCAACGGCCTCAACACGATCTATGGCGTGCCCGGCATCCCGATCACGGACTTGGGTCGTATGGCGCAGGCTGAAGGCATCCGCGTCATCTCGTTCCGCCACGAGCAGAACGCCGGCAACGCCGCGGCCATTGCCGGCTTCCTGACGAAGAAGCCCGGCATCTGCCTGACCGTGTCGGCGCCAGGATTCCTCAACGGTCTGACGGCGCTGGCCAACGCCACGACCAACTGCTTCCCGATGATCCTGATCAGCGGCTCATCGGAGCGCGAGATTGTCGACCTGCAGCAGGGCGACTACGAGGAGATGGACCAGCTCGCCATCGCCAAGCCGCTCTGCAAGGCGGCGTTCCGCGTGCTGCACGCTGCAGACATCGGCATCGCTGTGGCGCGCGCGATCCGCGCGGCCGTGTCCGGCCGTCCTGGCGGCGTCTACCTCGACCTGCCCGGAAAACTCTTCTCGCAGGTGATGGATGCGGAAGCCGGCGCCAGGTCGCTGGTCAAGGTCATCGACGCGGCCCCGGCCCAGATTCCCGCGCCCGCCGCGGTCACGCGTGCGCTCGATGTCTTGAAGAGCGCCAAGCGACCGCTGATCATCCTCGGCAAGGGTGCGGCATACGCACAGGCGGACGACGAGATCCGCGCGCTCGTCGAGAAGAGCGGCATTCCCTTCCTGCCAATGAGCATGGGGAAGGGGCTGCTGCCAGACACGCATCCGCAGTGCGCGGGCGCCGCGCGTTCGACCGTGCTGAAGGACTCCGATGTCGTGGTGCTCATCGGCGCGCGCCTGAACTGGCTCCTCTCGCACGGCAAGGGCAAGAACTGGGGCGAGCCCTATTCGAAGAAGTTCATCCAGATCGACATCGAGCCGAGGGAGATGGACAGCAACGTCGAGATCGTCGCGCCCGTGGTCGGCGACATCGGCTCTTGTGTCTCGGCGCTGCTCGCGGGCATGGGCAGCGCGTGGCCGGCCGCGCCGGCCGACTGGGTGGCCAACGTCAAGGCGAAGAAGGACGACAACATCGCCAAGATGGCCCCGAAGCTGATGAAGAACGCGGTGCCGATGTGTTACCACACGGCGCTTGGCGTGCTGCGCACCATCATCAAAGAGCGACCCGACGCGATTCTCGTCAACGAGGGTGCCAACACGCTCGATCTGGCGCGCGGCATCATCGACATGTATCAGCCGCGCAAGCGGCTGGACGTCGGCACCTGGGGCGTGATGGGCATCGGCATGGGCTTCGCCATTGGTGCAGCCATCGAGACCGGCAAGCCGGTGCTGGCCATCGAAGGTGACAGCGCCTTCGGCTTCTCCGGCATGGAAGTCGAGACGATCTGCCGCTACAACCTGCCGGTCTGCACCGTCATCTTCAACAACGACGGCATCTATCGCGGCACCGATGTGAATCCGACCGGCGGCACCGACGTCGCGCCGACCGTCTTCGTCAAGGGCTCACGCTACGACAAGATGATGGAAGCGTTCGGTGGTGTCGGCGTCAATGCGACGACGGCGGACGAGCTGAGGCGCGCGGTGAACGAGGCGATGGACTCCGGCAAGCCCACCCTCATCAACGCGGTGATCGACCCGGGTTCGGGTAGCGAGAGCGGCCGCATCGGCAATCTCAACCCGCAGAGCATGCTCAAGAAGAAGTAACGAGTTCCATACCATAACGTCATCAGAGGACTTTCATACATGGGCAAGGCATTAGACGGCGTCAAGATTCTCGACTTCACGCACGTGCAGTCCGGCCCGACGTGCACGCAGCTGCTCGCGTGGCTGGGGGCCGACGTGGTCAAGGTGGAACGAGCGGGCGAGGGCGACATCACCCGGGGCCAGCTCCGGGATGTTCCCGGGGTGGACAGCCTGTATTTCACGATGCTCAACGGGAACAAGCGTTCGATCACCATCGACGCGCGGAATCCCAAGGGCAAGAAGGTCCTCGAGGCCCTCGTCAAGAAGTGCGACGTGCTCGTAGAGAACTTCGGCCCAGGTGCGCTCGACCGCATGGGCCTGACATGGGAGCACATCAATTCGCTCAACCCGCGCATGGTCGTGGCATCCGTCAAGGGCTTCGGCCCCGGGCCCTACGAGGACTGCAAGGTCTACGAGAACGTGGCGCAGTGTGCGGGAGGCGCGGCGTCGACGACCGGTTTTGACGACGGCCCGCCGCTCGTCACAGGTGCGCAGATCGGCGACAGCGGCACGGGGCTGCACCTCGCCCTCGGCATCGTTGCGGCGTTGTACCAGCGCAACACGACCGGCAGGGGCCAGCGCGTGCTGGCGGCCATGCAGGACGGCGTGCTCAACCTGTGCCGCGTCAAACTCCGTGACCAGCAGCGGCTCGAGCGGATGGGAGTCATGGAAGAGTACCCGCAGTATCCGAACGGAAAGTTCGGAGACGCGGTGCCGCGCGCCGGCAACGCCTCGGGCGGCGGCCAGCCGGGGTGGATTCTCAAGTGCAAGGGCTGGGAAACCGACCCGAACGACTACATCTACTTCATTACCCAGGCGCCGGTCTGGGAAGCCATCTGCAAGACCATCGGACGTGAGGAGTGGCTGACCGACCCCCGCTACGCCACGCCGAAGTCGCGGCTGCCCCACCTCATGGAGATCTTCGGCCAGATCGAGGAGTGGACCAAGACCAAGACCAAGTTCGAAGCGATGGCCATTCTCAACGAGCACGACATCCCGTGCGGTCCGATTCTCTCGATGAAGGAGATCGCCGAGGAGCCGTCCCTGCGCGCCACCGGCACCGTCGTCGAGGTCGACCATCCGACCCGCGGCAAGTACCTGACGGTCGGCATGCCCATCAAGATGTCCGACAGCCCCGTCGAGGTGACGCGCTCGCCGCTCCTGGGCGAGCACACTGACGAGGTCCTGGCCGAGCTTGGATACACCCCCAGCCAGATCGCCGAGCTGCATGCTGAGAAGGTTGTCTGAAGACGCACCAGATACGTAACCCGCGATTGACCCGCACCTGAGAACACAATGGCCGACAACAAGACCGAAGTCAGACGCATTCTCGATACCGTCAAAGCCGAAGGACGCACGTCACTCACCGCCCCGGAAGGGAAGGTCGTGTGCGAAGCCTACGGCATCGCCGTGCCCAAGGAGGGCGTGGCCACGTCGGCCGCTGAGGCCGCGACGCTCGCCAAGGGGATGGGCTTTCCGGTAGTGCTCAAGATCGTCTCCCCGGAAATCCTCCACAAGACCGAGGCCGGCGGCGTGCTGGTTGGCGTGAAGAGCGCCGAAGATGCCGAGAAGGGCTTTGCCACCATCATGGCGAATGCCAAGAAGTACAACGCCAAGGCCAACCTGATCGGCGTACAGGTCCAGCAGATGATCACCGGCGGACAGGAAGTCATCATCGGCGCGGTGACCGACCAGTCCTTCGGCAAGCTCGTGGCCTTCGGCCTCGGCGGCGTGCTGGTTGAAGTGCTCAAGGACATCACGTTTCGTCTGGCACCCGCGACCCGCGACGACGCCCTCTCGATGCTCGACGGCATCGCCGCCGCCGAGATCCTCAAGGGCGTGCGCGGCGCCGACCCGGTCAATCGTGACGCGCTGGCGGACATGATCAAGAACGTGTCGCAGCTCATCGCCGACTTCCCGGAAATCTCGGAGATGGACCTGAACCCTGTCTTCGCCAGCAAGAGCGGGGCGATTGCTGGCGACGTCCGCATCGTCCTCGACTTCGCGCCGGCCGCGCCGCGCTTCCGCCCGAAGCACGACGACATCGTGCGTGATATGACCCGGATCATGAAGCCGAACGCCATCGCCGTCATCGGCGCCTCCTCCGAGGAGGGAAAGATCGGCAACTCGGTGATGAAGAACCTGATCAACGGCGGCTACAAAGGGGAAATCTACCCGATCAATCCTTCGGCCCCGGAGATCATGGGACGCAAGGCCTACAAGAGCGTCAAGGACGTCCCCGGCGCGATCGACGTTGCGGTGTTCGCGATTCCGGCCAAGTTCGTGGCCGGGGCGCTCATCGAGGTCGGCGAGAAGAAGATCGCCGGCGCGATCCTGATTCCGTCAGGATTCGCCGAGACCGGCAACCACGAGGGCCAGGAAGAGATCGCCGCGATCGGACGCAAGTACGGCGTGCGCCTGATGGGGCCGAACATCTACGGCTTCTACTACACCCCCTCGAACCTGTGCGCGACCTTCTGCACCTCGTACGACGTCAAGGGCGGCGCGGCGCTGTCGTCGCAGTCGGGCGGCATCGGCATGGCCATCATCGGTTTCTCCCGCTCGGCAAAGATGGGCGTCTCGGCCATCGTCGGCCTCGGCAACAAGTCGGACATCGACGAGGACGATCTGCTGACCTTCTTCGAGCAGGACGACAACACGAACATCATCGCGCAGCACTGCGAGGACCTGAAGGACGGCCGCGCTTTTGCCGAAGTGGCCAAGCGCGTCTCGAAGAAGAAGCCGATCGTCGTGCTCAAGGCTGGCCGGACCGCGATGGGCGCACGCGCCGCCAGTTCCCACACCGGCGCGCTCGCCGGCAACGACAAGATCTACGAGGACGTACTGAAGCAGTCGGGCGTCATCCGCGCGCGGTCGCTCCGGGACCTGCTCGAGTTCGCACGTGGCATTCCTGTTCTGCCGACGCCGAAGGGCGAGAACGTCGTGATCATCACCGGGGCCGGCGGCTCGGGCGTGCTCCTCTCGGACGCCGTGGTCGATAACGGACTGACGCTGATGGCGATGCCGGCGGACCTGGATGCCGCGTTCCGCAAGTTCATCCCGCCGTTTGGTGCCGCGGGTAATCCCGTCGACATCACGGGCGGCGAGCCGCCGAAGACGTACCAGAACACGGTGCGCCTCGGGCTCGAGGATCCGCGCATTCACTCGCTCATCCTCGGCTACTGGCACACGATCGTCACGCCGCCGATGGTGTTCGCCAAGATCATGGTCGAGGTGGTCGAAGAGATGAAGGCGAAGGGCATTCAGAAGCCGATCGTCGCCTCGCTCGCGGGCGACGTCGAGGTTGAAGAGGCGTCGGAGTATCTCTTCGCCCACGGGATCCCGGCGTATCCCTACTCGACCGAGATCCCGGTGGCCGTGCTCGGCGCAAAGTACAAGTGGGCGCGCGGGGCCGGACTGATCTGATCCCCTACGGGATGTCGCCTCGCCGCGACGGACACCGCTCCTGAACGATGCAGCCGACGATTACACCAGTAGTCGTCGGCTGTTCTGCTGTACGGGGGGCGTAGGAAGCGAAGTCCGGAGCACAGATCCGGTGCCAGCTGGCATCCGTGTCAGCGCCGGGCCGACAAATCGAACTCGTCTTTCGGGAACAGGTCGGTGTTGATGTCTGACAACTGGTCTCGAGGGAAGTCGAGACCGTACAGAACTGGATTCGCGAGGTAGCCCGTGACCAACGTCTCGATGTCGATGCCGGCGTTCTCGAAATACTGCCGTGTGCGTGGATCGGCGAGACGTGCCGCGATGGCGGTCCGGTCAATCGCGATGGGCGCCTTCGAGCCGATCAGGATGCCCGGCAGTCCGACGACGTAGGGGAACGCACGAATGAAGGTGTTGTGGACGCGCTGCGTCGGCGCCCAGGTGGCCGCCAGTCCGTTCGGCGCCAGATGGTCCCGGATGAGTGCAAAGTAGGTATCCGAGTACAGATTTCCGGAGTACGCACTGCTCGGTCGCAGCGCGTCGGCCTCGATGATGTCGTAGGTGCCGCCCCGCCGCAGAAAGATTCGTCCGTCGCCGAAATGCTGCTCGATGCGGGGGTCGCTCAAGAGCGCCGTGAGCCCACCGTAGCGTAGGCGTGTGTTGAGGCCGACGAGCGTCGTCACTTGCCCTCGGATGATTTCCACGCTGTCCACTTCCTCGATGCCCGGTCTGCCTGCCACGGCGTGGACGGTATCGCCAGACCCGAGGCCGATGACGACCGCCCTGCGTGGCGAGGCGTGAATGAAGGCCGGCAGCGCGCCGAGGGCGGTATGGACGTCGCCGTATGGCAGCGTGCTCTGGCCAATCCCGTTCACGAATACCACCGCGCGCTGTCCATCCGTCGTGATCACGGATAGTCCAGAGCCGTCTTCGGCATGCACCATCTGCTCGACAACGGTGCCGTGGAGATGGGCCCACACCGTGTCCGCGCGCGGCATGACGAGCAGCAGCGGCGCACACACCACGGTGGCCATGAGGGAGGCCGACAGCCAGGCCGGCAGGGAACGGTCCGCGAGAGGGACACTCCGGTCGCAGAGCGCCAGGTAGCTGGCAAGCCAGACAAACAATCCGCTCATGGCGGCCAGCAGCTTCATCGTGCCGCCCGTGCCAACGCGGTCCAGGAGGACCCATCCCGTGAGGACCGTGCCGACCATGCTGCCGGCGACGTTTG
>SHUG01000079.1 GCA_009694735.1 Acidobacteriota bacterium | reverse complement strand
AGAAGATCGACGCGTTCCGATGGGACTACAATGAGAATCATCCTCACCGAGCTCTCAAGGGTCTGAGCCCTCGGGAATACGCTCGACGAGCGATGTTGACCGCCGCGGACTCACCCTCGTAGTGGTCCGAAAAACCCGGTCCTCTCACGAAGGGGCCATTCTCCAGTAACGATTGGTCCGAAGAAACCCGGCAGGTCACCGCAGCCACGTGGAACTGCTCAGACACGAGTTTCTGGCGCTGGTCCAAAGAGCAAGGACGATAAGCCGTATTAGCGGCCTCAAGTGTTAACGGAAGTCCCGTTCTCAGACTCAGCGCCGACCAGGCCGCTTCTCAAGGCATACCACGCGGGGCACATTCCGGGCTTGGCGATGCATCTGCGTCAGCACGCGGTCGACGTCGGCGTCGAAGCTCATCACGCGGCTGATCCCTTCGCGCAGCAGCACGTCGTCCTCTTCGATCGCCACCACCTCGTCCACGACACCCACCAGCGCGTCGAAGGCGGGCTGGATGGCGTCGAGGCGTTTGATGGCGACGTAGCGATGGAGGATCTCCTGCAGCACTTCGGCGCTCGTCACCAGGCGCTGCTGCGAGGCAATGGCGGCGTCAAGCACGATGTCAGGGAAGACGCCGGGACGTGCCGGAACGCCCTCGGATAGACGTCAGTCACAGCGCACGACCTTGCCCCGCGGATGGCCGCTGTACGAGACGATGCGCCAGCCGTCCTTCGACTTACCGAGTATATAGGTGACGCCGCCGACGGATATCACGCTGCCATCCGCCTTGTAGCGCGTGTTGTACCCGCTCGCGATCGCAGCGTTGGCGTTCAAGACGCAGACGTTCTCCGTCGTGAACACCGACCGTGACCAGCCGCTCTCGACGAGTTGCTTCATCGACGCCTGGAAGCGGGCCTGAGCCTGCTCTTTGGTCAGGTCGGCCTGCGGGCCGCTGCCGCCGATGACCAGCCACGGGATATTGAACACCTCGTTGGCCAGCATGTCCGGCTTCTGCTCCGAGAACAGCCGGTAGTACTTGTCGATGTGCGCGGTCGCCTCTTTCTTGACGGCATCCACCTCCGCAGCAGACATCTGCTGCTGCGCGCCAACGGTCACGCCGAGCGCACATACCGCCGCCACGACGCCAGATACGATGCGAGCACACTGCTTCATCACTACCTCCACATGGCGTCGCCACCACAGCGCGTCGCCTGTGCAACGCCTTAACGGGACGCAGCCTCGAACCCGATCACGATGGGCACTGGACACCAGTGGTCCCCTCTCCGAGGTGTCGTCGTTTCCTGACATATGGCTTCCCCCCGCTAAGCATCCGAGCCCTTTGTACCCGTCGCCAGGAATGGAAAGGCACGACGTTCGAGCACCTCGCCAACCGCTCGACTGGCTTCGAGAAACGCCGCGTCCGTGTGAGGGCTTGCCGCGGCGTCCGAGTTCGCGATCGTGATCCGTCCGAACGGCTGCCGGGCCTTCACACACGGGCGTTCCAAGCTCGAGGTGTACACCCACTCGATCGGCTCGTACAGGCTGTTGTAGGTGTAGGCATAGCCGTGCGGCCAGCGGTTCACGGTGATGGCGGCGATGTCCCGTGCCGGGTCGAAGCCGCCGCCGCCGAGCACGCGCGCGAGCTGGTCGCGGATGCTGCGCTCGAAGTCCTCGAACGTGGCCGCGAGCAGGTCGGCTCGGCCGATTCGATGCTGCTCCTTCCGCGGCTTACCGGGCGCGCACGGGTGTCGGCCCATGCTCACGACCACCGGATCGTTTGGCGTCCGGGCGTGCCTGATGTCGCCGAGGTCCACCGCCTCCGCCAGCCCCAGGGAGTCGTGGTACATCGTCGGCGTGGAGACGTTGCTGACGCCGAGCTTCTCGAACGCGGTCCACCGCCGAAGCGCGACGCTCGTGTAGACAAGAGGCCCCTTGACGCCGTACATCAGCGCCTCTTTCTGGGCCTGCGGCATCTCGGGGGCGAGGTGGGGAATGAACATGTTCCAGCACGCCATTACGACGTGGCTGCCGCGCACGTCAAAGAGCTTCCCGCCCCGGCTGTAGGTGACGATCGCCTCCTTCGCCGATTCCGGGCTGCCGTCGTGCCGCACGTTGACAGCGGTGCTGTTCAGGCGGATGCGAGCGGTCTGATCCGCGCGATCGAGTAGGGCGTAGTTGACGCGCGAGCCGCCGACGTCTTCCTGCGTCCCGCCGGGCACGGCATCCGGAATCAGCCAGCGCACGAGCAGGCGCGCCACCGTCGCGTTCCCGTCCGGGAAGTGGATGCTACCGCCTCCACCCGCGGCTTTCTGCCGGCCGTGATGACCACCCGGCAGGTCGGCGAGCACGCCGTCCGGCGTGGGGTCCAGCTTCAGCCCGGCGAATCCCGGGACGCCCATTTCCCAGCCGAAGAGCGCGGGGATGGCATCCGCGCCCACGCAGAAGTTGCCGCGGCCCGTCGTGATGAAGAACCAGAGGCACTCTTTGTCGACCTTCGCCACCTCGAGCAGATAGCGCTCGAGGCTCATCTTCGCCAGCTGTGCCTTCTTCGCCGCAGAGTCCAGGCCGGGCATGTAGTCCGGCTGGCTCGGATCCTGGAGGCGGAGCATGTCGGCCTTCGCCTTTGCCGACAGCGGCATCTGGTCGAGGTACTCTGGCGAATACCCACCGCGACGGCCCTGCCCCTGCGCCGCTGCGGGCCGCACGGTCAGTTTGTCCTGGCCCCAGGTTTCCTTGTCGAAGAAGTGCCCGCTCCGGAGGCCTAGCGAGTTGTAGAGCCCGGCCAGTGTCTCGTTCGATTTCACGAAGCGCGGAATGTCGACACCGATCGCCTCGAGCAGTTGCCGAGACGGCAAGTTGTAACGGAGCGGTGATTCGATGTTCAGCGTGCCGCCGTTCAGCACGATGGTCTTGCCGTCCACGACGAACTCGTTGCGCTTAGCGTGTCCGCCGAAGTCATCGTGATTGTCGAGCACCAGCACGCGTGCCGACCGGCCGACGTTCTTCACGAAGTAGTGGGCGGCGGCAAGCCCGCTCAGCCCGCCGCCGACTACCACGAGGTCGTAGGTTTCGCCCGTGTGCGACACAGACGAGAGGTCGGCGGTGCGCCGGTCGCGCAGCTGGTGCGACACCTCGAACGAGCCCGCGTGGCTCCCGCGCATCCCGGTGAGCCGTGGCGGGTAGTAGTCCGGCGACTGCTCGGCCGCCGCCTGCGCGTCGAGTTCGAGCGCCCAACTCCACTTCGGCAGCAGCGAGGCGCCCGCCGCGACGGCGACGCCGTTGACGAAATCACGTCGCCCGATGGTTCGGTCCATGCCCAAGTCGCGATCCTTGCGGTCCATATCTCTCCTCACAGCTGATCGATTCACGTGGAACTACGCAGTCTCTGTAGCCCCAAGCACGGCGCCGCCAGGCGCAGCTCTCCGGCGGATCAACAGGTAGACCGGCACGCCGAGCAACACGATGGCGAAGCCGGGCCACGTGGTCGAAGCCCGATAGACGGCAAGCACGACCAGGATGCCGCTGGCGGCAACGATGTACAACGCGGGCACCAGCGGGTAGCCGAAGGCGAGATACGGTCGCGGCGCGCCAGGGCGAGTCCACCTGAGCCTAAAGACACCGGCAATGGTCAGGATGTAGAAGAAGAGCGCTGCCGAGACCACGTAGTCGAGAAGGCTTCCGTACAGATTCCCGTACGTGCCAGCCGCCAGATCGAAGGTGCGCGGCAGCACGAGGAACGCGGTCCACAGCCCCTGGAGCGTCAGGCCCCAGGCCGGCACGCGTCGGTTGTTCAGGACGCCGGCGGACCGGAAGAACAGCCCATCTCTCGCCATGGCGTAGTAGGCGCGCGCTCCTGCCATTAGCATCCCGTTGGCACATCCGAAAGTCGAAATCATGATGCCAACCGCCAGGAGGGCTCCCCCGACGCCTGGCAACGCCACCTCCAGGGCGGCCGCTGCCACGCGGTCTGAAGGGACGGTCTTGACCGCCTCGATCGGCAAGGTCACGAAGTAGGTGACGTTCGCCGCAAGATACAAGGTCATCACGATTCCGGTCCCAAGGGCCAGGGACAGGGGCACGTCTCGTCGCGGATTCTTCACTTCCGCCGCCGTGAAGGTGATGTTGTTCCAGGCGTCGGACGCGAACAACGAGCCCACCTGGGCAATCGCCAGCGCTACCAGCAGCCCGAACAGTGAAGTGGCATCGAGGCCCGGCGCAATGGCCACGGGATCGACCGATGTCCACGCCCGGCTGAAGTTCACATCAATCGCCTTGGCATTCGCACCGAACGCGACGCCGATGACAATCAGGCCCAGGACCGCCGCCGTCTTCGCCGTCGTGAAGACGTTCTGAATCAGCCGGCCGTACTCGATACCACGCGTATTGGTCCAGGTCAGCAGGGCAATGACGGCGATGGCGAGCAGTTGCGCGCTGGAGAGTGAGACCGCGTACTGCTGCGAGAGGTGAATGGGTGCGATGAGGTAGCGGTCCTCCCCGATGAAGGGGAACAGCACGTTTGCATAACGGGCGAACCCCACACTGACGGCCGCCACGGTGCCCGTCTGGATGACGGCGAAGAGGGTCCATCCGTAGAGGAACCCGACCATCGGCGAGAAGGCCTCGCGCAGGTAGACGTATTGTCCCCCCGCGCGAGGCATCATGGCCGCCAGCTCGCCATAGGACAGGGCCGCGGCCAGCGTGAGGAGCGCCGTCAGCCCCCAGGCGACGAGCACCCAGCTGGCCGACCCCAGCAAGCGGGTCATGTCGGCCGACACCAGGAAAATTCCCGATCCGATCATGGCGCCCACGACGACCATGGTCGAGTCGAACAGCCCCAGCGACCGCCGAAACTCTCGCGCCTCGGACTGGCTAGCCTGGTGTGACACGCCGCTACGGCCCGTCATCTCGCGATCACCACACGAACTTCACGCCCACCCGCGCGATGCGCGGCGGCGTGATGGCAATCGGCCGCAGCCAGGACGAACCCGAGGCCGTGGTGAGAGCCTGTTCTGCGTTGGTGTTGAAGATGTTGTAGACGTCGAAGAAGCCGGTGAAGCGGCCTGGGCCGAACCGGAACACCTTCTCTGTCCGGACGTCGACGACATTGATGTTGGGCATACGCTGGGCGGCGATGGGTTCCGCACGGACCGTCGCGTTGCCCCAGTTGAAGGTTTGGGTGAACACGCGCCCAAACGGACTCCCAGCCTGATGGCGCACGGTGGGGGTGACCCGGAAGTCCCCCTTGAACTTGAGCGTGGCCAACAACTTCGCCTGCCATGTCGTGTACACCAGGCGCTCGTCCTCGGCGTTGATGAACGAATTGGGGGTGTACCCGGCGCCTGCGGCCAGCGCCGCCTCGCGCGACCACGTGTGCGCGAAGCTCGCCTGAAGAGACCAGAAGCCGGTCTCACGCCGGGTGGCCGTGAGCTCCCAGTTGTAGTAATCGCTG
This sequence comes from Acidobacteriota bacterium, assembly GCA_009694735.1. Classification (GTDB taxonomy): domain Bacteria; phylum Acidobacteriota; class Vicinamibacteria; order Vicinamibacterales; family UBA2999; genus 12-FULL-67-14b. Next base: position 10,645 of record SHUG01000079.1, on the reverse strand, counting down.
TCGGCTCCAGGAAGGTTCGTGGTGATGTTGACGATCGGCAGGGCCAGCGCCGCCGCGCTCAGGTTGTATCCGGTCAACTGCGCGGCATCATCCCCAGTGTTCAGCCGGCCGTCCGGTCCGGGATCACGGAAAGTGACCGGCACGGTATAGGCGCCAATCGGCCGGTTCACGTTAATCTGGCCCCGGACCTGTCGGCGGCCGTTCCACACGAACCCCGTACGGACGGCGAAATCGCTCATGACCTCGCGTTCCAAGTAGGTCGTGAACTGGTTGACGTAAGTGTTCTCGAGGTTCTCGTCGAAGGTCGTGTTCGCGCGCCCGCCCTGCACGAGCTGCAGTGCGCCCTGTTCGCCAGGATCGTAGATGCCGTTCAGGTTGCCATCCGTCCAGCCGTAGCGCTGGAACCACATCGTCGCGTTCGGATTGAGCCCTGACGCGAGGTCTGCGCCGGGGTACAGCCAGAACTGGCCGTAGCTCGCCTTTACGATCGTCTTGGCATCTCCCGTCAGATCGTAGCTCGCACTCAAGCGCGGCCCCCAGTTGTTGAACGTGACAATGCCGTTCACCCGCGAGAACGACTGGCCGCCCGGACCGACCTGATCCGGAAGGTAGGCTGAGTGGCGATCGAACCGGATCCCGGCGTTGACAGTGAGCCGGCGGTTCACCTGCCAGGAATCGTTCAGGTACACCGAGTAGGTCCATAGCCCGTTCTTCGACTCGGAACCAGGCAGGTAGACATCCACCTGCGTCGCAGCCTTGTTGTTGCGCACGGACACCGTCTGCGTAGGGCCAGGGAAGCCGAGGAAGGGCTGCACAAGGAGGTCGCGCATCACCTCGGTGCCGAGCTTGATGTTGTGGTTACCGCCCCAACCCTCCTTGACGTAGGAAAGCGACGCATTGCCTTGCGGCCGGTGCCGTCGCAGATCCGTGGACCAGACGCCACCGGACACAAAGTTGTTGCCGATGTCCTCGATGCGGGGGTCGGTGGACTTGCCTTCGCGGGCCCACACCGAGTGGTAGGCGCCGCCACGCACCTCGAAGAAGAGCGAAGGTGAGAGCACGGCGTTGTACTCCGCCTTCCACACGTGCAGAGGGAAGGTGGAGTGCCAGACGGCATCCTTCGTCATCAGCGCAGGGCTCTGGCGACCACCGCCGATCCGGATTGCACCAAGGTAGTCGGGCTGCTCCTTCGTCTGGTATTGGTAGAAACCCGTCACCTTGTGATTCTGCGCCACGTTCCACGTGGACTTGAACGTGCCGACCGGCACCCATGTGTACTGGATATCGTCGATGAGTGTCGGGTACCGCTGCCCCGTATCCGTGCGACGATACGCGCCGTACCACCAGAGCTTGTCCTTCTTGAGGAAGCCGCCCAGATCCACGTTGAAGTCGCGGAAGACCTCCAAGCGGTTGGTGTCGCGAGGATCGACCACGTTGCTGCCGATGACGCCCGCGGCAAGCTGGCCGTCATCAATATTGGTCGCCTGCATCGACTCGTTCTGATAGTCGAGGTAGACGTTGCCGTGATACTCGTTGCCGCCCGACTTCGCGATGAGCTGGCTCAGCACGCCAGGGTTGGGCATCTCCGCGCCATTGCCCACCGCGTTAATCGCAATCTCGGCAAAAGCCCCGTAGTCGGTGTAGTACATGTCGCTGCCACCGCCGCCCGCGCCTTCGCTGACCATGATGCCCTCAACCTCGGCGCGGTTGACACCACCGGCGCTTACCAGGCCGTAGGCGGTGTACGGCTGCTGAGACAATGCGCCGCTGCCACCGACGTCGACGCGGCCCATGGCCACGGCAGGCGTCTGGGCCAGCACCGCCCAGTAGTCGCGCGCACCAGGTAGGCTGGCGAGCGCCTCATCGTCGAAGCGAGTAACCACCGTGGTGTTCGTGACGTCCACCACGGGTGACTGCCCGCTCACGGTGACGCTCTCGGCAACACTCGCGAGATTGAGCTCAGTGTTCACGGTGGCGGTGAAACCCACGCCGACTCTGATTCCCTCGCGAATCACCGTGCCGAAGTCCGTCAGCTCAAACCGCACCGTGTATTCGCCTGGCGGCAGCGACGGAACCCGGTACCCCCCGTTCTCGTTCGTCACGGTGCTCGGTGTGCCCATCACGGTTGCACCGACCACGGTGACGGTGACGCCCGGCAACACCGCCTTCGTATTGTCCGTGACCGTTCCCGCGATCACGCCCGTTCCCGCCGCCGTCTGCGCCCATGTCATCGCTGCCCACATCAGCAACATGCCAACGCTCGCCGCCGCCCTTCGAAGCCAAGTCATAGCGCCCGCCCTCCCGTGGGTCATGCCCACATTGCCAAACACCTTCAACCGTGCGTGTCAGAATCCAACTGGTCGCCTGTCGATGTCAGCCGTTCGTGAATCGCGCCAGGTACTCGGTCGCGCGCGATTCCACCACCTCGCGAACCGCGCGATATGCCTGCTCGATCGCCGCATCGGTGTGCGAACTGCCCGCCGCGTCGGCATTGGCAATCGAGATGCGGCCGAACTGTTTGCGACCGACCACACACGCCCGGTCCTCCGGCGTGGCCAGCGACCAGGCCACCGGGTCCGCGAGCGTGCTGTAGTTGTAGGTGTAGCCGTGCGGCCAGCGGTTCACGGTGATGCCGAGGATGTCGCGACCGGGATCGAAACCGCCACCGGACAGCATTCGGGCGAGCTCCTGACGAATCTCCCGCTCGAACGTCTCGAACCGCATCGACAGCAGCTCCGCACGACCCGCACGGTGCTGCTCCTTGCGCGGCTTGCCCGGCGCGCACGGCGTTCGGACCAGGTGCAGCACCATCGGCTCCTCGGGCGCGCGGGAGCACTGGTACTGACCGATGGACACCGGCTCGGCCAGCTGCACCGTGGGGTGGAACCCGCCGGGCGCCGTGATGTTGGCCACGCCGAGCTTCGCAAACGCCGTCCAGTTACGGATGAAGACGTTGGTGTAGACGATTGGCGCCTTGATGCCGTAGGCCAGCGCCTCGCGCTGCGGGGCGGGCATCTCCGGGCACATGTAGGGAATAATCGAGTTCCAGCACGCCAGCACCACATGCGTGCCGCGCACGGTGCGAGTCTGCCCTCCGGTCACGTACGTGACCTCGACGTCGCGCGCCGAGCCGGGGTCGCCCGCATGAGCGACATGCACGACCGAGCTGTTCAGACGGATTCGGGCGGAAGCGCCAGCCGTGTCGAGTTTGCCGTAGTCCACCCGCGCGGTGACGATGTCTTCCTGCGTCGAGCCAGGAACCGCGTCGGGCAGCAGCGATCGTACGAGCAGGCGCGCGATCGTGGCATTGCCGTCTGGGAAGTGAACGGACCGCCCGCCCTCGTTTGCGCGGGCCGCGTTCTCACGCCCGTGCGCACCACCCGGCTCGTAATAGAGCACCTCACGCGGTGTGGGCTCAAGTTTCATCCCCTGGAAGCCGGGATAGCCAGAGTTCCATCCGTAGTACGCCGGCACCGCATCGGTCATCATCAGGAAGAGTCCGGTCGTCCGCGCCTGGTGATACCAGGCGGCGTCGGGATGCACCTTCGCCAGCTTCAGCAGGAAGTCCTGGTAGCTCATCTGCATGAGCTGCCGCTTCTTCTCCACATCCGACTGGCCCGGCATGTAGTCGGGCTGATCGGCGCGCTGGAGGCGGGCGATGTCTTTCCGCGCCTCGTCTGACAGCGGGGCCTGCGCCAGGAACTCGGCCCACGCGGCGCTGGTGGCACTTCCACCGGGCGTGCCCACGAGGAGGCAGTCCTCGCCGAATTTCTCCTTCGGGAAGAAGACCGCGTTCTTGAGGCCCATGCGCTGATAGGTGGCACGGTCCTGGGCCGTCGAGCTCTCGAAACGATCGATGTCGATGCCCAGGCGCCGTAGCAGCCCCATCGCGATGTCGCTATACTGCTGCGGGCTCTCGATGTTGAGCGAGCCGCCGTTCAGCATCAGCATTCGCCCATCGTGCGAGAACTCGTTGCGCTTGGCATGGCCGCCGAAGTCATCGTGGTTGTCGAGCACGAGCACCGTCGCCCGCGGCCCTGCCGCAGTGCGGAAATAGTGCGCAGCCGACAACCCGCTGATACCACCGCCCACCACCACGAGGTCGTAGTGCTCGCCCGTATCGGTGGCCGCATCCTTCCACGCGCGTGCGTCGCGCACGCGGTGCATCACCTCGAACGAGCCGTCATGGCTGCCGCGCATGCCGGTGAGCGCGGGCGGGTAGTAGCTCGGGTTCTGCGTCGCGGTGGCACCCGTCTGTTCCGCTGCCGCGTCTGCAGCACTGGCGCCCGCCAGGGAGGGCGTGGCCAGGGCTCCGGTCACGCCCACGGCCACCCCGTTCAGGAAGTCCCGCCGGGTAATGTTGCCGTGCATGCCGAGCTCGCGATCGGAAATGTTCACGCTTCCTCCTCAGCCCACGACCGCATGGTCGGTGATCGTCAGGCCTCGGCCGATGATGTCGAACGCTTCCCGCATCTCGGCCTCGGTGATGCAGAGCGGTGGATTGGTGAAGAACGTATTCCAGCGAACCATGGTGTAAAGGCCCTGTTCGCGGAAGAACCGTCCCAGGGCCTGCATCTCCGGAGAGGAACCATTGAACGGCGCCAGCGGCTCGAGCGTCGCCCGGTTGCGCACGAGCTCGACGATGCCGAACAGGCCGATGGATCGCGTCGCGCCGACCGATGGATGCCGTGACTGGAGGTCCTCGAGCAGCGACCGCATGAGTGTGCCCATCTCCCGGGCGCGATCGATCAACCCCTCGTCTTCATAGACCGAAATCGTGGCCAGGGCCGCCGCACACCCGAGCGGATGACTGTTGTAGGTGAGGCCGCCGTAGAGAACGTTGGCCTGGAAGTGCTCGGCGATGCCGCGACGGATGCCCACAGCGCCGAGGGGCACGTAGGCGCTCGTCAAGCCCTTGGCCATCGTCAGGATGTCGGGCACCACTCCCCAGTGGTCCACGGCGAACCAGGCGCCGGTTCGTCCGAAACCAGACATCACCTCATCAGCGATCATCATGATGCCGTGGCGCGTGCAGAGATCCCGGATGCCCTCGAGATACCCAGGCGGAGGAGGCAGCACACCGTTGGTCCCCGTGACGGGCTCGAGGATCAGAGCCGCGATCGTGTGTGGGCCTTCGAGCTGGACAATCTCCTCGACATCGGCAAGCGCCCTTTCCGTCGAATCCGATCCGCGATCGATGCCGTGGTAGGGATGAGGAATGTGGACGACGCCGGGAATGCCGGGTTCCGCGGGCCAGCGGCGCGGGTCGCCGGTCAACGTCAGGCTGCCTGCCGTGCCACCGTGATACGAGCGATAGCGGGCGAGCACCTTGTAACGTCCCGTGAACAGGCGCGCGATGCGGACTGCGTTCTCATTGGCTTCGGACCCGCCATTCGTGAAGAAGAACGAGTCGATGTCGCCGGGACAGATCTCCGCGAGCTTCACGCCGAGGCGCGCGCGCGCCTCAGTCGCCATGAACGGGTTGGCGTAGGCGAGACGGGCCGCCTGCTCCTGCACCGCGCGAATCACGCGCTCGTGACCGTGCCCGATGTTCACGCACATCAACTGACTGTTGAAGTCGATGTACCGTTTGCTTTCCGGCGTCCAGAAGTGGACGCCCTTGGCCCTGGCCACTGGGATCGGATCCACGTGGCCTTGCGCGGACCACTCGAACAGCGTGTGGCGCCGACAGGCATCGACCATGCCGGGACCAGTCGACAGACTCGCTTCGAGAGAGACTTCGCTCATCGTCAACTCCACGTCTCAGGACATGCGTGTCGAGCCATCGCGTTCGTCTTCAGGACCAGACCAAGTCGTGCGCGTCAGGCGAGGCCGCGGGCGACCAGCAGCTCCTGGACCGCACGGTGCGCTTCGTCGAAGGCCTGGTTCGTGAATGCGCCGGCGCCGGCATCCGAATTGGCGATCGTGATCCACCCGTACCGCTGGCGCCCAATCACGTGCGGACGGGCCTCGGGCGGCACGTCCGGGTCGCCCAGCGTGTCGTACGTGTAGGCGTAACCGTGTGGCCAGCGATTGGCCGCGATGCCGACGATGTCGGCAGCGGGATCGAAGTCCGTGCCGGCGAGAGTCCGGGCCAGCTGACGCCGGACGGACAACTCAAAATCCGAGAACTTCATCGAGAGCAGCTCCTGCTGCCCTGCGCGGTTCTGCTCCTTACGAGGCAGGCCCGGCTTGTTGGGGTTGCGCACCATGTGGACGACGGCGGGCTCGTCCGGCGTGGTCAGCCCGCGATAGCCGCCCACGGTCGAACCCGGATCGATGCTGCAGTTGGGGTAATACATCCCTGGCGAACTGACGCTGGCGACGCCCAGCGCCTTGAACGGCGCCCACCGCCGCAGCAGCACGTTGGTATAGAGCATCGGCACCTTGACCGCATAGGCGAGGGCCTGCTTCTGCGTGTCGGGAAGCTCGGGGGCCAGCCTCGGAATGATCGAATTGAAGCAGGCCAGCACCACGTTGCGGCCGCGCACGGCGTGCATGCGGCCGCCGCGAAGATAGGCGACACGGACGCCGGTCGGCTGCGTCGCCGGCCCTTCGTGCGCCACGCGCACCACGCTGCTGTCCAGCCGAATGCGCACGGATGAAGCCGCATCGTCGAGGCGGTCATAGAACACCGGCGCCTGCACGATGGTCGACATGTCGTGCTTGCCAGGGATGGCGCCGGGAACGAGGCGTGTCACCAGCAGCCGGGCGATCGACGCGTTCCCGTCCGGGAAGTGGAAGACGTAGCTGCCCTGCGAGAACTGCTTCTCGAACGTCAGGCCGAGCCCGTCGAAGCCGACCGAGCCGCGCTCCGCGGCCTCCAGTGCCGGAGTGGTGTCCACGCGCTTGTTGTTTCGCCCACCCTGACCGAGGAAGTAAGGGAGCGCCTCGGAGCTCATCTTCGCGTAGCGGAGCAGGTAGTCCTGGTAACTGGTGCGCGCCAGGGCACTGGTCTTTTCCTCGATCGACATCCCCGCCATGTAGTCCGGGTTCTTGCCGTAGATGCGGACGAGATCCCGGCGAGCCGTTTCGGTGAGTGGCGCCTTGGCGAAGAACTCGGGCCACGGCAGACGGCCGGTACCAACGACCAACCGATCCTCGCCGAAGTGCTCTTTGTCGAAGAACGTGGCGGGTGCGAGTTCAAACTTCTGGAAGAGATCGCGGTTCAGGAACTCCTGGTTGCGGCGGACGTCCACCCCAAGCTCCGCAACCAGCGACTTCGCCATGTAGCTATACGGATAGGGGGTCGATATCCCCATGGTCCCGCCGTAGCTGATAAAGGTGCGGCCGTTATGTGCGAACTCGTTGCGTTTGGCGTGTCCGCCAAAGTCGTCGTGGTTGTCCAGCACCAGCACCCTCTGATCGGTACCGAGCGCCTTCTGCCAGAAGTACGCGGCCGAGAGCCCTGACAGCCCGCCGCCGACGATGACGAGGTCGTACGTTTCATTCGTCTCGACATCGATGCCGGGGAAGCTTCCGTAAGTGCCCCGCTCGATGGCGACCAGCGGCTGCACGGCCAATTCGTACTCGCCGCGAAGGCCAAGTCGCCGAGGCGGGAAGGTTTCAGCAGTGGACCCACTGCCCGGCACCTGCGCTGCGCCCGCTCGGACCTGGAGGCCGACCGCCGTGGCCCCCACACCGATGGCGACGCCGTTCAGGAAATCGCGGCGCAGGATGCGTCGGTTCATGCCGAGATCTCGGCCGTCGGGTTCGCAGCTCATGGAGGTTCATTCCTCCCAGGCTGCGTCACGACGCTTCGCCGTCACGAAGCCGTGCTCTTGCCCTGCAAGGTTGGCGGAATCCTGCATAAATTCAGAGATGTTGTCAACAATAATCCCGGAACAGTAGTGTCCGGTTAGAAGTCGAACAGAATCAATTGGTTAGCGGCGATGGGTGGATCGGGCTGGGATCGATCGGGCTGTAAGGCGCATGAAACCTCGGTTTTCTCGAAGACCGAGACCGACAAGATCTGTAGACACGTGTAGAGCGACGCATGGAGATTGACCTGCCCGGGCTTTTTCGGACCACCTGAAGCCTGAGAGAATCGCCCCCTCGGAGTCACGAGGGAGCCATGAAGAAGACCCGGTTTAGTGAAGAGCAGATGGTCACGATCCTGAGGAAGGGCGGCCCAGGGCCAGATCCGAATCGTGTTTCGAGTCGTCGCGACGCCCCTCGATATTATGCGCAGGCTGCAGCGGCCTGCGTCAATGCATGCCACCACTGAGACACCCGGGACACCTCAACCGTCTGCACGTCGCGGCAGCGGCGCCTCTCCTTGTATTGGGCGGCTACTGTTTCCCCGCGTCCTTTGTCGCCTTCAGCCAATTCGTGATCACGTGGAACGCCGGCGCGGCCGTCTCGACGGCCGCCGCCACCAGGAAGCGCTGGCCATCCGGACTCGGCGCGTATTGCCACACGTTGTTTTGTGGGTTGAAACCTCGAGCCTTAAACCCGAACAGCGCCACAGGAACGCCAGCGCTAATGCTGCCGAGGCTATCCGCGGGCATGGGGACGGCCAGCAGCGTGTTGTTGATCCCCTCGGACTGCAGGAAGTACAGTTCCGACCCGTCGTGCTTCCAGCGCGGCTCGACCCCCCCGTTGATCGACACCTTGGCGAAGCCCACCCCCGACGGAAATTGGCGCACATACACTTCCGGCTGGCCGCTCTCGTTGGACACATAGGCCAGCCAGCGGCCGTCCCGCGACAGTTGGGGCTGCGACTCCATCGCTGCCGTCGCCAGAACCTTCTCCGGCGCGCTCGCCCCCTCCCCAGGTGTCGATACAGACCAGATATCTGCCCCCGTCTTCGGATCGAGCTCCGTAAATACGAGCGTCCCGGTCGAGGATACATCCCCGGGATTCTGTGGGTTGGTGGGCGAAGGCAGCAGCAGCTCCGCCTTTCCACTGCCGTTGGCCGGCTTGCGGTACATCCCCCGAACGCCGTCCAGGGTGGAAGGGTACACGACGTCGCGGCCGTCCTGGGACCAGACGCCTGCGGTTGCACGGGCGTCCGCCGTGAAACGCTGCTCCGAGTTGCGGGCCAGATCGTAGAGATGTAGGCCGTCGTTCACTCGGTAAAGAGTGGCAAACAATCCATCCCTGGAGAGGGAGACGCCCCGCTGATCGGCAACCGGACCCACGGTGCCGAGCGGCTCTCCCCTGCGGTCCATCCACGTGAGTACTTTGGCGGTTGTAATTAGATGGCTGCCGTAGACCAGGGTGCCGCCCCCAGCCCCCGCCGCCACTTGGGATCTTGAGGCGGTCGTCGACCCTTGCGGCGCGACCAGAAACGGATCGCCCAGCGGCGTCAGCGCATGGGCGTCGAACGGCTGGGCCATGAGGTTCGACCCGCGCAGGAACAGGAGGTGGCCCGGTTCGCCGCTGTGTGCGGGGGGCGTGAACAGCACACTGGACTCGTCGGCCAGCACCTTCTTGCCGCTCAAGGGGGCCGCGCCCGGCTCGTCCAACGACGCCACGTAGATGCCCCGGCTCGCCGGCGTGCCCGCGAGTTCGCCGCGGTAGAGGTAATGCACACCGTCGGGCAGTAATACCGGATACCCAACGCTCCGCTGAGGGTCGCCCAGCATCACCGGGGTACACGCCCCTCCGGCGGCGGAGACGGTCCGCATCGGCCCGGCATCGCTGCCAAACAGGATCAGGCCATCGCTTCGCCACGCACCGCTCGCGCCATTTCCGGTCTCACCGCACAGGTCCGTGACCGGCCCCCCCAACGAGGACACGGTCTTCAGCCGGCCGTCGGCGAAGAAGCCGATGGCGCGCCCGTCGTGCGACCAGAAGGGCGTGCGCACATTGGGATTCGTTCCGATCGCGATCGGCGTCCACTCGGCGGCATCCAGGTTGCGGACCGCTAATGCGCCCGAAGCCCAAGTAGCCAGCACACGGCGACCGTCGGGGGAGAGAGTGAGAAAGCTGACCCCGTTATTCGCCTCGCTCGGCAGCGGTAGCGGAAAACGCATCACCGCTTGCTCGGTTGGCATCTCGCGGAGATAGCGCAGCGTGGGTACCGCCATCGCGATCATCCCCAGCACGGCGACGGCGAGGGCCGCCATCCACGCGACCGGTGTGGCGCGTGCGGGTAACGGGGCCACCCCGGCCGACGACGCGGTCTCGAATGCGCCGTCGAGGGCGAGGCGCACATCGCGCATGTCGCCCATGCGCTGCTTCGGATCTTTCTGGAGACATGCGCGCAACACATGACGCACGCGGGGGGGCACATCCGCACCCAGGGTCTCCCACTTCGGCTCCAACTTCACGACCGCCGCCAGCGTGTCCGTGAGATCCTCGCCAGGAAAGGCGCGCTGGCCGGCGAGCATCTCGAACAACACCACGCCGAACGCCCAAATGTCGGCGCGCTTATCGACGGGCTTCCCACGCGCCTGCTCGGGACTCATGTAGGCCGCCGTGCCGAGGATCATGCCGGCCTGTGTCATCGCCGGTGTCGTCAGCGTCGGCGACATCGACAGACTCGGCGACGAGCCTGCGGGCGGGTCCAGCGCTTTCGCCAACCCGAAGTCCAGGACTTTGACTGTGCCGTCCGGGCGGACCTTGATATTCGCCGGCTTCAGGTCGCGATGGATGATCCCCTGCTCGTGCGCCGCTTCAAGCGCCTCCGCGATTTGCT
>SHUG01000078.1 GCA_009694735.1 Acidobacteriota bacterium | reverse complement strand
CCCGACCGAGATGATCCGCTGAGTCGCCGCCCTGGCGACGTAGACGATTTCATCACCGTCGAGCACCGTCATCGAGCACGACTCGTGAAGGCGTGTTGACACTTCCTCAAGCAATGGTTGAGCGACCCGCACGACCGGGCTGGCACTCAGATACGCATAGCCGAGGCTGAGCGCTTTCGGCGTGAGCGTATAGGAACCACCGTTGGCGCGCGCGTAACCGAGCACGGCGAGCGTATGCAAACAACGCCGGGCGGCGGCACGCCAGATGTTGGCGAGCGAGGCGACTTCGCTGACCGATAGACTTGGCCGCGCGTGTTGAAATGCCCCTAGGACGTCCAGACCGCGAGCCAGAGACTGCATGAAATTTGGGGCAGCCATCGAAAAGTATCCTAGCCGATAATCGCACAGCTTGGCCGATAGGCGGTCTTCTGCCACAATGCGCGGCCAGCCACCATGAGCGAACAGGACCTGCGCAGCACCCGTCCTCCCGGCATTGATGCGGCACACTTACTGGACAACGGCCGCTGGACGACGTACCAAAAGCTGCTGATCTTTGCCACGGCGCTGACGATCGTGCTCGACGGTGTCGACAATCAGCTGCTTCCGAATGCCGTGCCGACGCTGATCCAGGAATGGGGACGGCCGCGGCGTGAGTTCACCGATGCGCTCGCGATCGGTCCGTTCGGCATGATGCTCGGCGGCCTGTTTGGCGGTGTCCTCGGGGATCGATGGGGACGACGCCCTGCCTTGCTGGGAAGCGTGCTCATCTTCGGCGCGTTTACCGCAGCACTTGCGCTGGTGAATTCAATTGACGCTCTCGCGGTCGTACGGTTCCTGGCGGGAGTCGGCCTCGGTGGCGCCATGCCGAACGCCGCCACGCTCGCCTCAGAATACGTTCCGGCTCGCAACCGGCCGCTGGCAGTCACATTGACGATTGTTTCGATCCCGCTGGGCGGCGCTCTCGCTGGTGAGTTGGCGGCGATGGTGATACCGGCGTTTGGTTGGCGTGTGTTGTTTGCGTCAGGTGGGATGATCGCGATGGTGGTCGCCGCTGTCCTGTGGGGGTGGCTGCCGGAATCACCTTCGTTCATGGCCCAACACCGTGCGAGTTGGCCACAACTGATCCGCGTTCTTCGCCGAGCAGGCCACGAGATTCAAGACGACGCGGTGTTCGTGGCGCGAGAACACAGTCACCAGACCAGCGGGGGGGTTAGACGACTGTTCGCCGGCGGCCTGGCCCGTGACACCGTCTGGATCTGGGTGGCGTTTTTCTTTGGGCTGATGACGTACTACGTCGTGGTCCTCCTATTGCCGGCCATGCTGACGGCGCCCGACGTCGGCTTCTCGCAACCGACGGCGAGCCGGGCGCTGGCGATGTGGAATTACGGTGGCGTCTTAGCGGCCGTGCTCGGAGCCGTCGCGATGCAGCGAGTCGGCTCGCGGGCCGCGATGCTGGGCATGGCGGCGGCAGCCATCGTTTGCGGAACCTTGTTGGCGTTTGTGCCTCTTGACCCGTCACGTGCGACGACGTTGCTGTTTGTGATTCTGTTGGCCGGCGCATTCGTCAACGGGGTCCAAACGACGATGTACGCCTTGGTGGCCCATATCTACCCGACGGACATTCGAAGTACCGGGATCGGCACCGCCGTGGCCATCGGAAGAATCGGGAATGTACTCGCGGCCTATGCCGGATCGATGGCACTCGATCGCGGGGGCGCGAGCGGATACTTCCTTACCTGGTCCGGCTTCATGCTCGTGGTACTACTGGCGCTCGCGTCTATCCAGCGACATGTGCCGCGGGCCCGGTAGCGTGTGCAGCCGTCAGGGCTCGTTGCCCAGAACCGGGTGCGGCACGTAGACCTCCTCCACAGCCTTGCGCTCATCGTCTGTCAAAGCCACGGCGAGCCCGGCGATCAGCTGATCGAGCTGCTCGAGTGTTGTCGCGCTGATGATCGGGGCCGTCACACCCGGACGATTGGCGACCCACGACAGCGCGACCTGGATAGGAAGCACACCCTTTTGCTTCGCCACTTCCACCACGCGCTCGGCGACGTCGTAGTCGCAATCAGCGTAGTAGAGGCTGTGGCCGTAGCCGTCGTGCCGCTCGCGCAGGCTCGCGTCTTTCGCGCCACGCTGGCGGTTGCCGGCCAGGAATCCGCGTGCCAGTGGACTCCACGGAATCACGCCGATGCCCTCGGCCTTACACAACGGGAACATCTCGCGCTCTTCCTCGCGGTAGACCAGGTTGTAGTGGTTCTGCATCGAGACGAACCGCGTCCAGCCATGCCGCTTCTGGGTGGCCAGCATGTTCGCGAACTGCCAGGCATACATGCTCGACGCGCCGAGATAGAGCGCCTTCCCCGCCTTGACGACATCGTGCAGCGCCTCGAGCGTCTCTTCGATCGGCGTCTCGTCGTCGTAGCGGTGGATCTGGTAGAGGTCGACGTAGTCCATGCCGAGTCGCTTCAGCGACCCGTCGATCGCCGCCATGATGTGCTTGCGCGATAGTCCGCGGCTGTTCTGGTGAGCGACGACCGGATAGAACACTTTGGTCGCCAGCACCACCTCCTCGCGCCTGGTGAACTCCTTCAGTGCGCGGCCGACCACCTCCTCGCTGACGCCGCGCGAGTACATGTCGGCGGTATCGAAGAAGTTGATGCCGTGCTCGACCGCCCGCTTGATGAACGGCCGGCTGGTGGCCTCATCGAGTACCCACGGCCGCCAGCTGGGGGTGCCGTAGGTCATGGTGCCGAGACAAAGCCGCGAGACCTTCAGGCCGGTGGTGCCAAGGCGGACGTAGTCCACTGTCGTTTCTCCATGTAGAGGAAGTACGGAATCGAGAGCAGCGCCAGCGCGCCGGCTACGGCAAAGGCCCGGCCAAAGCCGTAGTGTTCGCTGAGCCAGCCGACTGAGATCGAGCCGGTGCCGATGCCCGTGTCGAAGGCGCCGATCAAGGCGCCGAACGTCGCCCCCCGGCGATAGTCGGGCACGTGATGCATGAGGTGCGCGACGAAAATCGGATAGGCGGAGCCAAAGCCGACGCCGAACAACAGCGCCGACACGATGAAGCCCATCCGCGTCGAGGCCAAGGCCAGCACCGCGATCCCCAACACCATGATCCCCAGGCAAGGGACGATCACGCGGGCGTGGCCCACGCGATCCGCGTAGCGGGCAATGAACGGGCGGGTCGCGATAATCGCCAGCGAGAAGAACGTGAAGTAGATGGCCCGAGGCGTCACCCCGACCTGATCGGCGTAAATCGCCACGAAGCTGGTGATGCCGCCGTAGCTGAAGGAATAGAGGAACAGCGTCACCGCACCGACGATCACCCGCCATTCCACCAGGTCGGACGGCTTGAGCGACAGCGGCGGCATGGCGCGGCGGGTGTCTGGCGGCAGCCGCCACGCGATGAAGGCCATCAGCAGGTTGAGCGCCGACATCTCGAGGCACAGCAGCGTCCAGCCGCCGCGCTCGAAGACCCACAACCCAATCCACGGCGCCACCGCGACCGCCAGGATGCTGGCAAAGCCGGCGTAGCCGAGCCCTTCGGCCCGTCGCGACTTCGGTACGATGTCGGTCACATACGCACTGGACGAGGACAGCAAGCCTGACCAGAAGACGCCGTGAACCAGGACCAGCCCCAGGATGACGTGATACGACGGCGCCACCGCATACAACAGCGAGAAGACAGTGATCGCCAGGCTCGCGACGATCAGCACACGCCGCTTGCCAAGTCGATCGCCCATGGCGCCCGTGATCGGCGCCGACACCGCGGAGGCGTAGGTCAGGAAGCCGAGAAACAAACCCGCCTCGCTGCCGGTGCCGCCCAGCGCGAGAATGTGAAACGGCGCCGTCGGCAGCAGCTGAAACGCGGACATGAAGACCGTGAAGCTGTAGCTGCACATCAGGAAGAAGCGCGGCGTGAAGAGCTCGTCCTGCCGTAGCGCGCGAGCTTCGACCGGAGCGGAGGCCGACGGTTCAGGCGCGGGTATCGAGAACGAGCTTGCCAATGTGCGTGCCGGCCTCCATGAGCCGGTGGGCGTCGGCGGCCTGCGCCAGCGGAAACACCTGGTGAATGATCGGCCGCACGACGCGCGCTTCGAGTAACGGCCAGACGTGGTGGCGCAACTGTTGCGCGATCGCGCCCTTCTCGGCAGGGGTGCGTGGGCGCAGCGTGGAGCCGGTGATCCAGGCGCGCTTGCGCATCATCACCGAGAAATCGAGCTCGGCCTTCGGGCTCTTCAGGAAAGCAATCTGGACCAACCGGCCCTCGCTGGCAAGCAGGTCAAGGTTGCGGCCGATGTAATCGCCGCCGACGATGTCGAGCACCATGTTGACGCCGTGGCCGCCGGTCGCCTGCCTGGCGGCGGCCACCCAGTCGGTGGTCTGGTAGTTGAACGCGTGGTCCGCGCCCAGCGCGCGCGCCGCCTCGCACTTCTCGTCAGTGCCAGCCGTGGTCAGCACGCGTGCGCCAAACGCGTGCGCCAGCTGAATCGCCGTGGTGCCGATGCCGCTGGTACCACCGTGAATCAGGATCGATTCACCGCCGGTTAGTTCACCACGTTCGAACACGTTGGTCCAGACGGTGAAGTAGGTTTCAGGAATGGCCGCCGCTTCGATCATCGACAGGCCGCGCGGCACGGGCAGGCACTGCTCCTGCGGTACGTTCACGCGCTCGGCGTAGCCGCCGCCGGCGACCAGCGCGCAGACCTCGTCACCAATAGCGAAGGACGACACGCCCGCGCCGAGCGCGGCGACGATGCCGGCCACTTCAAGTCCCGGGAGGTCGGAGGCGCCCGGTGGAGGCGGATACTTGCCGAGCCGCTGGATCACGTCGGGCCGATTGACGCCGGCCGCCGCCACGTCGACCAGCACTTCCCCCGGTCCCGCGATCGGGTCCGGCCGCTCGGCAAGCTTCAGTACTTCCGGCGGTCCAAACTGTGAGATTTCAACAACTCGCATAAACGCAACCTCGAAGCACGCGAAGGGTCATCACGAAGGACACGAACCTTCTTGGTTCACTTTAGCCCTGACGGCAACCGCGGCGACGACAACAGCGCCGTGAACTCGGCCCACAGCCGAGAGGCCGAGGCCTGGCGTCCGGCCTGGCGCGTGAGGTAGGTGCGAATCAGGTCTTTCCCAAGGTTGTAGTTGATCACGTAACTACGGTACTGATCGATGAACTTCACCCGCTGCTCGGCACGGGGCGCGGTGTAGATCGCGTATTTCTCGAGCCATGCCACGGCGCCGGCACGATCGATGGTGCCGTCGAGGTAGCGGCGCGCCGCTTCGTTGCCGGCATACGAGAGCCGATCGACCAGCGCCAGCACGTCGTAGTACTCCTGCACGCGCTTGGCCTCGAGGCCGGCCAGTGGGAACAGCACCTCGCGTTCGAAGGTCATGCGGTCGGCCGGCGAGAAGGCGACTTCGATGCCGTAGTTGGCCGTGCCCTCCGCAATCAGCGACTGCGGCGAGAAGAGCGGATAGACGGTGTATTCAATCCACCCCCGGTCGCGCACCAGGTGCTTCTCGAGCAGCACGTTGTAGACGTGGTGTCCCGGATAGCCCTCGTGGCAGGCCAGGTCGATGGCGCGGTCGATGTAGATCGGCAGGTCAGTGTTCACCTGGATCAGGCTCTTGTAGCCGCCCTGGTACCAGTTGTAGCCGCTCCACGACTTGCCGGTCACATACTCCACCGTGAAGCGCTCCTCCGCCGGCAGCTCCACATGCGCAATCGTCCGATCGCGGCAGGCGCGGATGGCCTCGCGAAAGACCCGGTCGACCCGGGTGGTCGGGATGACGAAGGCCTGCTTGAACCGGTCGTAGCGCGCGATCAGCGAACCGTCGCCGGGCAGGCGGGCCTCGAGTTGCTTGAGCACCGCGGCAAACTCGGCCTCGGTCTGGGTCGGGGCCACCGCGTCGTAGAGGGCGCGCGACTCTTCGTCAAACGTCAGGCGCTTGCCCTGCAGCATCGAGACGCGGGCGCGCAGCGCCGTCATCTGGCGCGCGAGGTAGTGACGGCGCAACACCCACAGTTCAGCGTCGCGGGCCACCGGCGAGGCGGCCGTGACGACGGCGATGTCCTTCTCGAGCGCTTCGGCCTGCTGGTCGATAGTGGCGAGGGGCAGCTTCTCCGCTTCGGCGGCCTTGCGCCATTCGGGCGGGCCGTAGAAGGCATCGACGTAATCCGCATCGTGCTGCCCGACCGCGAGCACGAGTTTGACGTAGCGTTCCGCCACGTTGCGCATCGGGTCGGCCGGCGTCTGGGCGGTCAGCATCACGGGCACTCCGGCAAGCATCAGCAGGATCAGGGTTCTATTTGCCATAGCGGGAACCGATGGTCGGGATCAGGTAGTCGCGAAACGCCTTGTTGAAGTCATACGCCGGCGCGAAGCCCCAATCGCGGCGAGCGGCGCTGTCGTCCACGTCCTCGGGCCACGAGTCGACAATGCCTTGCCGCTTGGCGTCGGTCTGCCAGGTGATTGCGGCGCTGGGGAACGCGCGCACCACTTCCTGGCGCACCTCGTCGGCCGACGGATTGAACGCGGCCAGGTTGTACGCCGTGCGCGTCAGGGCCGCCTTGGGGGCGGCCGCCAACCGCAGCAGCGCCTCGACCCCGTCGGGCATGGCCATGAACGGAATGCGCGTATCGGGCCGCACGAAGCAGGCGTAGCCCTCGCCCTTCGCCGCAGCATGAATCATCTCAGGCGCGTAGTCCGACGTGCCGCCCGATGGGACGGTAAGCGCCGAGATCAGGCCCGGGAAGCGGACACAACGAAAATCCACCCGGCCTGACTGCGGATCGGCCGCCAGCTGCTTGTAGAACTTCGCGTAATAGCGGCCAAGCTGCTCGCAGTACAGCTTGTTACATCCGTACATGGTCGATGGCGTGTTGAAGTCGTCTTCCTTCACCCGGCCGGCCTGGCGCTTGGTGGCGAGATCCGGCAAGCCGTAGGCGGCAATCGACGAAGGGTAAAGAAACGTGACGGGACGGCCGTGAGACTCTGCTTCGCGCTGCGAGAACTCGAGCAGGTTCAGGGTGCCTTCGACGTTGACCTGGTGGGCGGTGACCGGCGTGAACTCCGAGCGCGTCGAGAGCGACGCCGCGAGGTGGTAGACGGTGTCGACTTCGAACTCCGAGAGCATCCGTTCGAGCAACGCCTTGTCCATGATCGAACCAGTGAACTCGCGCTGCACCTTCTTCGCGAGCGACGGCTCCAACGGGTTGACATCCAAGGTAATCACCGGCCGCGCGCCAGCGTCGGCGAGGTGGGCAATCAGCCCATGGCCAATCTCGCCACCGGCGCCCGTGATCAACACGACCGGCTTGCCGATCAAGACGACTCTCCCGTCACGGCTGGCAAGTAGACGCGAAAGCTGGCGCCGCGCCCGCGTTCGCTGACCACCGAGATGACGCCGCCGATTTGCCGGATGATCCCGTAAACGGTCGCCAAGCCAAGGCCGGTGCCGCGACCGGTCTCCTTGGTGGTGAAACAAGGCTCGAAAATACGCGCCTGCGTGGCTTGGTCCATACCAATGCCGTCGTCGCTGACGGCGAGCAGGAGGAAGGGCCCGGGCGCCAGGCCGGCCTGCGACATCTCGGGCGAGCCGGCCTCAAGGCAAACGTTGGCCGTCTGCACGGTGATCATCCCGCCGCCCGGCATCGCATCCCGGGCGTTGACGATCGGGTTGAGCAGCACCTGTTCGATCTGCGCGGGGTCGGCGAGCACCTGGGCCACCGTGGGCGACAATTCCTGCCGCAGCTGGACGCCGGTGCCGATCAACCGCCGCGCCATCCGCGACACGCTCGACACGATCTCGTTGATGTCGAGGGCGATCGGCTGCAGCACTTGCTTGCGGCTGAACGCCAACAGCTGCCGGGTCAATGAAGCGGCGCGGTCGGCGGCGTGAAGAATCTCATCCACCTCCGCGGCCATCGCCGGATCCTTCTTGACCCGAGGCGACATCAGTTCCGCGTTGCCGCGAATGGCGGTCAGCAGGTTGTTGAAGTCGTGCGCGATGCCGCCGGCCAGCCGGCCGACCGCCTCCATCTTCTGGGCCTGGCGCAGTTGATCGTCGAGCTTCACGCGATCGCTGATATCGATCGCGGTGGCTGGAATGGCGCGCTGGCCGCCACCCTGGGTGACCGAGCAGAAGGCCTCCGCCTGCACCAGCGCGCCGTCCTTGCGCACGCCGCGCAGGGTCAGTTGCACGTTGGAGCGGTCGGAACCACCCAACCGGGTCAGCCGATCGATGACCAGCGGACGGTCCTGCTCGTGCAGCAGCCCGTAGGCCCACGGCAGGTCCAGCAGTTCCTGCTCTGGGTAGCCGAGAATATCGGCGCCTTTCGGATTGACGTAGACGATGCGGTCGTTCTGGAAGATGTAAACGCCGACCAGCGACTGCTCCACCAGGCCGCGGTACTTCGCCTCGGCCGCGCGCAGGCTGCCTTCGGCGCGATGCCGCTCGGTGATATCGCGCGCCACGGCCTGCATGCCGGTGTACTGGCCCTTCGAATCGAACACCACCCACGCGTTCTGGCCCAGCCACACCTCTTGCCCCGACCTGGTCACGCCGGGAACTTCGACAGACGAAGTCAGCACGCCCTGGTTGGTCTGCTTGTAGTAGTGCTGAAGAATGGCCGGGCGATAATCGGCGCGAATGAATTCCGTGAAGCGGCGGCCGATCACTTCATCGCTCGAATAGCCAAACACCCGCAGGGTCTCGGGATTGACGAAGCGGAAGTAGCCCTCGGCATCGGCCTCGAAGATAATGTCGGCGGCGGCGGCAAACAGGTCGCTATAGCGATCTTCGGTCACCCGCAAGGCGGCCTCGGTCGCCTTCCGCTCGGTGACGTCGCGGTAGTGAACGACGATCGCACCAACCTTGGGTTCGCTCAGGAGGTTGCGCGCGACGCCTTCGGTCCAGCGGACGGTGCCGTCCCGGTGACGGCAGCGGAACGCGCCGGTCTGGGGCGCGTCAGGATGGTCGAAGAGCTGGCGGACCAGTTCCTGCCAGGCCGCATGGTCTTGCGGTTCCACGATGTCGCGAACGCGCAGGCCGATCAGGTCATCAGGGGCGTAGCCGAGCACGCCGATCGTGGCGGGGTTCGCCCAGCGGATGATTCCGCCGATGTCCACCAGCACCACGGCATCGACGCTGAAGTTGATGAGCGCGGCGAGTTGCTCGACACCAGGTGCCTCGTTCACCGCACGCTCCGCCCAGGCATCTTCCTATTCTAGCAGCCGGGCACGGCACCCAATGGCGCCTACCAGAGCGCCGCCTTCATTTCGGCGATGGCAATCTCCACCTGGCCGAGTTCCGCGAGGATTCGCTCGACTTCGTCAACGGTGGCCACCAGTGCCTCTGGCGACGGCACGCTGCCGCGCTTCACCTCCCACGCCAGGTCGCGGGTGGTTTCGGCGCAGGCACGGCACACCTGGAGGGTGTGCTCGTGGGCGTCGATCAGCCGGCGGACTTCCTGTTGTTCGTCTGGGGTCACGCGGCGAGCCTAGGTGCGATGGGGATCGGGACGCCAGGTCCGGATTGAGGCCTTGATGTCCTTGGGCGCCATGCCCTCGCGCGCGGCACGCTCCAGCAACGCACCCAACTCGTCGTCCGAGGCAAATCGCAGGGCAACGATCTGCTTCTTCGACAGCTTGGCCAGGTCGGCGTCGCGCCCCGCCGGCAGCAACTCGGCGCAGCGGACCTTCGTCTCGAGCAGGATGATGCGATCCTGCAGCGCCACCGTGTAGAGACGGCTAATCGCGCCGAGAGTGAAGACCGCAAAGATGATCACCATGATCGCGGCATCCCGCGTCTCCCAGCCACGGAACATCTGGCCATACATCAAGACCAGGGCCGTGACGGCGAACAGTGCGGTGACCGCCGTTGGGACGGGTCGATACGCGTGACTTTCGTAGCTTTGCGCGGCCATTACTTCAGCTTCCCTTCACAGATGACACTGATAACACAGACTTCAGAATTCTTGAAGACATGGCCCGACATGGTACCACGCTGACTGGGACCTGAGGCCCGAGCCCCAGGTCCCAAGTCCCAAGCCCTACCGTCCGTCGATCAGATCGCCCAAGCCACCGACGCGGTCGAGAATCGATCCCTCTTCCTTGCGCCAGCCTTTGCTCTGCGGCGCGGCCGAGTAGATGCGGTCGGCCATGCGTGACAGCGGCAGCGACTGCAGCCACACCCGGCCCGGGCCCTGCAGCGTGGCGAAGAAGATGCCCTCGCCGCCAAACAACGCCGTCTTGATGCCGCCGACGAACTGGATGTCGTAGTGCACGCTGGGCTGCAGTGCGACCAGGCAGCCAGTGTCGACGCGCATGGTCTCGCCCGCGCCCAGCTCGAAGTGATGAATGGTGCCGCCCGCGTGCACGAAGCAAAGGCCGTCGCCTTCGAGCTTCTGCATGATGAAGCCCTCACCGCCGAACAACCCGACGCCGAGTTTCTTCTGGAAGGCGATGCCCACCGACACACCGCGAGCCGCGCACAGGAACGAATCTTTCTGGCACACCAGGTGCCCGCCGAGCGCGCGCAGGTCCATCGGGACGATCTTGCCGGGGTACGGCGCGCCAAACGCGACCTTGTGTTTGCCCTTGCCCTGGTTGGTGAACACCGTCATGAACAGGCTTTCACCCGTCAGGATGCGCTTGCCGGCGCCGAGCAGCGCGTCCATCACACCCTTGGACTGCTGCTGGCTGCCGTCGCCGAAGATGGTCTCCATCTGGATGCCGCTGGTCATGTACATCATCGAGCCGGCCTCGGCGACCGCGCCTTCGCCCGGATCGAGGGCGACCTCGATAAACTGCATCTCGTTGCCGTGGACCTCGAAGTCAATGTCGTGGGCGCGGCGACCGGGCGCCGGCGGCGGGGTGAACGCGGCACCGGCGGCTTGGCCCGCCGAAGCCGCGGCTGGGTTGCTGCTGTAGGCAGCGAAGGCCGCAACGTCCCTGACCTTCTGCCACGACGTCATGCCGGCCGTGAACACCAGCGTCTCGGCATCGATGCTGCCGTTCTGCAGGTTGGAGATAATCTCGTGCTGCCCCACCGGTCCCACCTGATGGCCGCCGATGGCCATGTACCACTGATTCGAGCCGTCCATTTGCACTCCTTGTTAATCCGGCTAAAGCCGGATGCTACACCTGTAATGTGCCGTCCGGCTTTAGCCGAAGCCCAATGTGGCGTCCGGCTTTAGCCGGACTATTCCGTGTCCGCTTCCGCGTCGATCTTTGCGGTGGTCTCGGCCTCGATGGCCGCGATGGCCGCCGGGTCGAGTCCCAGTTGGTGCGCCAGCTGCGCCAGGTAAATCCGCTCAGCGCCGGTCACCGTCTCGTCGGCCCGCACAATCGTAAACGCGAGCGTGTAGAACTCCTTGCGCGCGGCCGGGTCGGTCACCCCGCGCACGATCTCCGCGAGCGGCCGCGACGTCTGCGTGAGCTCAGGTTCGATGATGGCACCGAGCCCGGCCGCCTTGGCCCGCTCCAGGATCTGGTCGCGCTCCACGGCCGTCAGTTCGCCGTCAGCGCGCGAGGCCGATACCGCCAGGCGAATCAACTGCAACACCGGATTCGGCAAGTCAGTCGGCAGAAGCGGAATGGGCGGAATCGTGCCCGACGCGAAGGCCGCGGGCGCTGTCGCACCAGCTCCCACCGGTACCGCGCCACCCTGAGGCACATCCTGTCCGCTCACGCTGTCGAAGATGCCCCAGGCGACACCGGCCGCCGCCAGCACGGTGCTGGCCGTCAGAAAACCGCCGTTGCCGGTGATGAACCTGGTGGCGCGCCGCGCGCGCTTCCTTCCCGAGCGCCCGAGAGCGCCGCGCAGCACGATCGAAAGAATGTCAGCCGGATTGTTCAGCACGTCGTTCGTCCCTCAGTGATGAAAATACTGGCAGAAGACCGTAAAGGTTCCAACAGGAAAGGCGAGGCGCTGCGCGCCTCGTAGGACGGGCGGCGCCGCCGGGCGTAGGCTCGCGCCTACGGCGCTCGTGGGCGGTCATTTGGGTTCGTCTCGGCGAGACGAGCGACGCGCCTGCAGAGTGTTGCAAAACGTCGTCCTCGCTGACCTCGACTGACACGGTTCACAAGTACACTACGCGCCTCACATGAGGCTCGCTTCGCTCGCGAAGGAGGGAGGGAGTATCTCTTTGGTGCGTACGGTTAATATGACGCGACCTGGCCATGAACAGCGACCTGCGACGCCTTGTCCACGACCGCCTCGTCTCCGAGGATCTGTTCTCGACGAACTGGAGCGGCCTCGTCCTTGCCGCATGCGACGGTCGCGACACACTCGACTGCGTCCTCCAGAACATTGGGGGGACCGGCTCGGCGACAGTCTTTGTCATTCATGTCGGGCGGGTTCCGTATGATGGCGAACGCTGTTAGGCCCTGGAAATAATCCATGAACGCCGAACTGAAGGTGAAACCTGACAGTCGAGTTCGAGGGTTGCGGGCGAGTTGGAGTCCAAGCTGGACCGTTAGCGCCGGTCACGTTGCGACCGGATGACTTGTTCGTGGCAAGAAATATCGTCCCCAGAAAACACGCGATGGGAGATTCGGAATGTCAGCGCGTCTAAACATTGTTCTGCCAAGTGAGGAACAGCTGCTCGGGGCCGACGCCAGGCCGTTTGCTAACGAGCAGGTCGGCCGCGTGGGCGTCGTAGGATAAATAGCCGATCTCATCAATGGCCAAGATCTGCGGACGCGCGTAGGCGCGCAATCGGCGTTCCAGGGCGCGCGAGGTGTCCTGCCCGTTCAGATCGAGCAGCAGGTCCGAGGCGGTGATGAAGAGCGCGGAGTGGCCGGCGAGCACCGCCTGTTCGATACCTCCATGATTTCTTCCGGCTGCTAGCGCCTAAGGGCCTGTTGATTTTTCAGCTTCCGCCGCACCGTGACTCGCCTGCGCAGGCCGAGATCAAGCCAATGCCCGATGATGCGGATGACGCAACTATTGAGATAGCCGGTTCGGTGCCCAAGAGCGTTGCGGCCTCTTCTGAGTTTGCGGTGACCCTTAGAATCAGGAATTCCAGCCAACGTACATGGGAGCAGCCGTTCTATGGCCCGCTCGCTTTGGGAAATCATTGGCTCAACGGCACAGGCGAACTAATGGTCGTGCAGGATGACGGACGGTCACCTCTGCTACAGGTGGTGCCTCCCGGACTCGAGTGGCCTGTGCTGCTGAAAATGCGCGCGCCTGCTCACACAGGTGCCTACGTTGTCGAAGTAGACGCCGTGCATGAAGGCATTAGTTGGTTCAGCCATAAGGGGTCGGCAGCGCTGCGCTTCCTGCTCAACGTTGCCGAGAATGTCGAAACGCCAGAAGCATCAAATCGTCCGCAGCTTAGGGAATTCGGTATTCCCGAGTATCCTGAAGGCGTTCTCCCAACCCCTTCAATCACCCCATCGCTGGGGCCGCCAGAAGGCGACTTCCCTATCAACGGTGTAGCTCGTGATGAGGTCCTGGCAATCATTCGAGAGCATGGGGCGCACTTGGCGTATGTCGAGGAGGACCGACGTGCAGGGCCCGAGTGGGTGAGCTATCGATATTTTGTGGTTGGCAATAATTAAGCAAGCCCGTGAGGGGCTCAGTGACACCGCGCTTAGAAGTAGTTGAGTCACTCCGGGGCGGTAGAATACGGTATCCTCGAAAGGCCCGCGTTGCTCCGATTGCGGCGCCTGTCACCCGTTTTTGTATCGGTCCATGCTTTCTTTGCTTTGTCGTAGACGAAGTTTCGACCTGTCTTCGGGTCGAAGGCACGAGTGTGATCGCTGCCCGGCTGCTCGTCGTGGTCGTTGGTGGCACGGTCCTGGGGCTGGCAGCCGCCAGCTGGGCCCAAGACGCCGGCGGGCCTCGAACGCCCCGCCGCGCCTGCGTCTGAGCGAGGCAATCGCCAAATCGCTGGCGGCCAGTCCCCGGCTGCGACCGGCACGCCGCACCTGGCCCGCTTTGTGACCGGCGGCACACCGTGGGCGGTCCGCTGCACCAGATACGACGGCTGGCCAGAGATCGCCCGAGTCGCATTGATTTTCTCCCGCTAGCCTCGTAACATTCAAAACATGAACGAGGTTTCGGAATCCTATCGATACATCGTCCGGTCGCCTGAGGTCCGTGGCGGAAACGCCCGAGTGGAAGGGACTCGGATTGGTGTGCATGACGTCATCGGCCTGCTTCAAAGCGGCGAAACCATCGACAGCCTCACGGCGAGCTGCTTTCCGACGCTCACCAGGGCCCAAGTCTATGAATGTCTCGCCTACTATGAGGACCACAAAGGCGAAATCGACCTGCTCGTCTCCCGGCAGATGGCGCCAGGCGAGCCGTGAAATTCCTGTTCGATCAGGACGTCCCAGACGACCTGAGCTACTTGCTTCGACAACTCAACCACGAGGTTTCTCTCCTGCGCCAGGTTCTTCCGCAGGGCGCCCCCGACCCGACAGTGCTCCAATTCGCTCACGAACAGGGCTTTGTGCTGGTGACCTGCAACCGGGACGACTACGTTGAATTAGCCACACTACGACCACATCACGGGGTCGTCGTGATCATTCGACGGAAAACCCGTGCTCTCGAGCGCGCCGCTTTATTCCGCTTGCTGGAGCGTGCTGGAGAGGCGGGCCTAAGAAACAACATCAACTTCGCCTGATATCGTATCGGCGACCGATCGCGTCCCATTGCGTCGCGCACTCGCGGCTGACGCTTCCCCACTGATGCGCTGAATCGAGCACCTGGCCGTCCATTTGCGCAGATCAGGCCCACGAAGGCCGCCTAGCGGCCGAGCCCCACGAGCGCCGACTTGTCCGCCGAAGCCCGTTAGGGCTGAGGTGGAAGGCGCGAGCCCTACGAGGCGCGCAGCGCCGAGCCCTACGCGCGACGCACGTCGCGCGCCCCAGCCGAAGCGAACCTATAACTGCGTCGAAGCAGGCTTCGGCGCCACTGGCTTCGGCGCCTCCGGCGTCCAGTCTTCGCCAGGATTGATGAAGCGGTTGGTCTCGATCTTGTACTGCTTGTCGTAGAGCTGGCGATAACGGCCGTCGCGGGCCAGTAGCTCGTCGTGAGTGCCGCGCTCGACAATCTCGCCGCCCTCCATCACCAGGATCTGGTCGGCGCTGCGGATGGTCGACAGGCGGTGGGCAATCACGAACGTGGTGCGGCCGGTCCGCAACGCCTTGAGGCCGTCCTGGATCATCTCTTCGCTCTCGCTGTCGAGGCTCGACGTTGCCTCGTCCAGGATCAGCACCTTGGGCGAGGCCAGAATGGCGCGGGCAATCGACACCCGCTGGCGCTGGCCGCCGCTCAACTTGATGCCCCGCTCGCCGACAATTGTGCTGTAGCCCTCGGGGAACTTGAGGATGAACTCCTCGCAGTGCGCCAGCCGCGCCGCCGCCTTGATCTCCTCGAGCGACGCGCCCGGGGCGGCGTAGCCGATATTCGCGGCAATGGTGCCGTCGAACAGGAAGTTCTCCTGCAGCACCGACGCCAGCTGCTCGCGGTAGTCGCGCAGCGGGATGTCGATCAGGTTCTTGCCGTCCACCGAAATAGTGCCCTTGAGCGGCCGGTTAAACGCCATCACCAGGCCGATCAGCGTGCTCTTGCCCGACCCGCTCGACCCCACCAGCGCGGTAGTCGTGCCGGGCGCCGCACGGAATGTCACGTGCTTGAGGACCGGCACGCCCTCGTTATATTCAAACCACACATCGTCGAAGCGAATGTCGCCGTCGATCGCGCCAAGCGACGGCTTGCCGGCGTCGGCCTCGTCCTCGGTCTGCATGTTCATGATCTCGCGGATGCGGTCGAGGCCCGCGAAGGCCTCGGTAATCTGCGTGCCGATGCTGGCAATCGAGATCATCGGCGCCGCCAGCAGGCCGATGAAGAAGATATACATGACGAAGTCGCCGAGCGTCATCTTGTGGGCGAGGATGTCGTTGCCGCCCATCCAGATCATGATCACGCCGACCACGCCGATGATCACCGTGCTGCCCGAGGTGGTCGCCGACACGCCGGTCATCGACTGGGCGATGTTCCGGAACAGCTTGTGGGCACCGTGCGTGAAGACGATCTCCTCGCGCTTCTCGGCGGTGTAGCTCTTGACGATGCGAATGCCGCCCAGCGCTTCGGTGAGCCGGCCGGTCACTTCCGCCTGGATCTTGCCGCGCTCGCGGAACAGCGGACGCAGGCGCTTGAACGCGTAGGCCATGCCGGCGCCGAACAGCG
>SHUG01000077.1 GCA_009694735.1 Acidobacteriota bacterium | reverse complement strand
CAGCACGATCCGAATCTTCTCTTCGGCGGAACACTGCCGGCGCGTCTTCCGCCGGATCTCCTGAACGACCTTCTCCGGTGTGACTGCCTTGCGCAGGGGGTTCCTCCTCCCCGGCTCGGAAGTGTCTCTTGTTTTCGCGGCGCTACTGGTCCAAAAGGGTCTGACCCCCTACACCCAGGCTCCGCGGGATTGACCTATGCGGGGGGACCCTCGCCCTCAACGGCGTGGTGGGCGGTGACCACATCATCTACGTCGACTTCAAGCAGCGATTCGATCTCCAGGCGAGAATCAAGCGCGCCAGGGCAGAGGGAAGGGTCGAGGTTGCGGAGAACCTCGAGCGGTGCGAGCAAATGGCCGGGATCGCGCTCATCGATGTCTCGGGCCGTCGCGTGACCGATGCACTCCTGGCGGCGATGCTGCATCAGGCCTTTCTTCCGGGGTCGATCTACGAGCTGGACAGGTTTGGGCAGCTGACGAAGCAGCTGTTCGAGAACTTGAACACGAGGTTCTACCAGTCATCCGCCGCGCACCGATTCATTGCGATGATTTATGGCGAGATCTCAGAAGAGGCCCAGTTCAGGTTTCTGTCCGCGGCCCAACCCTTTCCCATGGTCTTCTCCAACGAATACGATCGGTTCATGGACGTCAGCGACGACCTGCGCGTCTCGTTTCCGCCTCTCGGAATCCAGCCGTCACTGGACGTGATCGACCGCAACACGACGAAAAGCGTGCTGGGCTTCAAGGACCATTACGAGCTGAACGAATGGGTGCTGATGGGGGCGGGTGACATCCTGCTGCTCTACACGGACGGTCTCGGGGAGCACAGCAACGGGCGGGAGCAGTACGTTCCGAGCCGTCTTGAGCAGAAGCTCCGTGAAGTCAAGCACCAAGGGGCCACGGAGATCTTCGCAGCTATCACACAAGACCTGCGGGCCTTCGCTGAACCCTCCGACGACGTCAGCATCGTCGTCATCAAGCGGACGTAGTCGCGACATCGCGACATCGCGACATCGCGTGCAGGGGGTACAGACCAACGCCCTGCTGATCCGGCGGGCGGCTCACTCCTGAGTGACCTCAGCGAGGGCGCGTTGGCGGCGTGGTGGCGGTATCGCCTGGCCAGCCGCAACCCCGGCCGGACAAGAACAACAGGGCGTTGAGCACCGTTCGATCGGGGGCTCGCAGAGCCGCTGCCGATCAGATGCGCCTGACGCCAGCCTTCCACTCAGGGGCCGCATCGGGCGCGACGGCGCAGTCCCGAAAATACGCCGACGGCGCGGAGTTGTCAAATCGCATTGGGCCGAGCAGGCGAGGCTGAGCCCTGCGACGCGAAGCCGCGCAAGTTGCCGTCAGCGGCTCAGTCGCTCCAACTCTTCGGCGTGGTCGGTTTCCTCGGCCAGGATGTCCTCGAGCCGAATGACGAGGCCCTTGTCACCGAACTCTTCGGCCTGCTTGATTCGTTCGGTGTAGCTGGCCACGACCTGGTGTTCGGCGGCCGCGTTCACTTCCAGCATCTCTTTCGCCGATTTCACCTTCTTGGGCATTGACGGGTGAATTTTGACCTCGCCACCGAGTGCGACGATCTTATCGGCGAGAAAGACTGCGTGATTGAGCTCGCCCGTGATGTCGCTCTTCAGCAGCTCGCGAAGCTCGTGCCCAAGCAGGCTGGTGGCGGTCGCCGAGTGGTAGAGGTACCGAAGCACCGCTTCGAGCTCAAGATTGAGATCCTCGTTCAAGCCGTCGATCAGTTCTTGTTTGAGAGACATAAACTCCTTGGTCGTAATGACAAACGAACTAGGGTATCCGGGCGACCGCGGACTCGCGGTTCCCGAAGGCGTCGAGCAGCGTGGAGGTCAGGGTGTGCATTGGGCCGAGCACTGGACGTGCTGGAGTGAGCCCGGCCCGGAACCCCTGTCCGAGTAGTCGATCGAGCACAGATCGGCGGCTCGCGATGACATGCACGGGGACGGTCCACGGTGCGCCCTCGCCTGTTACGGCCGCGGCGGGCTGATGATCGCCGATGAGAATCATGACGAAGTCGCGATCCGCCAGCAGCCGCAGATAACCTGTCAGCGACTGGTACATATATGACAGCGCATCCGCGTAGCTGGGTCCGAGGTCCATCCAGTCGGGCTGACGGAGGTAGGCGCGGTTCACGTCCTCCTTCTCGTACGGCCTGTTCGTCAGCATGCGCGCCCAATCCGGCTGGTACGGCGGCGTGGGTGTGAAGGGAATGTGCGTACTGATCGTCGGGAACAAGACAAAGAGCGGGGCACGCGGTCGGCGCTGCACTTCGAGCGCGTCCATCCGGGCGAGCACGAACTGATCGGTCATGTCCCACCAGCCGAACTTTGGCCCGTGGTAATCGAGCCGCGCACCTCCGTAAATCTCATCGAAGTTGTAGAACGCGCCTTCCGGCCAGTCCTGCCACAAACCGGGCATCACGGCGACCGTCCGGTAACCGTGCCGTTTGAACGCCGTCACCAGCGTGTCGCGCTTCTCGGTCATCAGCAGCGCGTTCGCATCGTGGCTGCGAATATCCACGCCCGACAACAGGGTGATGTGCGCGAGCCACGAGGACCCGCCGAATGTCGGCGATTCGACGTAGGTGGACACGACATTCCGTCTCGTGTCGTGAATGGCCGCTTCGAGGCGGGCCCGGTCGGCAGTGAGACGCGCCGCGAACTCGGGACGCTCGTAGCTAATCGCGCCGTAGGCCTCGATGAAGAACAGGAGCACGTCTGCCCCGTTGACGAGCGAGAGATCGGAGTTCATCGAGGGGCTTCGCGGAAGCGTCGTCTGGCGGCCAAGGGTCGCGAGGATGAGCCAGGCCTGTCTCACGTACGTCCCGGTGACGGGGGCTGAAAAACTTGGGCGGACAGGGAAGGTCGCGCTGACGCGCTGACCCACCCAGAAGATCGCCACCACCGCAGCCAGCACGCCGATCGCGAGACGTTCTCGCGGATGCGCCGTCGCAGCGGAGACGCGGCCAACAGCCCAGCGAAGAACCTTGTACAGAAGGACGATGATGAGCAGCGCCGCCACAGCGGCCAGCAAGACGACCCACGGCCGCTCGGGACGCGCGAGCAGGGCGGCGACGTCAGGGACGAATCGGAGATCCCAATACAGGTTGATCTCGCGGCCGTACAGCGCTGAAGCGGTCACCTCCCCGTAGTGACCAAGAATCAGCAGGGACCAGATCGCCGCACACCACCAAAGCGCCCGGCGGGACGGCGCACCGGACCCACCTACGCCCTTCGGGCTTCGGCGGGCAAGCCACGGCCGGGCAGCCAGGAGCAAGAGGACGAAGGCGGCGAACTCGATGGACAACACGGCTCGCCAGCGAATGCCCGGCGTGGGCCACGCGCTCTCAAACGTCAGTGACGCGTTCAGAAGAAAGACCGCGACGGCGAGGCCCAAGATATTGATGACGCGGAGCCTCAGATTGCCGGACGAAATCCGCTTGAAGGACGAACCCACGTTCTGCACGCTGTCGATTATTGCGTACCCCACCAGAGGCGAAGCGTATCAACCAGAAATGAATAAGAGAGTGCAAGAAGCGCGGCGGCCGCCACCACGAAACTCGCGGGCAGCGTCACCGTCGGCGCGATCGCGACAATCAGGGCGACGGTCTGCACGACGCAGATGATCTTGGCGCGAAGGCTGGACCCGAGCGGAGCCCGCATCCAGGGCCACAGCCATCCCGCCGCCACGAAGATATACCGCAGCAGTCCCGACAGAAGGACCCACGGTCCCGCCTTGCCGTATTGCGAGACAAGGATGGCCAGCACGAGAATGAGCGCCGCGTCGGTCTCCATATCGAACCGCGTCCCGAACTCGCTGACCGTTCCGGTGCGGCGCGCCACCCAGCCGTCGACGCCGTCCAGCAGCGCCGCGACGGTAGCGATGATCACGACGCTCCATGCCACGGTCGGCGTCGCCGGCTGACCGACGGGGATTGCCAGCCCCGCAACCAGCACGGCGCGGACGAGTGTGATCTGATTGGCGGGACCGAATTTCATGTGCGAGCACGAGGCAAGCCCGCCTTCGCGCCACGAACGTTCGAGCGACGGCAGGGCCAGCCGTCGCTCGCGTGGGATCGTTCGGCGAGCGTAGGCTGGGATTGTATCGTGCGGCGCGAAGCACGAGAATTGGCCGATGGCCGCCGACACCTCGAGGGCGTTTTGGCTCGCCGCTCCGGGCGAGGGAGAAATTCGGACTCAGCCGCTCGACACCCCGTCGCCTGACGACGTGGTGGTTCGCGCGTTGTACAGCGGGGTCAGCCGAGGGACCGAGGCGCTCGTGTTTCAGGGCCGCGTGCCGCCGAGCGAGTTCCAGCGCATGCGGGCGCCGTTTCAGGCCGGGAGCTTTCCGGCCCCAATCAAGTATGGCTACGCCAGCGTTGGCCTGATCGAGCGCGGCCCGCGCGAACTGCAGGACCGGACGGTGTTCGTGCTGTATCCACACCAGACGCGCTACGTGGTCCCCGCCCAGTCTGTACACGTCCTGCCAGACGATGTTCCGCCGGGGCGCGCCGTGCTCACGGCCAACCTCGAGACCGCCATCAACGGGTTGTGGGATGCGCAGCCCCACATCGGCGATCGCATCGTGGTCGTCGGCGCCGGCACTATTGGTTGTCTCGTGGCATGGCTGGCTGGACGCATCCCGGGCTGCGACGTCGAGCTCGTCGATATCAACCCGCGGCGCGAAGCCATCGCGCATGTCTTTGGCGTGCGCTTTGCCCCGCCGGACACCGTCTGGGAAGGCGCCGACGTCGTCATTCACGCGAGCGGATCGCCAGCCGGGCTGGAGCTGGCTCTCAGAGTCGCGGGGTTCGAAGCCACGGTCATCGAGATGAGCTGGTACGGCGACCAGTCGGTTCCGCTGCCGCTCGGCGAGGCGTTCCATGCGCGACGGCTGACGCTTAAATCGTCCCAGGTCGGCACCGTCGCCGCGACCCAGCGCGCGCGCTGGGACGCGCGCCGGCGGATGCAGCTCGCGCTCACGATGCTCACCGACGACAGGCTCGATGTGTTGATTACAGGCGAGAGCCGGTTCGAGGAACTGCCGGCCACAATGGCGCAGCTTGCGACCGACGCCAGCGACACGCTGTGCCATCGCATTCGGTATGACCAACCATAGGAGCCTGCGATGTACAGCATTTCCGTGCGTGACTACATGATGGTAGCCCACAGCTTCAAAGGTGAAGTGTTCGGCCCTGCGCAGCGGCTGCACGGCGCGACTCTTGTCGTCGACGTAGAGTTCCGCACGCCCGGGCTTGACGCCGACGGCATCGTGGTCGACATCGGCCGCGCGACGGAAGTGCTGCACGCCATCCTCGCGGACATGAACTTCCGCAACCTGGACGACGACCCGGCGTTCAAGGGGCACAACACCACGACCGAGTTTCTCGCGCGCGTGGTGTTCGAGCGCGTGGTGGCGGCCATCAGGAAGAACGATCTTGGAGCGGCGGCGCACGGGGTCGAGAGCCTGCGGGTGACCCTGCACGAGTCGCACGTGGCCTCCGCGGCGTTCGACGGCCTGGTAGCCGGCTGATTCGGCATGTCCCGTGTTGACCGTTTCCTGGGCCTCGCACGCTCGCTGGCCATCTATCACGGGATTGCCGGACGCCATCGACGCCTTCGTCGTCTCTACTCCGGCTTCGTTGGCGCCGGTGACCTCGTCTTCGACATCGGGGCGCACGCCGGCAATCGCGTGCGCGCTTTCGCCTCGCTCGGCTGCCGCGTCGTCGCGCTGGAGCCCCAGCCGGATTTCGCGCGGCTGCTCCGCGCGCTCTTCGGCCGATCTTCTCAGATCGCGATCGTCGAGGCCGCAGCCAATGATGCGCCCGGGCGAGTGACGCTGTCGCTCAGCGAGCGCACGCCAACTGTGACGACGCTCGCCCCGAAGTGGCGCGACGCCCGTGCCAAGGAAGCCGGTTTTGCCGGCGTCACATGGAATCGCCAAATCGAGGTCAAGGCCACGACGCTGGATCTCCTGAGGGAGCGCTTCGGTGCTCCGGCGTTCATCAAGATCGATTGCGAGGGCAGCGAAGCCGCCATCCTGGCGGGCCTCACGCTGGCGGTGCCGGCTCTGTCGTTTGAGTATCTGCCGTGGACGCCCGAGGAGGCGGAAGCGTGCGTCGCGCGTCTGACCACGCTCGGACCGTACCAGTTCAACTGGTCGGCGGGTGAATCCTCTCAGCTTGCTTCAGACCGCTGGCTGACCGACCGCGAACTGCTCCAGGCTTTGCGCACACAGGAGGCCCAGCGACGGCCAGGCGACGTCTATGCCCGACGACTGTAAGACGCGGCGCGCTCTTGTGAATTCCAAAGCACTCGTTCTGATCGTCCCCGGGCGTCTCGAGACCCGGAGTGGCGGGTACGAGTACGACCGGCGCATCGTGACGGGTTTGCGCGGACGCGGGTGGTCGGTTGAGGTGCAAGAGGTCGGCGAGAGCTTTCCGCAGCCCACGCCGGCGGCGCTGGACCACGCGGCTCGCGTGCTTGCGGCCATTCCCGACGGCACCACGGTCGTCATCGATGGCCTCGCACTTGGAGCCTTGCCCGTCGAAGCCGAGCGCGAAGCGCTGCGCCTGCGACTCGTTGCGCTCGTCCACCTTCCCCTGGCCGACGAGATCGGCGTCGACCGGGATACGGCCGTCCGGCTCGAAGCCAGCGAGCGGCGCGCACTGGCGGCCGTGGCCCTGGTGGTCGTCACCGGAAAAGCCATGACGGAAGCGCTGCTGAGGTACGGCGTCTGGCGGAATCGGATCGCGGTTGTCGAGCCGGGCACCGACCGCGCGCCGGTGGCCCGCGGTTCCGGAGGACCGTCGCTACAGCTCCTCTCGGCGGCGGCGCTCACGCCGCGCAAAGGTCACGAGATCCTGATCCGCGCGCTCGCGATGATTCCGCACCGCAGCTGGCACCTGACGTGCGCCGGAAGCCTCGACCGCGATCCGCCGACCGTGGACCGCGTGCGCGCCAGGGTGCACGGGGAGGGCCTGGAGGATCGCGTGTCACTCATCGGCGAACTGGACGGCGAGGCACTTGGTGGGTACTACGACCGCGCCGACGTGTTCGTGCTGGCGACGCTGCACGAGTCCTACTGCATGGCGGTGGCCGAAGCGCTGGCCCACGGACTGCCGGTCGTCAGCACGACGACGGGCGCGATCCCGGAACTGGTCGGCGCTGGCCGCAACTGGGAAACACCCGCCGGTCTGCTGGTGCCGCCTGGCGACGTCGACGCGCTGACGGCGGCGTTGTCGAAGCTCGTCGGCGAAGCGGGCCTGCGTGATCAACTGGCCGAGGGCGCGCGTCGCGTGCGCGATCGGCTGCCGACATGGGACGATGCCGTCGACAAGATGGCTGCCGCACTGGCCGTACTGAATGATGTCGGCTGACTCCTTCTCGAAGTGGCTGGCGTTGCGCGAGCCCGCCGACACCGCGGCGCGATCGGCGGCGCTGACGGAGGCGATTGTCGCAGCGCTGCCGCCCGATCGGCCGTTGCGGATCCTGGATCTTGGGAGTGGGACCGGGTCGAACGTCCGCTATCTCTCGTCGCGTTTGCCAGCCCCGCAGCACTGGCTGCTGGTCGATCGCGATCCGGATCTCCTCGCAGAAGCGTCCGGGCGGAGTGCCAACTGTCAGATTGAGACGTTGGGCCGGAATCTCGGGGCCCCTGATAGTCTTGCCAATCTTGCCGATCCCCCCCTCTTCCCCGGCCGCCATCTGGTTACGGCCTCGGCGCTGCTCGACCTGGTCTCAGACCAGTGGCTGCGCGCGCTGGCCGGGCATTGCCGGGCAATTGGCGCCGCAGCGCTCTTCACCCTGAACTACAACGGCCGCTCGCGATGCGCGCCCTCGGAAGCGGAAGACGACGCGATTCGGGATCTCATGAACCGGCACCAACGGACGAGCGACAACGGATTCGGTCTGGCGGCTGGACCAGACGCTGTTGACTGTGCCGAACGCTGGTTCGCCGCCGTCGGCTACCAGGTGCGACGTGCCGCGAGCGACTGGATACTGCTGCCCGACGAGCGCGAACTGCAGCGGCAGCTCATCGAAGGCTGGGCGCAGGCCGCCGGAGAGATCTCTCCGGAGCAGACCTCGATGATCCACGATTGGCTCGCGCGGCGCCTTGCGCATGTTGAGGCGGGCCGCTCGCGCGTGATCGTCGGCCACGAAGATCTGGCCGCCTGGCTTGCATAACCTACCTGGATGCGCGGGTTACTTGGGCTGCACGCGTGCGGTGAACTGGACCTCGATGCCGATCGCGTCGGCAACGGTCAGCGTGTCATAGAAACTAATCGGCCCGATGCCGAAATCGCTCAGCAGGAACCGGGTCGTGCCCGTGCCGGTCAACGTGTCACCCGACAGCCGCGCCTTCACGTCGAACACCTTGCGTCTCGTGATCTCCCGGATCGTCAGATCGCCGGTGAGTCTGATGTTCAGCTCGCCGGCGCCGCTATTCGCGCTCGAGCCGCTCTCGACGGCAGTCGCTTTGAACGTCGCTAATGGATATGAATAAAAACTCGGGCCGTCGTCGCGAACTTCGCGCAGGTAATCGTCGCGCCTTGACTGATCGCTGGTGAGCATATCCATGCGTACTGTGAACGTGTGATCGCCAAGCCCCGCCGTCGGCCGCGCGGGATCGAGCTGAAAGTGCCCTTGCACCGCCTGCGTGCTGCCGACCGCCTCGATCTTTCCCGGCTGCATTCCCAATCGCCTGAACGCGCCGGCGAAGAACTCCTCGTTCGCATGGTAGGACGCCGTTGACTCGCCGGGCACAATCACAAAGGTACGAACTCCAGCGATCGGTGGCGTCGTCGTCACCGCCCCTGTGGAAGATGACGCGGTGGAGGGCTGGGAGGCCTCGCGGCTCCCGCATCCGCCCAGCACAATGAGGAACGGAAGAAAGGCGATCCCGCTGCGACTGAGGCGTCTGAACATCATGGCGCTAGATGACCCGCGTCACGGCAGACTGGGCATCCGATTGCTCGCCGGCCGCTTCGTCACGCGAACTGAAGTCGCAATCGAACAACACGTCGCCGCCCATGCGGAACACCCTGTAATGCGGACGCGGGCAGTTGCCGAGGGCGACACGCGGCTGAATACGGATGGCCGGCCGGCCGTCACCGATGAAGAGGGGCGCGATCGCCAGATGCAGGCGATCGAGCAGCTTCGCCTCGAGAAACATCGACACGGTCACGCCGCCGCCTTCCACAAACACGCGCGTGCAGCCGCGCGCCCGCAACAGACGCATCACGTCGGCGGCGTCGATGCCGTCGCCGCGCTCGTCCACGCCCACGATCGTCGCGCGGCCGACGTAACGCTCGCCCGCACGCGTCAACGATCGCGCGCAGACATACAGCGTCTCCGCCGCATCATCGGTAAAGACACGATGGGCGGCACCGAGACGCCGGCCGGGATCGAGCACGACACGCAACGGGTTGGGACCGGGCACGAGCCGCGTGGTGAGCTGCGGATCGTCGGCCGCGATCGTGCCGGCGCCGACAACGACCGCGTCGCTGAGCGCACGCAGCCGATGCATGTGCAGCATGTTCTGCTCGCCGGTGACCCACCGCGACTCACCGGCGTGCGTCGCGATAAAGCCATCGAGACTCTCGCCGAGGTGGCCGATTGTCAGCGGTCTGGCCGTGGTCGCGCTGCAAATCGGCAAATACAAATCAATGAAAGCCCGGCGTGGATCGTCCTCGGGCAGCACGGCCTCCCAGCCGGCCCCCGGACGCCACGCGACGAGCGCGTGGGCATCGCCGGACGGCACGGTCCGCAATTCGCCATCGACACCGAGGGCAAAGAACGCAGGCTGGTTCGTATCTGCCAACTGCTCGGCCGATCGGGCAGCGGCTTGTACGACGCTCCAGCCCGAGGCATTCATGGCCGCGACGTCGTGCCCGAGCGGTACAGATTGGTTAGCCATGGAACGCGCCGATTATAGTGGCGCCCGCTCGTGCAGCACCATGCGGACGCCCGGTGGCGGGCGAAGCGTGATCGTCGGACGCGGACGGATCGGTTCTCCCAGGTCCATCAACTTCAACCGCCAGCGCTGGGCAAACGTTGCGAGCAGCAGCACGCCTTCCATCCACGCAAACCCCTCGCCTATGCATGACCGCGGTCCGGCGCCAAACGGGAAGTACGCCATCTTCCGCCTGCCGGCCTGCCGATCGTCGAGCCATCGATCGGGATCGAACGCCATCGGATTCGAGTAAAACCGCCTGTCACGATGCATCAGGTACTGACTGATCAGTACAATCGAGCCCGCCGGAATGCGAATACCGCCCAGCTCGAGGTCGGCCGTCGCGCTCCGCGCGACGACCCACGCCGGCGGCCGGAGCCGCAGCGACTCAGAGAGGACCGCCCGCGTGAAGACGAGCGCGGGAACATCGGCGGATGATGCCAGCCGGCTGCCCAGGAGCGCGTCCACCTCCTGTTCGATCCGGGCGCCCGCCTCAGGGTGCTGGGCCAGGAGAATCCACGTCCACACCAGCGCGGTGGCAATCGTGTCGTGCCCGGCCAGCAGGACGGTCAACGCGTCGTCACGCGTTTGGTCGGTGATGGTGTGGGGTCCGGCCTCCTGGCTGGCGAGCAGTAGCGAAATCAGATTCTCACGATCGCCTCCGGACCGCTGATGGCGCACGATGAGATCGTCAATCACCGCGGCGAGCCGCTCGCGCTGGGGCCGGACGCGGCGCGCCGGCGCGAGCAGGGAAATGAGGGGGTCGAGCGCGTCGCTCGCCACCATCAGCGCCTGCCGGACCTCGACTGACAGCGATTCGATGTCGGCGCCGAACAACGTCTCGCCCACGATCGCGAGCGTCAGCGCGCCCGCTTCCGCGGAGACCTCAACAGTCTGGTGCGGCTGCCAGCGATCGCGGGCCCGCGCCGCGTGGCGCACCATGATCTCGCCGTACCGTTCCAGGGCCTGTCTGTGGAACGCGGGCTGCACCACGTTGCGCTGCCGCCGGTGGGCGTCACCCTCCGCCGTCAGAAGGCCGTTCCCCAGCAGTCGCCGGACGCGCTGCAGTCCGTACGATTTGACGAACTTGTCGTGCTGCGACACCAGCACCGCCTCCACGGCGGCGGGATGCTTCAGAAGAAATGCAGGGCGGCCGGCGAGCGAGAATGGAACGATGTCGTCATCTGGAGAGCCCGCGAGGTCCTCCAGAAATGCGAGCGGATCGCTCTTGATGCGCCGAAGGCTCCAGACGGAGCGGCGGAAATCCGGGGGATAGATCGCGGTCACCAGGCGAGCGGCATGTTATCAGGATCGCCCGTGCGAGCTCCCCGGCACAGCGTGCGATATTCGCGGAGTGGATGCGCCCTCCGACAGGCTTTAGCCGACGACCCGCGCGGCTCGAGCCTCGCGAACTCGGCGAGCTCGTCTCGGCTCTAGAACACTCCGCCGGGCGTCCTAAAGGCCGCGAGCCGCGCCAGGTCGCCAGGTGTGTGCTCGGTGCGCGACGACCCGATCGCGTCGCTCGAACAGCTTCACGAGCGCCACGCCAGCCACGAATCCCCCGAGGTGTGCCCAGAAGGCCACACCGCCCTGAGACTCTGAGCCGATAGAGGTCACGCCACTCGCCAATTGAATGAACGCCCAGTAGATGAGCATCGCCCACGCCGGCAGGGCGATCGTCGTCATGAAGAAGCCGAGCGGGACGAGCGTGAACACCCGCACGCGCGGATAGAGGACGAGATACGCGCCCATGACGCCGCTGATGGCGCCCGACGCTCCGACCATCGGCACGATCGAGTTCGCGTCGGCGACTACTTGAAGGAGTGCCGCGGCGAGCCCCGAGAACAGGTAGAAGGTCAGGAACCGAGGGCGAGTCATCGAGTCTTCGATGTTGTTGCCGAACAGCCAGAGAAACCACATGTTGCCCAGCAGATGCATCCAGGAGCCGTGCAGGAACATCGACGTCACGACGTTGAGCGGCTGGCGGCCGGGATCCATCAGACACACCACGTCGTCTCCCATGGGAAACCGTGCGCCGGTTGGAGCGGCGAGCGTCAACTCGCCGGGAATCAGCCCGAGATTGCAGACCGACGCCGCGAGCGGCAGCGCCGCGCCCGCGCCCTGCACCAAGATCCACACGAGCACGTTGACGGCGATGACAGCCATCGTCACGTACGCGGGGCGCTGCGTTTCGTTTTCATCGTGATACGGAAACACGGGACGGATAGTGTGCCACGACCCCGCCCGAGTTGCCACACGGCTCGGTCAGGACGACAGACGCCTTCCCCCTAACGCATGCGCTCGCCTGAGCGTCTGGAACCGCTTCATCTCGCGCGCCGACGGCGGCTTGATCGCCTTGGCGACCGACACCCGCCCGCGGAGGACCCCATCGCCGGCTTCTTTCCGCCACCGCGATGAACGGGTGAATCTCCAGGGCATCGGCCACGGCCTGAACCTCCACGCCCTCCAACTGACTCAGTTTCACCGCCTTGAGTTTGAACTCCAGGCTGTATTGACGGACTTTCACCGGACCCACACGACGCGGCATCGGACACCTCCTGTCGTTAGGTGGAAGTGTCTCCTTTATCGAGGGAGGTTCCGCCGTCTGGTGCAACGCGTGTGAGCCCGCCTGGGCTTGCGGGTCGAGACTCCCTTCACGAGGAATCTCGGCGTGTCTCAGACTCCGTAACTCGCTGGGCGTCCCCGAACGCAGAGGCGTGATCGGCGACCCACTGGCGAAAGGTGCGCGCCGGCGATCCAACGACGTCGGCCACAGTGGAGGTGACGAGCGCCGGGCGTCCGATCGTCGCACGCCACGCGGTGAGCAGCATGTCCACGACGGGACCTGGCCAGCGACCCGCCGTCTCGCGCCGGAACTCTTCCGGCGACAGCTCTTCGAACCGGATCGGGCGCCCGATGACAGCGCCGATGATGTTCACCTGCTCGGCCTGACTCAGTGACTCGGGGCCCGTGAGGACATAGTCGCCCCCGGCATGCCCGTCCCCATTGAGTGCACGCGCGACCACGGCCGCGATGTCGCGCTCGTCGATTGGTGCGGTCTCGGCCGCGCCATACGGCCACCGGACGACATCTCCGTCTCGAATCGGGGCCGCCCACCAGTGCAGCGCGTTCGACGCGAATATCCCCGGCCGGATGATCGTCGACGCGAGGCCAGCGGTCGCGATCAGGCGCTCAATGTCGGCGTGAAGGGCAGCCATAGGATTCGGCTGCTGGAAGAACGGGTGCGGCGTTCGGTGCGGAGAGGAGAGAAAGACGACGCGCTGCGCGTGCAGCGCCAGACGCTCGACGACGGCTGGAACGGTGCCCGGCGGTGCGGTCCAGAGGAGGAAGACCGCACCCACGCCCTGCAGCCCGGCGTCGAGCGAGTCGGGCACGGTGAGATCGCCCGCGACGACCTCGACGGCCGCAGGCAACCCCGCCGCATCCGGTCGCCGCGTGAGCGCGCGCACCGGCACGCCGGCGCCCAGCAGTTGGGCAACAACGGCACGCCCGACTCGGCCGGTGGCTCCGATCACGAGGACGGGAGGCACGTGCACGCCTCTCACCAGGGCCTCGATGGCGTCCGCGGTACTGCGACGAAACTCATGGTTGGCTGAGCTGCTGAGGTCAGGCTAGCGCCTGCGCATCACCAGCGGCGCGCTCCCATTCTAGGCCCGCGCGCCGTCTGGTGCATGCGCTGTTAGACGGCGCGAATTCAGACACTAAGCGCACGCCGCTGTTGGTGCGCAAGCGGAATGGCTCACTTCTCGTCCCGATCGATGGTCGAACAACGTCAGTCTCGCTTTCACGCTCGATTGGTATTCAACTCGGTAGACAACTCGCGTCACGTTCACGCCGCGAGCGGCCCCGCCAGATACGGAACGCCGACCACAAATCATTACAGGCCGTCGAGCAACGCTCTGGCCTGTTGGAAGCAGGCCCGCTCCCTCGCTCGCTCCGCGAGCGCCGCCGCTGAATAGTGACCGTGCTTCCAGTGCGCGCGACGGATCCGCTCGCGACCCTCCGCAGTTCCTGGGCCGGTGCTGTGCCCGCCGTGCAGCCGACAGCGGCGGCGACCCCTGACGGCCCGGCCAGGTTGTTCTTAACGGGAAAAGGGCTGGTCTTTCTGGCCAGCCCTTCCATTTTTGCGCGACGAGGTGCTGCGCTGAGGCCCCGCGACTGGCAGCACTCGGTTACCGGTGCCGCAGACTGAAGCCCGAGAGCACGCTCACGCGCGTTCCGGACTTCGAGGGCACCACCGCGACATTCACCGGGATGTTCAGAGCGCCCGCCCGGAACGTCATCCCCGTCGCGAGGACCAACGCCGTTCCTGCTGGCGTGACGTTCGGACCGATGCCGAATTCGGCGCCATCCCTCGTTCGCACCCCCACCATCCAGCTCAGGCTGGGCAGCACGACACTCTGTTCGAGCCCTCCGACCAGTGCGACCCATTCGGTCACCATCGTCACTCCGCTGTCCTTGGTGTAGAACTGCTTCTCGAACTGCCAGCCGAACTGCGAGATATGCGGGCCGACCTTGATGTCGCGCTCTTCGAGTTTCTTGACGACGCCGTCGGCCAGGAGGGTGAGGCCGAAGCGGGGGCCCGAAAGGCTGGCCGTCTTGGCAATTGGAGGCAGGGTCGTCTGACTCAGGGCCGGTGTGCAGAGGAGGAGGGTGAAGAGGGCTGCATGCGCCGCATGGCGAATAGCTGATCTGCGTGTCAACGCCGAGGATGTGTGTGAAGTCTGCATCGCTTCCTCCAGAAGATGGGCCGCATTCGCGCGGCTTGCGAAGCGTCGTGGTTCGCCGGCGACTCCGCACGGTCCACTGGCTCGCTGTAGGGAAATGCGAGAACCCCACGTGGATCGGCTCATGCCTCGTTCGCTACTGGAGCATAGGTGGTCTACGCGCTGGTCCGATGATCGCTGCGGCGAAAGCCTGCCAATCGCAATACGGCGGTCTCTCCGTGCGAACATCGGACGCGTTCCATGACCGCTTCGTGGTGGTTGACGGCACGGAGTTCTACCACTTCGGCGCATCCATCAAGGACGCTGGAAACAAGGGGTCTATGTTTTCGCGAATCGAGGAGTCAGCAGTCATCAACGCGATTCAAGCCGAATGGCAGAAGCAATGGCTTGTCGCGAGCCGGCGGGACGACGCCCTTACTGCATTCCCACGGCCCTGAGCCTCGCCCGCAGCTCTCGCCCCCTGGCTCGCATCGTCCCGGTGCCGGGATGAACCGGCTAGCTTCGTTGACCTGCTAACCGGTCGGCGGCGGCGTTACGAACGCGTAATCGGCTGCAAGCGGTGATTAGGCAGGCCCTATGATCCGCAAATATTGGCGCCAGGGCCCGACAGCCTCCGTGTATTGCCGACCCATAACCCGAGCAATTTGAACCAGGTGATCTAAATCGTGTGCCACCCAGGTGGCGAGATGCTGGCCGAGAGTCACTCGTCCGAACTCGGGATGCTGGCCCGTACGGTCCAGATCGGCAGTGGTCAGACGCAGTGCTGCGAGACGGCGAAGACTGTCAGCCCGCAGCTCGCGGAAGGTATCCAGTAACTCGGGGAGGCTCTTGCCCTTCGATGCCTCGAACTGAGCGAATCGATCGAACGTGGGGAAAGGCATGGCTTCCCCATGGGCGAGAAGATGTTCCGCACGCGGCATCCAATCCGTACGTTCTCCGTGAATCAGATGCCCGACGACGTCATAGGGGCTCCAAGTGTCCGGACCCTCCGTACGCGATACCCAGGCTGACGGGAGATCGCGGAGTAGTACATCCAGGACCTCCGGAGTCCGTGACAGTAGAGGCACGGCGGTGTGAAGATCACAATCCATTTTGACTACCGCTGGAGGTCCGTGTTCGCTCTGCCAACGCTCCGGTTCAGCGGCGGCACGGAGCCGCCGGGTGCAGCGCCTGTTAGACAGTCACAGTCTTGATCGTTCGGATGGCTGTGAGCCACCTCTACGCGCGCCGGTGCCGACGTGACGGATCCTGCCCGCCGTGAACCGCGAGCACGACGATTGCTGTCGTCCGCTATCCGGAAATACAACGCGTAGGGAAAACGCGTAAGGACCGCACGCCGGGTCTCGCTACGCACTCGCGGAAATGCAAACGGATGTTCAATAATTCGTGCCGCCGCTGCATCGACTTCGGCGCCACACTCTTCGCCGAGCCCAGCGCGCCTCACTTCGTACCAACGACGCGCCTCGAGCGCCTCAGCCTCGGCTAAGGGCCTGTCAGACAATAACTGACTTACTTGGTCTCGGCGTGGCGGGGTGGATCGTGTAGTTCCAGTCACCGTGAAACCGATGCCGCTTGAGGCGGACGGTCGCCAGCTGCGCATCGGTGACGGTGACGCCACCCGGGTATTGGCCGCG
>SHUG01000076.1 GCA_009694735.1 Acidobacteriota bacterium | reverse complement strand
GTGATACAACTTTGCCCTGCCCATGCGACGCGTGCGTGCCTCCCAGCTCGCCGTCGTGCTCGGTTACGTGTTGGTCGCGCTCGCCTTCATGTGGCCATTGCCCATTCAACTGGGGACTCACCTCACAGGTGATCCCGGCGGCGATACCGCTGTGTACCTGTGGAACCAGTGGGTGTTTCACTCCGAAGCTCTGCAGGGCAACAATCCGTTCGGCACGGAACAGATCCTGGGAATGACCGGGCGGGTGGACCTCTCCCAGCACAACTA
Organism: Acidobacteriota bacterium; assembly: GCA_009694735.1. GTDB lineage: Bacteria > Acidobacteriota > Vicinamibacteria > Vicinamibacterales > UBA2999 > 12-FULL-67-14b. The sequence goes on along the minus strand of SHUG01000076.1, from coordinate 16,242 downwards.
CACGGTCTTCCAGAACCTGCTGGCCTTGCCTCTCATCTCGCTGGTCGGCGTCGTCCCGGCGTTCAATCTGGTGTTCCTCTTCATGAACATCCTCACGGCACTCATGGCCTATGGCCTCGCTCGCCGGACGGCCGCAGCGACCAGGAGCGAGGCCTTCCTGGCGGGTGTCGTGTTCGCGTGGTCGCCCGTCCTGATGGCCCGCAGTACCGGGCACTTCAGCCTGGCCGCCGCGGCACCTTTGCCGGCGTTCATCTGGGCCCTGGTCCATGCCGAGCGGCACCGAACGGTCGGCAGCGCGGCACTGGTGGGCCTGTGCATTGCCTGGGCCGCCTTGTGCGATGCCTATTACGGCGTCTATTGCGTGATGATCGCCGCGCTGTACGTCGCGACGACGATGGTGCGGGTGACGCGGGCGACCGAGCCGCTGCCGCGGCGGCCGTGGGTCTGGCCGCTCGACGTCTTGATTGTGTGCTTCGGCGGACTCGTCACCGGGCTCGCCTTCGGTCGCGGCGGCAACTTCGAAGTGCTGGGCGTCGCCGTCCACATGCGCAGCCTGTACACGCCGGTGCTGATCCTCACCGTGCTGGTGGCGTGCCGGCTCGGAATTTGGTGGCGGCCCAGGCTGCTGCGCCTGGCCAGCGTTGGTCTACTGCCGATCAAGGCGGTGTTGGTCGCGGTGATTGCGTGCGTGGGACCGCTCGCGCCGGTCCTTTACGGCATGGTGGAAGGCATCATCGGCGGGCAGTTCGTCAGCCCGAAGATCTTCTGGCGCAGCAGTCCGCGCGGCGTTGATCTGCTGTCATTCTTCACGCCCAATCCCGGCCACCCGCTGATGCGCCTGCTGCTCGGCGATGAACAGCTCACCGCGCCGACGCGGTTCGTGGAGTACACGGCGTCATTCAGCCTGATCGCGATCGTGGTCATCGCGGCGGCGATCTGGTTGGCAAAGTACCGGCCCAAGGCGGGATGGTGGTGGCTGACGATCGGCTTCGCGCTTCTGGCGCTTGGGCCTTTCATCTTCATTGCCGGCACCAACACGCATGTGCCAGGCCCGTGGGCGTTGCTTCGGTATGTCGCGCCTGTGAGCCTGGCGCGCATGCCGACCCGGTTCGCGATTGTCGCCGCCCTGGGACTCGCGATGTTGCTCGCCGGCGCCCTGGCTGCACTCGGCACCCGGTGGCCGCAGCGGCGGCGGACGATCACCGCGGTGGTGGCCGTGCTGCTGGCGTTCGAACTGTGGCCGGCGCCTCGCACGCTGTACTCAGCCGCAATCTCGCCGATCTACGACACGATTGCCGCGGATCCGCGCGACGTGCGCGTGTTGTCGTTACCCTTTGGCGTTCGCGACGGCGTGTCGTCGATCGGCAACTTCCGTCCGCGCTCGCAGTTCAACCAGACGGTCCACCACAAACGGCTGATCGGCGGCTACCTCTCGCGCATCTCGCCGCGCCGCGTCGAACGGATGCGGGCGCAGCACCCTACGCTCGCCCTCCTGATGAAGATGAGCGAGCCACAGCGGCTGACCGACGCCGAGCGGTCCGAGCTGTTGGCCCGCGGTCCGGAGTTCGCGGCCCGCACACAGCTCGGCTATGTCGTGATTGACTCTCGCTTCGTCTCAGCGGACTCCGCAGGCGCCGTGATCAAGGCATGGGGGCTCGAGGAGGTGCAGCGCGATCAGTACTTGACGTTGTACCGGCCGGCCGCGGACGGCCGGTAGGGCTCGGTGCTACGCACCTCGTAGGGGTCGCGCGCTCAGGCGCGCTTCTGGGGCTCACTTCGTTCCTGGGGACGGGCGCTTCCGCACGAGGCCTCGAAGAGGCCGAGCCCCACGAGCGACGTAAGCCGCGAGCCCCACGCGCGCCCGGAGGGCGCGCGCCCTTCTGATACTCTGTCAGCGATGCGGCGTGGCCCGTTCCTGTTCCTGTTCGCGGTGTCTGGCGCCGCGGCTCTCATTTACGAAGTGGTTTGGACCCGGCTGCTCACGCTGCAGATGGGTCATGGTATCGCGGCCGCGAGTACGGTGCTCGCCGCGTTCATGGGCGGCCTGGCCGTCGGCGCGGCGGGGGCCGGCCGCCGGGGCGGACGCCTGAGCCCCGAACGTGCGCTGACCATCTACGCCGGGCTCGAACTGGCGATCGGCGTGCTGGCCCTGCTTGTTCCCTTTGCCCTGACCGCGATTCGTCCGTTGCTGGTCGGCGCCTATGCCGACGGCGAAGGCGGCGCCACGTTCGCGTTGCTCAGGCTTGGCACGAGCGTGTTGCTGCTGGCGGTTCCGGCAGCCGCCATGGGTGCCACGTTTCCAATCGCTTCCCGCTGGATGGTCCGCGGCGCCGCGAGTGCCGCACAGGACGCGGGCGGCCTGTACGCCGCCAACGCGCTCGGGGCAGCAGCGGGCGCCGTGCTGGCAGGCTTCGTCCTGATTCCGGCGCTCGGTTTGAGCGGATCGACGTGGGTGGGTGTCGCGTTGAACATCACCGCCGCCGCCGGCGCGTTCGCGATCGCGCGCGGTGCGGCGATCTCTCCGACTGGCGACGTTCGGAGAGCGGATGCTTCCGCATCCGCTGCCCCGCTGCCAGACACGCGGCGGGGGCTAAAGCCCCCGCCCTCCGAACGCTCAAAAGAACAGCCGTGGCTCGCCGCCGTGGCCCTCGGCGCCTCCGGGTTTGCGTCGCTCACGCTGCAAGTCGTCTGGACGCGACTGCTCGCGCAGATTCTCGGCCCCACCACCTACGCGTTCAGCATCGTGGTGGCCATCTTCATCATCGGCCTCGCCGGCGGCGCCGCCCTTGGCGCCTGGCTCGTCGCGCGCGTGCGAAGTGCCGCGGTCGGACTCGCGATGTGCATGCTGATCGGCGTCGGCCTGTCGCTGGCGGCCGCGTCATCGGTCGATTGGGCCCTGCTGACCATGGCCGAGATCGTGGCACGACCCGGGTACCAGTTCGTCGACGTGCTCGCGCGCCAGGTGATGATGGTGACGGGCTTGCTGCTGCCGATGACCATCGCGTTTGGCGCGGCGTTCCCGTTTGCCGTCTCGCTCGCGGCCGGGCGCGACGAATCAGTCACCGAGAATCTTGGCCGAATCTATGCCGTGAACACCGTCGGCGCGATCGCCGGGGCGCTGCTCGCCGGCTTTGTGCTGGTGCCGCAGTTCGGCCTGCACTGGACAATTCGCGTGGCCGCCTTGGTGGTGGGCCTCACCGCCGGCACCATCCTGATCTCCGCAGGCCCGGCGCGCGGCCGGCTGGTCGGCTTCGCGCTCGCCGTGGTCGTGTTGGTGGCGGGGTTCGCGCTGCCGCAATGGGATCGACTGCTGCTTTCGAGCGGCGCCTACAAGTACGCCGCCGCGATGCGCGGGCCCAGCCTCGAGACGGCGCTGGCCGCCGGCGAGCTGTTGTCCTATCGCGAAGGCGCCACCGGCACGGTCGCCGTGCGACAGTTGGCGGGAACGGTCTCGCTGGCTATTGACGGCAAGGTCGATGCGTCCAATGCCGGCGACATGCTGACCCAGCGGCTGCTGGCGCACCTGCCGCTGCTGCTGCATCCCGCGCCCAAGCGCGTCGCCATTCTTGGCCTGGGCAGCGGCGTCACGCTGGGGTCCGCACTCACCCATCCGCTTGAAGCCGCCACCATACTTGAGATTTCTCCAGAAGTGGTCGACGCCTCGCGATTCTTTGACGTCGAGAACCATCGCGCCCTCGCCGATCCGCGCACGCGCCTGATCGTGGGCGACGGCCGCACCCACCTGATGCTCGGACGCGAAAGTTATGACGTGATCGTCTCGGAGCCGTCGAACCCGTGGATGGCCGGGATCGCCTCGCTGTTTACACGCGAGTTCTTCGAAGGTGCCAAGGCGAGGCTGGCACCCGGCGGCATGCTGTGCCAATGGGCGCATACCTACGACATCAGTCGCGACGACTTGCGGTCGATCGTCGCCACGTTCCTCACGGCGTTTCCGGACGGCTCGATGTGGCTGGTCGGCGACGCCGACGTGCTGCTGGTGGGAACCACCGGGGCGCTCGACGATCGCATCGCCGGCATGGCCGCTGCCTGGCAGCGCCCGGGAGTGGCGGAAGATCTGGCCTCGGTGGGGGCACTGGATCCCTTCGCCGTGACCTCGCTCTTCGTCGCCCAGGGCGCGGCGCTGAAGGACTGGGCCGATGGCGCCCCGCTGCAGACCGACAACCGGTTGCGGCTGGAATTCTCGGGCCCGCGCAGTATCTTCGGGCTGTCGCGCGACGATAACGCGACGGCCTTGCGCGAGCTGGCAGGCCGCAGCCCCAAACCGGCCGCGGTGACGGCCGCGGAACAGGGGGTCACTGCGGTCAGCTGGCGCGATCGCGGACTGATGTTCCTTCGCTCGGACGCACACCGCCCTGCCTACGAGGACTTCACCAAGGCGCTCGAATTGGATCCGAGTGATCCGGCCTCGCTCGATGGGCTCATCCGTTCCGCTGCCGCCTTGACCCGCATAGACGAGGCGCGCGCCGTGCTGACGAGACTGGCATCAGCGCCGACGAATACGCCGGCCAAACTCGCCCTGTCGAAAGTGCTGGCGTCGCAAGGCGCGGTAGAAGAGGCCGCCCGCATCCCTTTCGGCGTCCTGCAATCAGACCCCGGCAACGTGCCGGCGCTCGAGCAACTGGCGTCAGTGCTGTCAGACGTGGGCGATGCAGCCCGGCTGGAACCAGTGGTCGCTCGGTTGGTCGCCGAGGCCCCCAGGAGCACCTGGGCCCACTACTACGCCGGCTCGCTCTTCTTCATGCAGCACCGCCTCGACCTCGCCGTGCAGGCCGCTCGCAATGCGGTCAGCCTCGACCCGGTGAACGCCAAGGCGCAGAACCTGTTGGGCGCCAGCCTGGCCAGCATGGGCCAGAGTGACGCCGCCAGAACGGCATTCCTAGCCTCACTCAAGGCCGACCCGCGCGACTCGGGGACCTACATCAACCTGGCCACCCTTGAGCTTCAGGCCGGCAACCGCGAGCGCGCACGTCGCTACTTTGCTGAAGCGCTCACGGTTGATCCGATGTCGCAGTCCGCGCGCGAAGGGCTCGCTTCCATGCGAGCGACTCCCTAGGCGCCATCCAATTCACTGAAGTTTGATCCAACGTGGCCGAATCCCAGTTCGGCGAGTGTGGCGTGGTGTGCGGTCGCGACCACCGGCTGTGTAGGAAGTGACACGATCCTGCCAAGCCGTAGCGCCTTGCCGGTGGAGGTTTCACTCGAAAGATGCGCCGAGCAGCCGTCGGCACGGGCTTTGCTAGTGTCGGCAGCAAGGGAGTAATTCGATGAGCGTCGTTCGCATACTGGGTTTCTCGACGCTGTCGTGCGGGTGCGTGGTCGGTCGCTACCGAGACGTTGCCAGCACGCGCGAGGTCAGCTACGTGGAAGAAAAGGGCATGGGCTGTGAAAGCCACGCGCATCGCCGCAACCACACGGTGTCGGCCGAGCGCGAGCGGTTCGCCGCCGTCGCCTTGACCACGCTGACCGCCCGAGCGTCGTAAGGGATTGAGTTCTCCTTGAATCCATCTCTGCCGGAGAGATATGCTCTCATGCAATCCGGGAGTGTTTGGTGGACCTTCGACAACTAGAAATCATAAGAGCGATAGCCGAAACAGGTTCGTTCACGGCCGCCGGCCACCAACTGCACGTCTCGCAGTCGGCCATCAGCCGCCAGATTCTGCTGCTCGAAGATGAACTGAAAGAACCGGTGTTTCTCCGCGTGGGACGCCGCATTCGCATTACGGCGGCGGGAGAATCGCTGCTCCAACTCAGCCATCGGGTGTTCCAGGATCTCAAGGACACCACTGCCGGCATCACCGACAGCCAGGAATCCCTGCGCGGCACCGTCCGCCTGCTGGGCGGCATGACGGTGTGTCTCTACGTGTTCCCTCCCCTGCTGACCGAGCTCAAGCGGCAGCATCCGGCGATCGAACTGAAGCTGATGTCCGGCAGTTCCGAACAGTGCCTGGCCCGGCTGCGTTCGGGCACCGGCGATCTCGCGCTGCTCACGCTGCCGGTCGAGCAACCGGACCTGGTGACGGTGCCGGTGCTGCAGGAGGAACTGCTCGTGGTGACCGCGGCCAAGCACCCGCTCTCGCGTAAGAAGAAGGTGTTACCGCAGGACCTGGTGCGCCAGCCGTTCGTGCTGTTCGAGGCGGGGTCCAATTCTCGGCGCGCGATCGATGAGTTCTTCCTGTCGGCGCGGATCGAGCCGCAGATCGTGATGGAAACCGAGAACGTCGAGATCATCAAGGCGCTGGTGCGCAACGGCCTCGGCATCACGATCATCCCCTACCAGGCGGTGGCGCGCGACGTCACCAGCGGCCAGATGCACTGTGCCCGCATCGAAGGCCGCTCCCTGGTGCGGGAAACCGGTTGGATCTATCCGAAGATGAGCCGGACGCCGCGGGCGGTGCAGGAAGTGATCAAGGCGTTCGAGCGGGTGCGGCCAAAGCTGAAGCTGGCGCCTTAGGTCCGGCTGAAGCCGGACGCTACATTTGTTACTTGGGCCACAAGCCATCAGTTTCAGGCATTGATCCGATTCGATCATTGTATTTTCAGGAATGGCTGACGTCGCTAGGATCGACGGGTGGAAACCAGCCGCGAGCGCGTGATCTCGATCGTCCTCAATGAGCAGGAGTGGCAGGCTTTTGTCCGCCTGCATCCCCAGCCGGTGACTTGGCTGCGCGAGCGCATCCACGAGTCGATTGCCGTCGAGCCGCTTACTTCGCTTTCGGCTGCTGCCGCAGCGAGTACGACGTCCGCGACCACACGCTGATGCCCGGCTTGTTCACCAGCTTGACCTCGATCTTGCGCGTCCGCTTGAGCGGGTCCGGGTTGGTGGACGAGTACCCCAGCACGTAGTAATCGCTGGTTTCGGCATCAATGCGCTTGAGCGCCTTGTCGAAGTTGTTCTGATTGACTACGGCGATGCCGCCGGTCTCTTCCGCCAGCACGCGCAGGCTGTCTTGCGACTTGCGCACGTACTCACCGTACTCCACCGGATCCAACTGTTCGTCGAGGTCGGCACCGGCCACCAGGCCGCGCGGGTCGATGGTATAGAGCGTGGCGTTGGCACGGTTCGCCGTGCGGGTCACCTCCGCCAGTTCGCGCGCCAGGTCGGCATCCGCGAACTGCTGGCCGCTGAACTGGCCCTGCTGCTGGCGGCCTTCCTCGCGCGTCTGGCCAAAGCGGCCGCCAAAGACCGGGTCCTCACCGAGCCGCGATTCCGAGAACGGGTTGAAGTCGTAGCCGTTGCTCACCCAGATCACGGCCTTGCGGCGGTTATTAATCTTCTCCATCTGCGACAGCATGTCGTAGGCCGTCGAGAACGCCACGTGCGCGCGATAGCGCACTTCGCTCGGGCCATCCGCGCCGTCAGAACCCTGGATGATGTCGGACGGCTTGAGGCCGCTGCCGGTGATCTTCTTGATCGCTTCGTCCAGGATCTTGCGGTCGTAGGTCGGATCGATCGCCAGCGACGAGGGTCCGGTCGAGACGATCGAGAACATGTCGCCTTCGTGGACGAGTGTGCGCGAGATCTTCTTGAAGAGATCGCGGATGCGGCCGGTGTTCCGGAAGTCGAGGTGCAGGTCGTCGACGATGATCAGGAAGATGCGGCCGGCCGTGTCGTTCTTGGGGCGCGAGGGCGGCAGGATGATGCCTTCCTGCACCGCCGGCGCCGCCGGCGCCGCCAGGTTGTGCACCCGGCCACCGTGCACCAACGTGAGGCCGGTAATCTCCTGCCTGACGCCGTCTTCGTAAATTTCGAAGTCGCCCTTCGTCAGGTCCGCGACGAACTGATCCTGCCCGTTGCGCGCGATCGCATCCGTGGTGACGTAGTCGATGGCGACGCGGAACTGCGGCTGTCCAGCCGGGGCCGGCTGCGGCGCCGCAGGCGCCTGCGCGCCCAGGGCCGTGGAAAGGACCAACGTGGCCAGTAGTCCGAGGCGATGGCTTGCCGTCTTCATACTGACAGTATAAGACGGGTTGGGGGCGAGTTTGGCTGGCTGGCCGGCGGCCGGGTTCGGGCTAAGCTAGCGGTGCATGCGCATTGCCATCGGGGCCGATCACGCCGGTTTCGAGATGAAACGGGACCTGGCGGGCTACCTGGCGCAGGGTGGACACGAGGTGACCGATCTGGGGACGCACTCCACCGCGCCCGTCGACTACCCGGATATCGCCGAAGCGGTGGCACAAGCCATTCGCAACGGGCAAGCCGACCGGGGCGTGCTGGTGTGCGGCAGCGGGGCCGGCGCCGCGGTGGCGGCATGTAAGTTCCCCGGGGTGCGCGCGGCGGTGTGCCACGACGCCTATACGGCGCGGCAGGCGGTCGAGCACGACGACCTCAACGTGCTGTGCCTGGGATCGCGGGTGATTGGTCCGGCGTTGGCTCGTGTGCTGGCCGACACCTTCCTGGCAGCGACTTTTTCCAGCGAAGATCGTCACATGAAACGCCTCGCCAAGATCGACGCGATCGAATCAAGGTATTCGAAAGACAGGTAGGGCTCAAGTCCCAGGTCTCTTAGGCGAGTAGTTCCCGACGAAGCGAGTCAAACAGGCCGTCGGCCCGGCGCACACCTTCGAGCACGGCTTCAGGCGTCAGCCAGATATCGGGGTTGAGCGATGCGGCGCGCGTCATCCAGCGATCGCGGACCGCCGCCTCGGCGTGACGCTCGTGAATGCGCGCTGACAGTTCAGAATAGCGTGCCCGCAGGCGTGTGGCGATTTCACGGCCGACCAACTCTTCGAGCAATCCGCTCGCGTGGCGCGGTGCCGGCCGTGCGGCCTCCGCCGGGTCCGAGTCGAACGTCAACTCCTCCAGTGTCGGCAGGTCATCCACGCCAGCCACCGGCTCGTCGACGGTATCAATCGCCGGTTCCGGCGGGGCGTCCTGGCGCGGCCGCGGCTGGGCGTCGCGTGGTTGATCGCGCGGACGCGAACGACGGCCTTCAGGTTGCTGCGGGCGGGCCGGCGCCTCGTCTTCAGGCGTCATCACCTCGCTCAGCGCGAGAATGGCGGGCCAGTCAAAATCGATTTCGGGATGCTGGTCTTCGATGGTCCGAATGGCGTCTTCATCGAGCGGCGCCCGGCCGAGCACAATGCCCGGCGCCGTGCGGTACCAGTACAACAGCTTCGGCCGATCGCCCGGGCGATCGGCATGCAGCAGAAATGTGTTCTTGGTGCCGCGGCGGTCGCGGGTCAGGCGAAGAAATGGCACGGACTGCCCTAGCGCCGCTTCTTCGCGGCCGGCTTGGCCTTGGCAGCGGGTTTTGCCTTGGCTTTCGCCACCGGCTTCGGTTTGGCCGCAGGCTTCGCCTTGGTGGACGGCTTCGGTTTGGCCGCAGCCTTCGCCACCGTCTTCGGGGCTTGCCCACCGGCTTGCCCACCGAAGCCTTGGCGGAGGTGGGAGCCTTGGCGAACGGGAGACTTGGCGACCAACTTCGCGATCGGCTTGGGCGTGGCCGCGTCTGGCTTGGCCTTGGCCGCCGGCTTCGACGGCGCGCTGACCTTCACGACCGGCGCGTCGGGCGACCGGTAGATCATGGTGAACCGGACCTGGTCCAACACCGTGTGGAAGGACCACACTTCGGCCACCGGAATATCGTACTCGGCGATCAGGCGGCGGGCCGTATCCACCGAGGTCGGTGGAACGTATAAGTACATGGGCACCTTCAACTTACAGAAGACTCCCCACTCCGCTCTGGCCTCGTTCGCGTTGACCGATTCGCCGGTTTCGACCTCGACCGTCGCAAGCAGCTTCTTTCCCCCCTCGGCGAAAATCAAGAGGTCTGGAAACACCACGAGATTTTTAACGGTCACCGACTGGTTCTGCTCGCTGCCAGGGTTGATGATGACTTCAGTCTTTCGCTTGTAACGGGGCTGCAGCAGGCGAATAACCCGGTCGTGCTCGAGCTGTTCGCGAACCGGGCGGGTGAGGATCGGGCTCACTAATGAAGTCTCCGGGTTGGGTGCGTAAAAGTCACGGCACTATAACACGCACCTTTGGGGGTCACGGCTAGAATGGAAGGATGTTTTTTCGCGGAATTGCCATTCTGGTAGCCCTTTTGGCCGGCGGCGAGGCCGGCGCGCAAACCAGGACCCCACCCGCAACCCCGTCGGTGGACCCGGCGGTCGCCAAGCTGCTCGCCGGCATCAGGGCCGCCGACAAGGGCCAACTGGCGGTATCCGAAGAAGACGGCCGCTTCCTCCGAGTGCTGGTCGGCGCCATCGGCGCCAAACAGGTCCTCGAAATCGGCGCGGCCAGCGGCTACAGCGCCATCTGGATCGGCCTGGGCCTGCGCCAGACCGGCGGCAAGCTGGTGACCATCGAATACGACCCGGTCCGCGCCAGGGAAGCCGCCGCCAACGTCCAGCGCGCCGGCCTGATCGACATCGTCCAGGTGATCGCCGGCGATGCCTTCAAGGAGGTCCCCAAGGTGCCGGGCCAGTTCGACCTGGTGTTTCTCGATGCCTGGAAACCAGACTATAAGAAATTCTTCGAGATGGTGTTTCCACGCGTGACGCCCGGTGGCTTGTTCCTGGCGCACAACGTCATCAACAAGAAACACGACATGCTGGATTTCCTGTCGATCATCGAGACCCACCCGCAGGCGTTGACGACCATCGTGTCGCCGGGGCACGAGGGGATTTCGATGACGTACAAGACACGGAAATAACGAAGAACGAAGAACGAATTACATGCGCGCGGTTCACATCATCGGCGTCCCGCTGGATCTGGGCGGCAATCGGCGCGGCACCGACATGGGGCCGTCGGCGTTGCGCATTGCCGGCATTCGCGAGCAACTGACGGCGCTCGGCCTGGCGGTCACCGACAAGGGTGACGTGCCCGCGCCCATTCCCGAAGCGAAGGGGGCCGGCGATCCCCGCAAGCGCTATGTGAAAGAGATCGCGAAGGTGTGTCAGCGCCTGTTCCAGATCTCGCTGGCGTCGCTCGCCGAGGGCGCCACGCCCATCGCGCTCGGCGGCGATCACAGCCTGGCCGCGGGATCGGTGGCGGCGGCGGCGCTGCACCTGCGCCGGCAAGGTAAGCCGCTGGGCCTGATCTGGGTGGATGCGCATGGCGACATGAACAGCCCCGCGTCGACCGGATCGGGCAACGTGCACGGCATGCCGCTGGCCGCGCTGCTCGGCCCCGAACCGGCGGAGCTCGCGCACTTTGCCGGCGACGCGCCGGCCGTGCAGGCCAGCCACACCGTGCTGGTGGGCATTCGTAATCTCGACGATCGGGAAAAAGAAATCGTGCGCGCCGCCAAGGTGCACGTCTTCACGATGAAGGAGATCGATCGCCTGGGGATTGCGGCGGTGATGGAACGTGCCATCGCACTGGCCAGCGACGGCACGGGCGGGTTTCACGTCTCGTACGATCTCGACGCCTGCGATCCGACGGTGGCGCCCGGCGTCGGCACGCCGGTCAAGGGCGGCCTCAGCTACCGCGAGGCCCACGTCGTGATGGAAATGATCGCCGAGTCGGGCCAGATGACGTCGCTCGACCTGGTGGAAGTGAACCCGGCGCTTGATGTCAGGAATACCACCGCCGAGTTCGCCACGGAGCTCGCGCTCTCGGCGCTCGGAAAAAACATCCTGTAACGAGAAAAAAGGGCGGCACTGAAGTGCCGCCCTTCCGCGAAGAATGTGGCGTCCGGCTTGAGCCGGACTACGACGCGGCGATGCCGCTCTTGTTGCCCCGCGACTCTTCGAGCATGTCCTCGAGCGTGTCCATCAGCATCACCAGCGAATACGGTTTCTCGACCAGCCGCGTGTTCGGGCGCAGGTTTTCGAGATCCGCGGATTCGGATCGCAGGCCCGAGAAGATGATCACGGCAACGCCCGGCGGGGTCGCGACCACCACTTCGCGGCCTGAACCGCGGCGCAGTCTCAGGTCGATGATGGCCGCAGCAGGACGATGTGTCTTGAGGGCGTCGAGACCCTCGTCTGCCGTTTCAGCCGTCACCACCGTGTAGTGCCGTATTTGCAGGAACTTTACTAACGGCTGTCGAACGGCACTGTCGTCTTCAACCACCAGCACGACGGGCGATACTTCTCTGACCACGCCGGAATGATCGTCCCATAACAGAAGGAACGCTATAGGAGAGCGGTAGGGGCAGCGCCGGTCGGCATGTGCGTTTAACGGACTGCGGCGACATCCGTCCGTCTTTCATCGCCGCGCGCGGATCTGCTTCTCGTGATGCTTGGTGTGAACCAGGTGAAAACGGAGCCATTGGTCGACGGTGAACGCACCAAGCAGATGTTCGACAATTCCGACCACCGACCAGCGATCGCCGGCGCGCTTCGTGGCTGCTTCCGGCGTGACTCCGGAGGTGGCGTCGAGGATGACACCGAGACACCGATCGAGGTAGCGGCTGTGCATTCCTCGCAGTGTACAATGGTAGATTCGGGCCGGTAACTCAGTGGTAGAGTAGCGCCCTTTTAAGGCGTCTGTCGTGGGTTCGATCCCCACCCGGCTCACCAACCGTCGCGCTGGTTCACACGACGGTTGCCCACCATCGCGGCGAAGCCGCGACGGTGGGCCGCTCGGTGGTTCGAGCCATGGTTGGCAAGCCCCGTCACCGCAGTCTGGCCCGCTCCACCTGCAGCAATTCGCGGGTGGCGGGGTGCCGGGGATTCGCTAACACCTCCCGCGGATCGCCCTCCTCCACTACGGCACCATTCGCCAACACCACGACCCGGGTCGCATGCTCGCGGACGAAGTCGTCATCATGCGACGTCATGACCAGCGCGCGGCCGCTCGCCGCCAGCGTGCGCAAGGCATCGCCGAGATCGTTCTTGCGCGCGGGATCCAGCGATGCCGTGGGCTCGTCCAGCAGGAGCAGCGGCGGATCGACGGCCAGCGCGCGGGCGATCGCCACACGCTGCGCTTCTCCGCCCGACAACTCTCTGGGCAAGGCGCCGGACCGGTGGCCGACCCCGAGTTGATCGAGCAGGCCCTGGGCGCGGGCCCGGGCGGCGGCCGCGCTGACGCCGTGCACGTGCATCGGGGCCAACGTCACGTTGTCGATCGCCGAGAGGTGCTCGAAGAGGTAATGGAACTGGAACACCATGCCGGCCTTGGCGGCGGTGACCACGCCGGCGTCCGGCGTCTCGAGACCCGCAATCACCCTGAGGATGGTGGTTTTGCCAGAGCCCGAGAGGCCCATGAGCGCGACGACTTCGCCGGCCCGGGCGTCGAGGTTGACGCCCTGCAGAATGGCGCGGGCACCGCGCGTCAGGCACAAGCCGCGAACCGTGAGTGTGGCGGTCATGCGCCGGGCATCCTCCACCGCTCTTCGAGGCGGCGCGCGAGATAACCGAGCGGCAGCGACATCATGAGATACATCGCCGCGCACAGCAGTCCGGGCAGCAGCCAACTGCCGATGTTGGTGGCAAAGATCTGCGTTTGCTTGGTCAGTTCGACGACGGTGATCACGGAAACCAGGGAGGAGTCCTTGAGCAGGGCCACGAAGTCGTTGGTCATCGGCGCGAGGGCGATGCGAAAGGCCTGCGGCGCGCGAATCAGCCGCACCGCCTGGAAGTTCGAGAACCCGAGAATGCGCGCGGCATCCATTTGCCCGCGCGGCACGGCCTCGAGTGCGCTGCGATAGATCTCGCTTTCGTAGGCGGCGTAGTTCAAGCCCAGGCCGACGAGCGCGGCGATAAATGCCGGCAAGCGAATCACCGCGGCCAGGCCGTAATAGATCACAAACAGCTGCAGCAACACCGGCGTGCCGCGCATCACCTCGACGTAGACGGTCAACAACATCCGAGTGACCCGGTCACCGTAGACCCGTCCGATCGCGATCAGCGATCCCAGCGCAACAGCCAGTGCCATCGCGAAACAGCTGAGTGCCAGGGTAATCACTGCCGCTCGCAGCAAGGACGGCAAATACAACTGGATGGCACCACTGGAACTGTCGGTGCCTACGGTGCGTACAGTGCCTGGGGTGCCTAAGGGGTTGGTGCCAGCGGTGCCAAGGGTGCCAGCGGTGCCAAGCACACGCGCGAACAGTGCAGGCTGGTCTTCATTCCAGACGTTCCACTTGCGGAAGATGCGCTCGAGCGTGCCGTCGCGCATGGCGTCGCGAAGGATGGTGTCGAGCTGGTCGCGCAACGCGGTGTGGTCGGGTGCAGTGATGACGATGTAGTGGCCGATCGCGAGGGCGGCCGCGTGTGTGACGAGGCCGGGATTGCGGCGCATGGCGCGCTCGGCCAGCACGTGATCGAGCACCACCGCGTCAACGCGCCCGTTGGCCAGGTCCGAGTAGGGATGCACGTCCTCGTCGTACGACACGGCGGTGATGCCGTGGCTGCGCGCGGCCTCGAGCAGCAGGTCGTAGGCCATGGTGCCGCCGAGCGTGGCCACTCTCCTGCCCCGCAGATCCGCCAGGGTGCGATAGCGCTCGCGGTCGCCCTCGCGAACGGTCAGCACTTCGCGAAACTCGTAGTAGGGAATGCTGGCGGCCAGCGATTGCCGGCGCGCGTGAATATCTTCGATGCCGCTCAGGCCAATGTCGAAGTCGCCGCGCCTGGCCGATTGATCGAGCGATTGAAACGCCACCTGGATGAACTGCGGCGTGCGCCCGAGGCGGGCGGCGATGTGCTCGGCGATCTCGACATCAAACCCGGCCACCCGCGAGGGATCCGACGGATCGGCCTCGACAAACGGCGCGCCGCCCTCGGCATCGCCGCCCCACCGCAGCGGCGCGGGCGCCTGGGCGTGTGCCGACGCCGCCAGCAGCACCAGACCCACGCACGCGACGAGCCGCCTCATTGCTCCTCATCCTCAATGCCAGGACGCTCCTTCGCCGCGGCCTCGGCCCCAGCAGGTACGCGGAACGGCGCCACGGGAATGCGCTCGTAACGCACCTCCAGGATTAGCAGTCGCTCCGTGCTGCCCGGCGCGTGAAGAACCACGCGGTCACCTGGTCCGGACTTCATCAACGCGCGCGCCAGTGGCGACACCCAGCTGAGGTGGTCGCGGTCGAGATCGAGCTCGTCGGTGCCGACGATGCTCACCACGCGCTCCGTGCCGGCGGCATTGACGTAGCGCACGGTCGCCCCAAAGAACACCCGCGTCGCCGCCTTCGCGGGTCGCGGGGTTTCCGGGTCGACCACTTCCGCGGCATCGATGCGCTTCGTGAGAAAGCGAATTCGCTTATCGATTTGGCGCAACCGCCGTTTGCCGTACTGATAGTCGGCGTTCTCGCTACGGTCGCCGTTGCTTGCCGCCCAGGCCACCACCTTGGTCACGGCCGGTCGTTCCCGGGTCAGCAAAAACCCATGTTCGTCCTTGAGTCGCTGGAGGCCGCTCGGTGTGATGTAGTTCTTGACTCTCGCGATCGGCGCGTCGCCGTCGGAGTCCTTCTTGGGCGCCCTGCTCATACGGCTCATCGATGGAATCACACTAGCACCAGAGACGTGGCTGGAGAAATCGGACCGCAGATCGCACCGCGGTGGCGTGTTCACACTCAATCCGGCGGCGACAGCTCCGAGAGTATTTGGCTCGCCCCAGTCGCCAACACGAAGGTGCAGCCGTCCAGATGGCACCATGCCTCCTTGGGAACTATCGTGTTTGCGCGAATTGGCGAGGGAAACTCGTAAATGGGGAATGCTGGCGGCCGAACGATTGCCGGCGCGCGGGAATCTCTTCGATGCGGCTCAGGCCAATGGCGAAATCGCCGCGCCGGGCCGATTGATCGAACGATTGAAACGCTACTCGGATGAACTGCGGCGGGCGCCTGGGCGTGAGCGGTGGCCGTAAGCAGCACCACGCTTAGCCACGCGGCCCCCAGCTTCATTTGCCCTTGATCCTCGCGGCGACGCGACGCGCCGTCCAGACCGGCCCTTGGGGCTGTGACCGTTACTACCCCGTCGCGCACGCGCGCATGGTCGCGATCACCAGCGCCGACAGCACAAGCGAGACGGCGATCGACCCAAGGCACCCCAGGCGGTTCGAGAAGAAGAGAAACACGACGTCAGCCTATCGCGGCCATCGGTGGATCGCAGCTTGCAGTTCGCTCAGCAGTGGATCACAAGACGTCCATCGGCGTGGCCGGCTGGGCAGTACGGCCAGAACACGGCGCGCTCTTTTCCAGTGAGAGAAGCTACGGCGAGCTGATGCCCACCGCACGAGTACGGCCGTGTGGTGCATCTTCGACAACACGGCGCGCGGCGCCCACCGTCAATGCGCTGACTATGACGGGGCGCCTGAGAGGATAAAAGAGC
>SHUG01000075.1 GCA_009694735.1 Acidobacteriota bacterium | reverse complement strand
CAAGTCCCTGAAGGCTCCAAGTAGACCACTTGGTCGATAGGTCGGGTGTGGAAGCGTAGCGATACGTTCAGCTAACCGATACTAATCAGCCGTGAGGCTTGACCATTTATTCACTTCTTTTGATTGTGAGTGTGTGGTCAGAAAAACTACTCATTGCAGAATATTCGGCCTCCGTTCCCGAAACAGGAACGGCTGGCAGCTTGATGTTTCGATTGATCGAATTGCTTAGAAATTCTAGGTAGCGATCGGCCGATTGAGACGTCAAGCCACAATATGCTCTGGGATGACTTGATTAGCGTGATCCGCGGCTCGCATGCCGCGACCGCTGAACGAGACCCCAGGCACCAAGTTTCCCGGTGGCCATAGGAGCAGGGTCACACCCGTTCCCATTCCGAACACGGAAGTTAAGCCTGCTACCGCCGATGGTACTGCCCGCGCAGGTGGGTGGGAGAGTAGGTCGTTGCCGGGGATTAATCACAAAGGCTCAAGTCCAAAGACTTGAGCCTTTTTCTTTGTACGGGTTACTTGTCCAGGTCGGAGCCTTCGATCTTCTTCGTCATTAGAACCCGCCGCCCTCCGTCCGAGAACTCCACGGTGTCCATCAACTGATTGATCAGGAACACACCCCGCCCACTCGACTTCAGCACGTTGGTGCCTTCAAGCGGATTGGGCACGGCGGCGACATCGAAGCCGGGTCCAGGGTCGCGAATCACGATCACGACTTCGCCCTTGGCGTCGAAGGTGACCGAGCACTGCACTTTCTTTGTCGGATCGTTGTTGCAGCCGTGGCGAATCGCGTTGGCCAACCCCTCCTGCAACGCCAGCTCCACCTTCATGACTTCCTCTTCGGGCCAGCCCTTACTGGTGAGCAGCTCCGTCACGCCGTCGCCCACCGTGGTCATGGCCGCCGGATCGGCAGGAATCGTGATGTTGAGCGCGCAGGTCGAACAGTAGGGGAGTAACCCGCCCAGTTTTTCGAGGCCGTCGATGGCGATGCGCAACTCGTCAAGCTTTCGCCGCAGTTCGAGTTGCGCCTCCGCCTGCCGGCGAAGGGCGTTGAGGCCAGCCCGCTGGCCGTCGGTCAGCGTCCGCGGCATGCTATCGACGACGCAGATCGTGCCGAGGGGGTCGCCGTCGCGCGTGAGCAGCGGTGCGCCGGCATAGAAACGAATGTGCGGGTCGTTGACCACCATCGGATTGTCGCGAAAGCGACTGTCGGTCAACGTGTCTGGCACTACGAAGAGGCCCGGCTGCTGGATGACATGGGCGCAGAAAGAAACGTTGCGTGCCGTCTCCTCGACGTCAGTACCCACGCGCGACTTGAACCACTGCCGATTCTCGTCCACCAGCGTGATCAGCGCGATCTAGGCGTACCGCAGAGCTGCGACGCCAGCAGTGTGAGGTCGTCGAACGCCTGCTCCGGGTCGGTGTCGAGGATGCGGTAGCTGTGCAGGGCCTTGAGCCTGCTGGCTTCGTCTGCGATCATGACCGTGCCTCATTTCGCCGTGATCAACGGCTTCACGTGGTTGGCAATCTGCTCGTGCGTGGCGAACCAGACCCCCGGCTTGCCTTTCATGTACTGCACCAGCTTCTCCAGCATGGCCGCGCGTGATCGATGGCCCATCAAGTGCGGATGCATGGTCAGAAGGAACAGGCCGCCCTCTTCATAGGCGACGTCGAACTCCGCCTGGAACACTTCGTGGACATCGCCGAGCGAAGGGTTTGAGCCGTCGGCGTTGCTTCCAAAGTAGGGGGCGTCGTCGAGTATGCGCTCGATCGGTAACTCCACCACACCGGTAGGAGTGCCATCCAGCAGGAGTTCGTATGCATCGTCGCTGGCCATCAGGCTGCTGTCGTACAGGAACCCGGCCGCCTTCACCTGGCCCATCGTCCAGCCACTGAACTTCCACGACGGAGCGCGGTAGCCGACGGGACGCTTGCCCGTCATCTTGGTCAGCGTGTCGATGGAGAGGTCGAGCAGCCGCTGCTCTTCCTTCTCGTTGTTCAAGAGCGGCAGGCGCTCGTGGATCCACCCGTGCACGCCGATCTCATGCGGCAGCTTGGCCGACTGGATGTCGGTGATCATTTTCGGATGCAGAACGGCGCTGGCGGCCGGGATGAAGAACGAGGCCGGCACCTGCTGGCGGTCTAGCATCCTCAGGAGCCGTGGCAGGCCATCAACCGCCCCGTACTCGCCGCGCGACAGGATCTCGTAGTCCAGGTTTCCGGTGGAGAGCGTGGCGGTGGCGTTGTCGACATCGAACGACAGCCCGACCGCGACCCGCGCGCCGTTGGGCCAGGCGCCTTTGAGGCGCTTGCCGGCGCTGACGTGGAACATCTGGCTCTTGAGCTGATCCACCGACAGCCTGGTTCCCGGCAACGGGTCTGGCCGTGTCTCAGGCGCGGCCGGCGCCGGCGGCTGGGCGCAGGCAATCGCCACAACCAGGAGCAACACCGCAGGAAGCGCGAAAGGTCTTCCCTTCGCCCCACGGCTCCCAGCTTCACGCCGCCTACGCGCTACAAACAGCGCGAAGATAAGGATGGCAAGGCCGCGTCGCATCACGCCCGAAGGATACTCGGTTAAGCCGAAATTGCGCGAAAATGCAATGAAGCACAACGGCTTTTCGACCGATAAACCCACTGGAGATATTGTGACACTTCCGCTGGTGGCGGCGGCTCAAACATTGCAGAATAGGTGGACAAGGTAGCCAATGAAACGGGTTCTGTCCTCTCTCGTGCTCACTGGCGCGCTGCTGTGTCCTTTCACGGCCTCGGCGCAGACCGGACCGAGCAACTGCTCGGTGCCGACACAAAACCTGTACGTGCGCGACGTCCTGAACTCCTATTACTACTGGTATCAATACCTGCCGGCGAACGTGAGCCCCACGTCGTACACCTCGCCCGAGGCGTATCTCGAAGCGGTTCGCTACCGGCCGATCGACAACGCCTACAGCTACATCACGTCCGCGGCCTCGAACGAGGCGTTCTATAGCGACAGCCAATTCATTGGCTACGGGTTGTCGTCGCAAACGACCAGCACCGATCTGCGCGTGTTGCAGGTGTTTGACGGCAGTCCGGCGCTCGAGGCGGGTCTCGAGCGCGGTGATCGCATCACGCATGTGGATGGACAGACGGTCGCGACGCTGGTGTCGGCGGGCACTATCGGCCGCGCGTTCGGTGCGGCCGACATTGGTGTCACCTCGGAGATCGTGTTCGAGAAGCCCAACGGCGAGCGCCGGACGGCGCGCATGGTCAAGCGATTGGTCACCATTCCCACCGTCTCGCTGACCCGCGTCGTCGAAGCCGATGGCCGCAGGGTGGGCTACTTGTTCTTCCGCAATTTCGTGCGGCCATCCGAGGCGGCGTTGAATGACGCCTTCGCGGCGCTCAAGGCGGCGGGAGCGACGGAGTTGGTGTTGGACCTGCGCTACAACGGCGGCGGCCTGGTCGACGTCGCCGTGCATCTCGCGAGCTTGATTGGCGGCGCCCGCACCAACGGTCAGGTGCTGTTGAACTACGTGCACAACGACCGCGTCGGGCCGACGCTGAACAAGACGACACGCTTCACCAATCCGGAGCAGGCACTGAATCTGTCGCGGCTCGTCGTCATCACCACGCGGTCGTCGGCGTCGGCGAGTGAGCTGGTGATTAACTCGCTTCGGCCGTACATGCCGGTGGCCGTCATTGGCGACACCACTTACGGCAAGCCGGTTGGTCAGTACGGTTTCACCTTCTGCGACAAGGTGCTGGCCGCGGTGTCGTTCTCCATCAAGAACGTCAACAACGAAGGCGACTTCTTCGACGGCATTCCGCCGACGTGCGTGGCCGCCGACGACAGCACGCACCAGTTGGGCGATTCAACGGAAGGATCGTTCGCGGAGGCCCTGACTTACCTCCGCACGGGCGCGTGCAGTGCACGGTCCGATGCCGCCAGCCGCACAATGCGGCGGCTCACCGACGATCGCCCGCGGGTGTCGGCCTGGCAATCGCTCGTCAACGCCTGGTAGGTGCCGGCCTTCTAGCCTTCGGTTTCGACCAGCTCGCGCTCGCGTGATTCCACGACCACCGGTTCCGGCGCTTGTGCCGGATCGATCTCGCGATCGTGCACCAGGCACTCCGTCAGGTAGTCGTGCGCCGCGCCGTCCGGACGGGCGAGAAAGGCTTCGAGGGGCGATCGCAGGTTGAGATCCTGCTCACGAGTCTGTAGGCCCGGGAACGTGCCATCCGGGCGCTGCCGGACGTAGCGATACCAGAAGTCAGTGTGCCAGCGAGTAAACTGCGTCACCCGCTCCAGGCCGTGAGCATCCGCGCCCCAATGTTCCTTCGCGAGAGCGATGTAGCGGCGATAGATGGCCACCCGGTCCTCGCCCGAAAGATCCAGGTAACCTTCGCTCGCTTCGCGAAACAGCCACGGCTTGATCAGCACCCCGCGCGCGCTCATTACGGCTGCGCACCCCGAGCGCGCCTTGGCCTCGGCAATGTCGCGGGGAAACAGCACATCGCCATTGCCGACGACCGGCACCGACACGGCCGCGACGACGGTGCCGATCGCATCCCAGTCGGCGGCAAAGCGGTAGCGGGCGTTGCGCGTGCGGCCGTGCACGAAGAGGGCGTCGGCGCCGCCATCCACGGCGGCCTTCGCCTGGTCGAGCACGTTGCGCATCTCGTCGTTCCAGCCGAGACGCAACTTCACCGTCACCGGAATTTTCGTCACCGACTTCTTCATGCATTCAACGATGCGGCGGATGCGGGCGGGCTGGCGGCCGAGTGCGGCGCCAATGCCCTTGTGGGTGAAGTGATCGATCGGGCAGCCGCAATTGAGGTCGACGAGGTCGGCGCCGCGCGATTCGACCAGCGCCGCCGCCCACCCAATCTCCTCGGGGTTGGTGCCCGCGAGCTGCACGCCGAAGAAGGGCTCGCCCTCGAACTTGCGGATCAGCGCGAACTCGCCTTTCTTGCGCTGTTTCAGCCGCCGCGCCACCGTCATCTCGCTGATCGTGATCCGCGCGCCCATTTCCACGCACAGCCGGCGATAGGGCAGGTTGGACCCTTTGGTCATGGGGGCCATCACGACCGCCCCGGTCAGCACTTCTCGAAGGTCCATCCCTAGCATGTTAGCCTTTGGGATGGTTGGACGACGAATCCTGGCCGCGCTGGTTGCGCTCGTGCTCTTCGCCGCGACCGGTTCTGCACAAGCCGCCAAGAAGCATTTCCTGTGGAAGGTCGAGGGCCCCGGCGCGTCGGTCGCCTACCTGCTGGGCTCGCTTCACGTGCTGACCCCGGAGTTCTATCCCCTCAGTTCAGAGATCAACAAGGCGTTCGCCGGCTCGAAGACGCTGGTCGAAGAGGTGGACTTCGACGAGATGAATGACCCGGCCCAGATGATGAACGCGCTTGGCAGGGCGATGCTGACTGATGGCCGGACGCTCGAGCAGCTCGTAGCACCGTCCACGTTTGCGGAAGTCTCGAAGCGCGCGGAGAAGGCGGGCCTGCCGATGATGGCGCTGCAGCGCATGAAGCCGTGGCTGGTTGCGATCACGCTGATGGGACCCACCTTGCAGGCCGCCGGTTTCAAGGCGGAGCTGGGCGTCGACAAGCACTTCTTCGACCGCGCGAAGGAGGCCGGACTGAAGCGGCAATCGCTCGAGACGCTGGTCTATCAGATCGATCGCTTCGATCAGCTCTCGCCGAAGCTCCAGGAAGACCTGCTGATCTCCGGGATGAAGGACCTCGACACCCAGGTCGGCAACGTGAAGGAGATGGCGCAGCAGTGGGCTGCCGGCGACGTCAAGGCGCTGGAGAAGTCGTTGCTCGTGTCGTTCGACGAGTCACGCGAGCTCTACGACCGCCTGCTGGTGGAGCGCAATCGCAACTGGGTGCCGCAGGTCGACGCCTGCCTTCAACAGAATGCCGGCTGCTTTATCGTGGTGGGCGCCGCCCATCTCGTCGGTCCTGATGGCCTGCCGGCCCTGCTCGCGAAGAAGGGCTACCAAGTCACTCAGCAGTGACCACGGCCATGAGGCGGGCGGCGAAATGGCTAGCGCGGGCGCTTTAGCCGTGAGCGGGCCTGTTCGACATCGGCACGCACGCCGCAGTCGTGGAGGTGGTCGTTCACCAGGCCCATGGCCTGCATGAACGCGTAGCTGGTCGTCGGACCCACGAACGACCAGCCGCGCTTCTTCAAATCCTTCGACATCGCGATCGATTGTGCAGTGGTCGTCATCTTGATCAGGGCTTCGCGCGTCACGGTGCGCGGGCGATCGGCGGCCGCCGGCTCCCACGACCAGAAATAGGCCGCGAGCGAACCCTGTTCGTCGATCAGGGCGAGTGCCAGCTTCGCGTTGTTGATGGTCGATTCGATCTTGCCGCGATGCCGGACGATGCCTTCGTCCTTCAGCAGGCGCTGCACGTCCTTCGCCGTGAAGCGCGCGACCGCCGCCGGATCGAACCCGCTGAACGCCTGGCGGAAGTTCTCACGCTTGCGGAGGATGGTGATCCAGCTGAGGCCCGCCTGGAAGCCTTCCAGGCAGATCTTTTCGAACAGTCGCGGGTCGTCGGTGACCGGGCGTCCCCACTCCTCGTCGTGGTAGCGGACATAGAGGGGGTCTTCGCCGGGCCAGGAGCAGCGCTTCACTTCTTCGGCGCCGTGGCCTTCGCCTTGACCGCCTTCACCTCGGCTGCCAAAGCCGCCCGGACCTTCTGGAGTTCGGCCTTCACCTTTGGACCGGCCTCGGGGTATTGCGGGTCGAGCGACTCGATGGTGTCGACGATGACCGCCGCCACCGCGAGCCGCGTGAACCACTTGCGGTCCGCCGGAATCACGTGCCACGGCGCCCACTCGGTGGAGGTGTGGCGAATGGTGTCTTGGTAAGCGTGCATGTACTCGGCGAAGTGCGCCCGTTCGCCGACGTCGGCGGGCGAGAACTTCCAGTGCTTGTCGGCCTCGTCCAGCCGTTTCAGGAAGCGCAGCCGCTGTTCCTCCTTGGACACGTGCAGGAAGAACTTTCGAATCACGATGCCCTGCCGGGACAGGTAGCGTTCGTAGGCGTTGATGTCTTCAAAGCGCTCGCGCCAGATGTTCTTGGTGACCAGGGCCGGCGGCAGCTGCTGGCGGGCGAGGATGTTCTGGTGCACGCGGACCACCAGGGTTTCTTCGTAGTACGAGCGGTTGAAAATGCCGATGTGGCCGCGGCGTGGCAGCAACCGCGAGGTGCGCCACAGGAAGTCGTGATCGAGCTCTTCGCTCGAGGGCGCCTTGAACGAATGAACTTCGCAGCCCTGGGGGTTGACGCCCGACATCACGTGCTTGATGGTGCCGTCCTTGCCGGCCGCGTCCATCGCCTGGAAGATCAGCAGGATCGACCAGCGGTCCTGCGCGTAGAGCCGCTCCTGCAGATCGGACAGGCGCGCGATGCCGTCCGACAGAAGGTCGTCGGCGGCGGACTTCAGCGACCCGCCCCATGGGTCGGCCGGGTTGAAGTCAGCGAGCTGGAACCGCGCACCGTTGGTGACACGGTAGCGGGCGGCGAGGTCAGCGAATGTAGGTGTTTTCACGATGCTGATGGTAATGCAGGTGAGCGGTTTCGCCGGCGGCGCAAGGTCCACGCGCCGCCGCCGATCGCCGCCGCCATCAGCAGCACGCCGCCGTAGTGCGTCCACAGGCCGACGGTGCGGTCGTGGTGAACGATGCCGAGTTGCGTCAGGAGGTATTCCCAGTCGTGGCCTTCAACTTCCGCGCCGGTCTTGCCGCCCAGCAGAACGAGCTGGAGCGACCGCGCATCGGCAATGTAGGGCGCGAGGTCCATCAGGTTCTGTCCCGCCCACCATGCACAGACGGCCGCAGAGAACGGCTGGTGCTGGCGGCCAAACGACACTGCCAGGATCACCGGGACGAGAAACTGGAGCAGGCTCCCGCCCAGCACCGACATGAATCGGCCGAATGGCGAGAAGATGAGGTGGCCGGCTTCGTGAAAGATCAGGTCGGGGAGGTGCAGAAACGAATCCATCACCGCCGGGCCCATCGGCAGGCGCGCGAAGCTCCAGGTCCAGGCGGTCAAGCCGGTCAACAATCCGGCGCTGGCCCACCACACGAGCCCCGAGGTCGCCTCTTCTTCGAGGTCAGGCCCGGCCACCGGCGGTGGCGCCGACTCGGCCACCGCCCGCACCCGCCGTTCGAACTTCTCGAAGACGATGCCACAGGCTGCGCAGTCCGTGGCGCCGTCAACGCTGGCGACACCGCACTTGGGACACTCGGTCACGTTCGCGGCTTGACGGGCGAAGGAGCGAGCCGTGTCATGGCTTTTTCGCGTTGATGTTGAGGCGCCAATAGTCCAGCGTGAACGGCGGATCCTGGCACGCGGACAGTTCCGTCACGCGATCGATAAAGGCCTGCTTGAGGGCGGGGTCGAGCAGGCGCTCGAGATGCGCGTGATAGATCACCGTGGTCACGAACTCGCGATAGTCCGCTTCGGTGGCGAGCGTGGTCGGCGCCTCTTCGAGGCTGGTGGCGATCTCCGTGAAGCCCGCCCGTTGCAACCGCTGCGCGGTGGTCTCGGCGTTGGCAAACTCCCAGGGCCCGGGCCAGTCGTCAAAGAACGGCACAAACGGTTCGGCGTGCATCAGTTGTTGCGCCAGCGCGTGCGCACGCGCCAGGTTGGGGCCACCGCCGCACTGTGCCATCAGCCGCCCGCCCGGTCGCAACGCGTGCAGGACGTTCTGGAACAGCGACTGGTGATCCTTGATCCAATGGAAGGTGGCCGTGCTGAAAACCAGGTCAGCCCAGTTCGCGAACGGCAGGTCAGGCAACGACACCTGCACGAAAGCGGCGCGTTCGCCAAAGACGGGCCGCAGGTTGGCGCGTGCCGTCATCAGCATGTTCCACGATCGGTCGATGGCAATCAGGCGGCCCCGCGGCAGGCGCTCCAGCAGTTCACCTGTCAGGCGTCCGCTGCCGCAGCCGGCATCAATAGCGCGCTCGTCACCGTTGACCGAGAGCCGCGCCAGCACCTTCTGTCCCCAACTGGTTTGGGGTCCCGACACCTTGTGATACGACGCGGCATTCCACTCCGTCACGCCTCCTAGTGTAGCCTTCCGAGTTGCCGCGAAGGCGGGCCCCAGGTACGATAGGCACCCGCAAGCACCTCAGAAGGCCCACGGCCGTGACGGCAGCATGCCCCAGGCCGAGAGGTAGGCCGTGAGAATGCAGGCGCAGGTCGACACCGCCACGGCGTAGCCGCGGAGCCATGGGCCCGCGCCCCGCCGCCAGGCGTCGATGGCAAAAAGCAGCGACAGGATGGCGGCAGCGGGCTGCAGCACCGTGCCGGCAAACATCGCCGTCGTCCAGATGTTCTGCGTGCCGAGGTTAACGTCCGCGACGTTCATGATGCCGATCACCGGCAGCAACAACGCGATGCTACCGAGGATCAGCACGCCCTTGGTCCACCAGAATCCGGACGGGTTTGCGCGCGTTGCGTGAGCCACCCACGGCACCAGCATCAGGATGGGCGTCAGGGCCAGCGCGAACGAGAAGAAGACCGGCCAGCGCACGACCTCCACCAGCCATCGCGGCCGCCGCTCGGAATACCCGAAGCCGCCGGTCAACACCATCGCGCCGGCCTCGTCTTCGGCAAACACGCGCGTGGCTTCGGCGTCGGCATCCACCCTGAACAGGTTGTCGGCGACGGGAATCAGGTCCTCTGACTCACCGATCACGGGATCGAGGTGCAAACCGGCCGGCCGCGCCGTGACCGACCCGCCGGACAGCAACCACTCGAGAAACGCCATGGACTGATTCCGCGGATTAGCCTTGTGGTAGTAGCCCTCGAACCGCCGCAGGGCGTCGTTGGTCAGCGTGACGCTCGGCCTGGTGGGCGGCGCGACCTCGGCCTTCAGGTAGCGGACGGCCAGCTGCGAGATGCGTCGCATCGCGTCTGGCGAATGAGTCGAATTGAGCAACACCACGTAGCCGACGTCGCGCGCGGCCGAGTAGGCGTAGAGCGATGCGAAGCCGTCGATGCCGCCACCGTGCCCGAGCATGGGGAAGCCTTCGGTGGTTGACGCGGCGATGGCCGAGCCGTAGCCCGCGCGCAGCCCGGCTGCCGATGCCAGCGAACTGCGCGGGTGTTCCATGTTGCTCAGGTACTCGGGATCGATCACCAGCTGCTCGGTGGTCTCGCCCCAGTTGAGCAGCACGTGCACGAACTTGCCGAGCTCGATCGGCGAGGTGTGGAGGTTGCCGGCCGGCCGCAGGTAGATTTGCGAATAGCCGACCGGCGGACCGGTGCGGGCGCGGTAGCCTTTCGCCAGCAGCGCCTCGTCTTCCCGTGTCAGGCGAAAGCTGCTGGTCGTCATGCCGATGGGCGCGAACGTGCGCTCGGCGATGAAGTCTTCGTACGGCGTGCCGGTAATCTTCTCCACCAGGTAACCGGCGATGGCGAAGCCAG
Organism: Acidobacteriota bacterium; assembly: GCA_009694735.1. GTDB lineage: Bacteria > Acidobacteriota > Vicinamibacteria > Vicinamibacterales > UBA2999 > 12-FULL-67-14b. The sequence continues at coordinate 6,194 of SHUG01000075.1, read as the reverse complement.
GATTGGAATACGACACTCGCGTGCCCGGGCGCCAGCGCACGTTGCGCGACCGCGGGTTGCGGCGCAACACGTCGATCAGCGGCAGGTCTGGCGGATCCTGCAGGTTGTAGACCTCGTTGAAGTGCATGTCGTCGAAGCCGGCGGTGTGTTGCAGCAGGTGGATCACGCGCACGGGATCGCCGGCTTCCCAGGGGTTGTTGAACGGCACCTCCGACGCAATCTCCGCCATCGGCGTGTCGAGGTCGAGGTCGCCGTCTTCGGACAACTGCACCAGCGCCATGGCAATGAAGGTCTTGCTGATCGATCCGGCGCGGAAGTGGGTGTCGGCGGTGACCGGCGTACGCCGATCGCGGTCGGCAAGGCCAACGCCGCCGGCCCACTCGACGCCCGAGTGGCGCACGAGGGCAAGGCCGGCCCCGGGCACGCCGGTGTCATCGAGCACTTTCTGCACGGCCAACCGAAACTCGTCGACGGTCTTGGGCCAGGGATCGCTCGACTGCGCGGCCACGCCTGCGCAAGCGCCTAACGCAATCACGAGCGACAAAATCCGTGTCATGTCCAAGGGAGCTCGACGGCGCCGCGGGCTTGGCGTTCGGCGAGATCTGGCAGGCCCGAGACCAGCCTCAGCACATCGTCGGGGAGGTCGCGAGCGGACCAGGTGGACAAGTCCACGCACGCGACTCGGACGAACCCCTCCGCCAGCAGCTGTGCGGTCGAGTCGTCGCGAATTTCGAAGGCGTGGTGCAGGCGCCGCGGGTTCTCGACCGTGGTGCTGATACCGACGCGGACAATCTGTCCGGCCCGCGCCGGCGCGCGGAACTTCGAATGAACCTCGACCCGCGGCATGCCGAACTGGTGCGAGTCGAGCAGCGACTGCCGCGATCGCCCGAGCGACGTAAACAGCTCCTCTTCCGCGTCCTCGAACCAGCGGAGGAAGTTTGGAAACCACACGACGCCGGCGGCGTCAGTGTCGGACCAATGCACCTTCTTGCGAATCTGAAAGAAGCTCGGCATGGCGTTAACTGTAAACTCTTAGCCATCCGCATGGAAGGTTGGCACGGCTGGGACGACTACGCTGCGTACTACGACTGGGAGAACGCGCAGACGGTGGGGCGGCGCGACCTCGCCTTCTGGTCCGTCTTCGCTCAGGGAGCGACGGCGGGACCAGCAGGTGGTGGCGGGCCGATCCTCGAGCTCGGTTGCGGCACCGGGCGCGTGGCCTTGCCCGTGGCGCGCGCCGGCGCGACGGTGGTCGGCATCGATCGCTCCGCGCCCATGCTGGACCGCGCCCGCAAGCGCGTGAAACGGGCACGGCTGCAGTCACAGGTCCAGTTGGTCCGCGGTGACATTCGCTACCTGCCCTTTCCCGACAAGTCTTTCCCCCTGGTGATGGCGCCCTACGGCATTCTGCAATCGCTGCTGGTCGAGCGCGATCTCACCAAGACGCTGGCGGCGGTGTCGCGTGTCCTCACCAAGAAGGGGACGTTCGGAATGGAGCTGGTGGCCGATCTGCCCGCCTGGGATGAATATTCCAAGCGGGTCAGCATGCGTGGCAAACGCGGCCCGAACGGCAAGCCCATCACCCTGGTGGAGTCGGTGACACAAGATCGGGTCCGGCAGATTACCCGTTTCGAGCAGGAGTTCATCGAAGGCCGCGGCAAGAGCGCCGTGCGGAAGAAATTCGGCCTGGCGTTCCGCACCCTGACGGTGCCCCAAATGGTTCGCCGCCTCGAGAAAGCGGGTCTCAAGGTGTCGGCGCTGCTCGGCGACTACCAGGGTGGCGTCTGGGGCCTGCGCGCCGAAGTCTGGATCATCCTGGCCCGGCGGGGGTAAAATGCCGGTTTGCCATCTTGGACGAACCTAAGGTTCGTCCCTACAGCTTTCTGAGGAGCACTGCATGTCCGGCCATTCCAAGTGGCACACGATTAAGCACAAGAAGGGCGCTGCCGACGCCAAGCGTGGCAAGATTTTCACGCGCCTGATCAAGGAACTCACGGTCGCCGCCCGCAGTGGCGGCGGCGACCCTGGGATGAACCCGCGCTTGCGGACGATCATCGCGGCGGCCAAAGAAGTGAACATGCCCGCCGACAACATCAAGAAGGCGATCCTGCGCGGCACCGGTGAGCTGCCCGGGGTGATCTACGACGAAATCACCTACGAGGCCTACGGCCCCGGCGGCTCAGCGCTGATCATCGAAACGCTGACCGACAACAAGAACCGCACGGTCGGCGAGCTGCGCCACATGCTCGAGAAGCACAGCGGCCATCTCGGCGCCACCAACTCGGTGGCGTGGATGTTCTCCAAGAAGGGCCTGATCGTCGTCGAGAAGGCCAAGGCCGACGAGGAAAAGCTGTTGAACATCGCCCTTGAAGCCGGCGCCGACGACGTGCAGGACGCTGGGGAGAATTGGGAAGTGCTGAGCGACCCGGCGGCGTTCGAGGCCGTGCGCGACGCGGTCAAGGGATCCGGGGTTGAGCCGTCGAGCGCGCAAGTGGCCATGCTGCCGCAGAACTACCTCACGCTCACCGGCACGCCCGCCAACCAGATGATCCGGCTGATGGACGCGCTCGATGACCACGAAGACGTCAAGCAGGTGTGGTCCAATTTCGACATCGAGGAGAAGGAGATCGAGGCCTCGCTGGCGTGAGAGTGTTCGGCATCGACCCCGGCTCGCGGCGCACGGGCTATGGCTGCGTGGACAGCGACGGCCGGCGCCATCAGTTGGTGTTGTGCGGAGCGGTTCGCGCCGGGGTGGCTGCCACCTTTCCCGAGCAACTGTCGATCATCTACCGGGAGCTCTCCGCCCTGATTGCCGCGCAGCGTCCCGACTGCGTGGCGATCGAGAACATTTTTCACGCCGTGAACGCGCGTAGCGCCCTCAAGCTGGGTCACGCGCGCGGGGTGGCCATGCTGGCCGCCACCGAGGCCGGCGTCACGGTCGTCGAGTACACCCCAGCCGAGATCAAGCGCGCGGTGGTCGGCCATGGGCGCGCCGAGAAGGCGCAAGTCGGGCAAATGGTGAAGCTGTTGCTGGGTCTTGACCAGGTGCCAACGCCGCACGATGCCGCTGATGCGCTGGCGGTGGCGATTTGCCACCTGCATGGCGGCAAGGGGACGCCGAAAGGTATGCCGGCTGCCAACGGCAGCAAGGCAGCTACCAGCTGGCGGTACTACAAGCCCGTCGTGCGGGCGGTTCGATGATCCTTCGACTCAAGCGCAACCGGCGCCGCCGGTCGCCCTTTCGCTCAGGACAGGTTGCGCAATGATCGCGCATCTCCGCGGGCAGGTGTTCGAGAAACACCCCAACCGCCTGATTGTCGATGTGGCCGGTGTTGGTTACGACGTACAGGTGCCCCTGTCCACCTTCTACACCGCCGGCGAACCGGGCACCGCGATCGAGCTTCGCATCCACACGCACGTGCGTGAAGATCAGTTGTCGCTCTACGGATTCGCGACAGCGCTCGAGCTCACGATGTTCGAGCGGCTGATCGCCGTCAGCGGCATTGGCCCGAAGCTCGCGCTGTCAGTGCTCTCGGGCATCGAGACGCGAGATCTCGTTGGCGCCATCCTGCGCAACGACCTGGCGCGACTCACCGCGATTCCCGGCGTCGGCAAGAAGACCGCGGAGCGGATGTGCGTGGAACTGCGCGACCGCATGCCGAAGGCGGTCGCGACCGGCGCGGCGCCCTCGCCCGGCGATGCGTTGCGCGACGATCTCGTGTCGGCACTGAGCAACCTCGGCTACCATCGGCAGGCCATCGACAAGTCACTCGACAGGCTGGTCAGCGATGCCAGCGAGCAGCGTTTCGAGGACGTCCTGCGCTCGGCGCTGAAGGACTTGTCCCGTGCCTGATCAGCGCCTGACGACGCCCTCGCGGGTCGACGAAGACGCGCAGGAAGAAGCCGGCCTCCGTCCGCGCCGGCTGGATGAGTACATCGGCCAGGACCGCGTCCGCGAGCAACTGCACGTCTCGATTACCGCGGCGAAGCAGCGCGGCGAGCACCTCGACCACACGCTGCTGTACGGTCCGCCTGGTCTCGGCAAGACGACGCTGGCGTACGTGATCGCCAACGAGCTGGGCGTGGCCATTCGCACGACCTCGGGCCCGGTGATCGAGAAGCCCGGCGACCTGGCCGGCATCCTCTCGAACCTGCAGCCGCGCGAAGTGCTGTTCATCGACGAGATTCACCGCATGTCGCCGGTGATTGAAGAGATTCTCTATCCGGCGATGGAAGACTTCGAGCTCGACATCGTGATTGGCCAGGGCCCCGGCGCCCGCTCGGTGAAGGTGCCGGTCGAGCCATTCACGCTGATTGGCGCCACGACGCGGGCCGGGCTGTTGACCTCGCCGCTGCGGGCACGGTTCGGCATCGTGCATCGCCTGGATTTTTACGACGCCCGCGACATCGAAGAAATCGTTCGCCGCTCGGCGCGCATCCTGAACGTGCCGATGGACGATGCGGCGGCGGGCGAGATTGCCGGCCGGTCGCGCGGCACGCCGCGGATCGTCAATCGGCTGCTGCGGCGGGTGCGCGACTACGCGCAGGTGCGGGCCGATGGCCGCATCACCGTCGAGGTGGCGCGCGCAGCCATGACGCTGCTCGACGTCGATGCCTACGGCTTCGACGAGAGCGATCGCCGGCTGGTGCTGACGATCATCGAGAAATTTGGCGGCGGCCCGGTGGGGTTGGGCAGCCTGGCGGCGGCGCTCAGTGAAGAGGCCGACGCCATTGAAGACATGTACGAGCCGTATCTGATCCAGATCGGTTTCCTGGAGCGCACATCGCGGGGCCGGATTGCGACGGCGCGCGCCTACGAGTATTTCGGGCACACCATGCCCGGGAGGGGGTTGTTTTGAACGTCCGCCGAGTAGAGATCAAGAGCCTGGCCACCTACGTGCCGCCGCGCCTGTTGACCAACGCCGATCTCGAGAAGATGGTCGACACCACCGACGAGTGGATTATGCAGCGCACCGGCATTCGCCAGCGGCACATCGTCGACCCGGGCGTCGCCACCAGCGACCTGGCCGCCGAGGCGGCGAAGGAGGCGATCAAGCGGGCCGGTCTCAAGCCTGAGGACATCGACCTGATCATCGTCGGCACGGTGACGCCCGACATGCTGTTCCCGAGTACGGCGTGCCTGGTGCAGCACAAGATCGGCGCGACCAGGGCGTGGGGCTTCGACCTGTCGGCGGCGTGCTCGGCATTTACCTATTCGCTGACCGTCGGCAGTCAGCTGGTGGCCGCCGGAGGCGTCAAGAATGCACTCGTGATTGGCGCCGACGTGATGTCGAGCATCATCGACTACACCGACCGCGCCACGTGCGTGCTGTTCGGCGACGGCGCCGGCGCCGTGGTGCTGGCGCCCTCATCAGATCCCAACATCGGCATTCTCGACTTCGAGCACATGATCGACGGCAGTGGCGGCAACGCCCTGTGCATGCCGGCGGGCGGCAGCCGCATGCCGGCGTCGCACGAGACGGTCGATCAGCGGCTGCACTACGTGAAGCAGGACGGCCAGACGGTGTTCAAGTTCGCGGTGCGCAACACCGGCGCGATCTGCGAGCGCTTGCTCAAGCGCAATAACCTGACCGGCCACGATCTCGACCTGTTCGTGTCGCACCAGGCCAACAAGCGCATCATCATGTCCGCCGCGGAGCGCATCGGGATGCCGGAAGAGAAGGTCGTGATCAACATCGATCGGTTCGGCAACACCACGGCGGCGACGATTCCCCTGGCGCTGAACGACGCGGTCGAGAGCGGCCGTTTGAAGAAGGGGCACCTCATCATGCTGACGTCGGTGGGCGCGGGATTCACGGTCGGGTCACTGCTGGTGCGCTGGGGACTGTGAGTTCGCCCCGCAAAATATACAGTTTGTCGGCGGTGCCTAGTAGTGTTCTATTTACGCACAGACAATGTCTCTCCCGTTGAATCACCCCGGGATGTCGTCACCTCGCACCGATGCCTGGGCCAACAACATCGTGTGGGGCAACGTAGTTGTGACGTCAGCGAACCGTGAACGTCAGCGATTTCGATTTCCACCTGCCCGACGAGCTGATCGCGCAGGATCCGCCCGCCGAGCGCGGCGCGTCGCGGCTGCTGGCGCTCGATCGCGCGACCGGCCGCGTATCGCACCACCAGTTCGCCGACCTGCCGTCGTTGTTGCGTCCGGGCGATCTGCTCGTCGTGAACGA
>SHUG01000074.1 GCA_009694735.1 Acidobacteriota bacterium | reverse complement strand
GGCGGAAAACTGCCGGCGCGTCTTCCGCCGGATCGCCTGAACGACCTTCTCCGGTGTGACTTCCTTGCGCATGGGGTTCCTCCTCCCCGGCTCGGAAGTGTCTCTTGTTTTCGCGGCGCTACTGGTCCCAAAGGGTCTGACCCCCTACATACCGGAACGCCGGGTGTTCGCGGTAAGAGTTGAAACCGGAAAAACGTTGATCCTTATCGGAAATGATCGGATGCGAAATGGGCCACTGGATGCCGAGCTCAGGGTCCGACCACAAGAGGCCTCCCTCGCTGGACGGTTCGTAGGTCGCGTCGACTTTATAGAGCACGTCGGCCGCTTCCGATCCGATCGCACAGAAGCCATGGGCGAATCCGGCCGGGATCCACAGAAGACGGCCGTCCCGATCGTTCAATTCGGTCGTGACGTGCTTCCCGTATGTCGGCGAACCCGATCGGATGTCCACAACGACGTCCCAGATGGCCCCGCGGACCACGCCCACCAGCTTTCCTTGCGGAGGCTGGACCTGATAGTGAAGGCCCCGCAGCGTGCCTGGCGTCGATCTCGAGTGGTTATCCTGGCAAAAATGGGGGAAGCCGTGGCGCTCGAAACGTGCCTCTTGGTATCGCTCGACAAAAAATCCGCGCACGTCGGGGTAGATCTGCAGCTCGATCAGCGCAAGTCCGGACAAACCCAGATGTGAAACCTTCATCGTCGGCGCCGACCGCGATGACGGCTCACGTGAGCCGTCAGCCCGGGTCGGCTTGTCGTAGACAGGCAGCAGTTATGTGCTGACTCTGCGCGTCAGCGGAAACAGCCACCTTGCGCTGCCGCCCGCCAGAACTTTCATGCGCGGTGATTATATCCTGCGGCTGAGTTTCGCGGTACACTCCGGGCGTGTCATCGCGTGTACTCGTCATCACGCACGAACCGCTTCGCCAGAATCTCTCAGGGCCTGGGATTCGCGCGCTCGAAATGGGGCGCACGCTGGCCGCGCGGCACGCCGTCACCGTCGCCACACCGTACCAGCCGGAAATCGCCGAGGACCGCTGCACTCTTGGCACCTATTCGTACGATCGACCGGATTCTCTCAGGTCGCTTGCCGAGCAGGCGGACGTGCTGGTCGTCCAGGGATTTACGCTGTCACAGTTCCCATTCCTTGCCGAGCTGCACATTCCGATCGTCGTCGACTTGTATTGTCCCTTTACGATTGAGCATCTGGAGATGATGACGAGCCGGTCCGGTGTGGCCGCGGCGTTTGCGGACGCCAGCGCCGCACGCGGCGATTCTGAAATCAATATCGGCGCGATGGAAGCCGATGCAGCCGGCGTGCTCGCGGTGCAGAATGCCCAGCTGGCGCTGGGCGATTTTTTATTTGCGCGACTGAGCGACAGCGCGACTTCTGGACCGGCGCGCTGCATACCGCCGGCCGTATCAACCCGCGCACCTATGCGCCGGACTCCACGCTTCGATCGCTGATCGACGTTGTGCCGTTCGGGCTGGCTGAGCAACGATGCTCGCGATCGTCGGCCAACGTGCTGAAAGGGGTGCGCGCGGGCATTCGCGACAGCGATTATGTTCTGCTTTGGGCCGGCTCGATCCTCGACTGGCAGGATCCGCAAACGCTCGTCCGCGCCGTAGCCGACATTGCCCGCCGGCGTGACGATGTGAAGGTGTTTTTCATGGGAACACGTCACCCGAATCCGCAGGTTCCACGGATGCGCGCCGTTGACGAATCGAGAATTCCATCGCAGCGCGTACAGGTATTTCGCCACGCACGTCGTTCCACAGCCATGGCATCCCGGGCGCGTCCTGGGATGGGCGATTCTGAAGCTGCGCTTGCACCTCAAATCACTTATAAGATGACGAAGGCCTTCACACGGTGAGACTCGCGTGGTTCACGCCTCTGCCGCCCGTGACGTCGGGCATCGCGCAATACAGCCAGGAGGTTCTGCCGGCGCTCGCCTCGTCTTACGCGATCGATACATTCGTCGAAGGTCCCGCCGGTCGCTTCGCTCAGGCCGCAGCCGATGTTGCGGTCTTCAGCGCGCACGACTTCATCTGGAAACATGCGCGCGAACCCTACGACCTGATCGTCTATCAGCTAGGAAACGCGCCCTGTCATGATTACATGTGGGCGTACCTGGTCCGGTATCCCGGGCTCGTCGTGCTCCATGACGGCCAGCTCCATCACGCCCGCGCGCGGTGGCTGCTGCAGCAGAAACGAGACGACGACTATCGCAGCGAGTTCCGGTTCAACCACCCGGACGCCAACGTGGATCTCGCCGAGATGGGTGTGACCGGGCTCCTCGGTTCGCTCACGTATCTGTGGCCGATGTTGCGGATCGTTGTCGAGTCGGCGCGGTTCATCGTCGCGCACAACCAGTGGCTGGCAGACCAGATCCGCGAGGTTCACGCCGATGCCCGGATCGAAGTCGTGGAAATGGGGGTGCCCGCGCCCGTTGTCCATGCTGACGCGTCAGAGAGGATTCGAACGCGTCACGGTATTCCCGCCGACGCGGTGCTCTTCACGGCCTTTGGCAAGGTGACACCCGAGAAGCGGATCTCTGAAGCGATCCGGGGACTCGCGTCCGTCGCCGGAAGTGTCCCGAAAGTCCACCTGCTGCTGGCCGGGGAGGCGGTGGATTACTACGACCCGGACGAGGAAGCCAGCAGGCTGGGCATCTCTCATCTGGTCACCGTCGCAGGTTTTGTTCCGGAGGAAGAAATAGGCGACTACCTGGCTGCTTCTGACGTGTGCCTGTGTATGAGGTGGCCCTCTGCTCGAGAGACGTCGGCCTCTTGGCTGCGATGTCTCGCCTCCGGTCGACCGACGATCACGACCGACCTCGTGCATACGGTCGACATTCCAGCACTCGATCCAAGAACATGGACGACCCGCCAGCCGTCCGAGCCGGTGTCGGTCAGCATCGACATCCTCGACGAAGATCATTCCCTGAAGCTGGCGATGCGCCGCCTGGCCACGGACCACCGGCTTCGTGCCGCGTTGGGACGCAGCGCGCACGATCTGTGGGAGAGGCGATTCCGGATCGAGAACATGGTATCGAGATACCGAGATGTCATCGACGCGGCGTGCGCTGCTCGGCCGCCAGACGCTGCAGCTCGAGCGCATCTTCCGGCCCATCTTGCGGCTGACGGGACCGGGCACGCCAGGCTCCTGCTCCGGCAGGTGGGACTGGCCAAGAAACTCGTGGCACTGTTTGGAGCGTGAATCCCGATGTGGACGGTCTTCATCGTCGGCGTATTTGCCGTTGTGCAGTCACTGTTCGGCGTCGGACTATTGGTGTTCGGGACGCCGACACTTCTTCTTCTCGGCTACTCGTTCGCCAACGCGCTCGCGATCCTCCTACCGGCCTCTATCACAGTCAGCTTGCTGCAGGCGTGGAAGTCGGGCGGTCAAGATGTTGCGTTCATCAGGTCGTTTGCCTGCTGGTGTCTCGTTCCGCTTGCCGTGAGCCTCGCTGCCGTCCTGCTGCTGGATCTCCATGCGAGCCTGAACCTCTTCGTGGCCATCCTGCTGGCAGTGTTTGTGATACTTCGGCTCTACCCTGGCCTTGGCCAACAAGCTCGTGAATGGGTGGCACGGCACGACAGGACCTGGCTCGTCTTGACGGGTGCCGTACATGGTGTCTCGAACTTAGGGGGTGCCCTCCTGTTGATCTTTGCCGCCTCGCGGTTTCGGCGCAAGGAAGACATCCGGGCGCTGATTGCCTTTTGCTACGCGTGTTTCGCGGCCATCCAGCTGACGGTCCTTGCGGTCTTCACGCCGAGCGCGTTCGGTTGGTCGCAAGTTGGGTATGGGGCCGTTGCGGCCATCGTCTTCCTGCTGGTCGGCCAGCGAGTATTCCGATGGGTGTCGGCACCCGCATTCGATTGGCTCCTGGCGCTCGTGGCTGGCGCGTACGCCGGTCTTCTGGGACTGCGTTCGGCAGGCGTTTTCTAAGGCGACTTTAAACCGAACCCTGCCGCCTGAGACGATTGGAACACTCAATAGCTTGACATCTCGTAATAGACTGTCGTCTCAATCCGAAATGATTCAGTCAACCACGCTGCGCGAGGCTCCCGCCGCGGTGACGCGTGTTCCCGACCAGCGGGTCCAGCGGTCGGCTTGGCCTGTCTGGGCGGTCCTCACGTGCGTTGTCGTGGGTGGGGCGGCGCTTCGCTTCTGGAACCTGATCCCTGGGTTTCCCTACAGAATCGGCGTCGACGAGCCGGTCATCGCCGAGCGCGCGATCCACATGATGAAGTCCGGCGATTTCAATCCCCACTTCTTCGATTATCCGGGGCTCTACATCTATGTGCAGATGTTAGTGGGTTGCATGAGATTCATCACGGGCTCGATGAACGGATTGTGGCGCTCGCTGGAAGCATTCCATCCGACGGACCTCTTCCTGTGGACACGTGCTCTCAATGCCGTACTTGGGACACTCACGATCGTGGTCGTCTATCGGGCCGGCCTCCGCTGGGGGACTTGGGTCGCGCTGCTCGCCGCGGGTCTGCTGGCCGTCTGGCCGAACCACGTGCGCGAGTCGCACTTCGCGTTGACCGACGTGCCCTTGACACTCTTGACGACACTCACCCTGGTGCTCTCGCTGCGGACGATCGAGACGGGGCGGCTCGTGTGGGTCGTGGGGGCAGCAGCCTGCGCGGGTTTCGCCGCTGCGACGAAGTACAGCGGCGGCGTCGCGCTCGTCATGCCCCTCATTGCCGGGGCTGCGATGAACAGGCCGGTGCCGGTACGAGTATGGGGCGTACTGGCGGCAACAGGCGTCGCGGCCGCCACGTTCCTTCTGGGTGCGCCGTATACGCTGCTGGATCTGCCGGGATTCCTCAACGGGTTTGCCCTTCTGATGGGCCATTTCTACCCCCGGACATTCATCAGCGGAGCGGAAATCTACGTCGGCCACCTGAGAGTTGCGCTCGGATGGCCGGGCCTCATCGTCGCCAGCGTCGCCGTCCCCTGGTGCGTGGCTCGCGCCATCCGCGATCGCGACGCCGCGAAATGGGCGCTCGCTCTCATATTTCCCCTCTACTATTTCTACATGTTCGCGACCAAGAGCCAGATCTACGCGCGCTACGTGCTGCCTGTCCTGCCGTTTGTGTGCCTCATCATGGCGGTGTTGATCGTGGACGTCGCCGGCTGGATATCCCGGCTGCGGCAGCCCTATTGGGTCCGTGCGACGGCGGCGGGAGCGTTTGTCAGCGCCGTGCTGGCGTATCCGGTGAGCGAGGGCATTGCCTGGCCCATACGGTACGGCAGGCCGATAACTCAAGACGTTGCATACAAGGCGATCCTCAAGTTCATTCCCGAAGGCTCGCGCGTGGTCGTGGAGCGGTCGGTGCTCCGGTTACCCGATTCGGTGTATCGCTCGACGGACGTTCGGGAGCTCACGCAGCGATCCCGGCAGCAATACCTCGCCGCTGGGATCACCTACTTCATTGCCTCCTCAGACGCCTTTGGTCAGGTAATGGCTAAGCCGGCGGAGCATGCAGACGCGTACCAGGCGTATCAGCGCCTGTTCCACGAGCAGTCCGAGTGCCTGCCTCCGATTCAGCCGACGGCATCGGTTCCCGGTCCACAGATCCTGATCTGCCGGTTCCTGCCTAATTGACGCTCGTCGGCCGCTTGACTCGCCGATCCGAGCAAGGTACGTTCCTTCCTGATGTCTCACGAAAAAGGTAGCGCAGAGGAGCTTGCGCGGCTGAAGCGCGAGCGTGAAGGCGCCGATCGTGTCTACAACGACGCGCTGACGGCGCTCGATGCCGCCATCCTGAAGCTCCGCGAGTTGCCTCACCCGCCGCCCGCCTACGACGAGCATCAGATCACCCCGCTGAACGAGCGATGGGAACTACTGCCGCTGAAACCGGCTGAGGGCGCGGGGTGGCTCAGACGGCTCCGCGCACACGTCTGGGCGATGGTCGCGCCGCTGTTCGAACGGCAGCAGGCGTTCAATTCGGCCCTTGTCGATCACGTGAATCGCAACATCGCCACGCACCGGGAGACGACGCGGGCGGTGGAAAGCACGGTGGCGATGTTTCGTGAAGAGCTTCAGGGGCTGATCCATTTTCAGACGATGCTGATCCTCTACGCGCAGCAGATCACGCCTTACATCGACACGAAAGACCGTGAAGTCGCGGGGCTGATGCATGGCCTGGCGGCGGGGCTCAGCGGGCTGAGCGACGAGCTGCAGAAGCGCTGGGAATCGATGGGCGCGCGCGAGCGGCGGTACGAGTCGCAGGTCAGCGACGTGCGGAGCACCCTGAGCGTCATGCAGAGGGCAACGCAGACGCTGAAGCGCGAGCTGGAAGAGCGGCGGGGAACCGACCCCCAATCCCCGGTCACCGATCCCCGATCCCCCGATCTGAATTCGTATAAGTACGTCGGCTTCGAGGATCAGTTCCGCGGGTCACAGACGGAGATTCGCGACCGCGTCGAAGCGTACGTGCCGTACTTCAAGGGGGCCAGTGACGTGCTCGACATCGGGTGCGGCCGGGGAGAGTTTCTCGATCTGCTGCGCCAGCATGGCATCTCCGCCCGCGGCGTCGACCTGAACGACGAGATGGCGGCGGTGTGCCGGGAGCGCGGTCTTGAAGCCACGGCGAACGACGCCTTGAGCTATCTGCTGGCACAGCCGGATGGCTCGCTCGGCGGCCTGTTTGCCGCGCAGGTGGTCGAACACCTGGAGCCCGACTACCTGATGCGGCTGCTCGAGGCCGCGTATCACAAGCTGCGCCCGGGCTCGAAGATCATCCTCGAGACGATCAACCCGGCCTGCTGGTTCGCGTTCTTTTCGAGCTACATCCGCGACATCACACACGTCCAGCCGCTGCATCCCGACACTCTCCAGTATCTGCTCGTCGCGAGCGGGTTCCAGCGCGTCGATGTTCGCTACAGCGCGCCGTTTCCCGAAGAATCCAAGCTGCAGCCGATCCCCGTGACGGCGGGTCAGGCGGCGGGAATGGAGGCGGTCGTGAACGAGAACGTGAAGAAGCTGAACGGCCTCCTCTTTACATATCTGGACTACGCCGCCATCGGCGAGCGCATGTAGCGTGGGCGCGAGGTGGCGCTATATCCACGCCCGGACGGTCGCCCGAGTGTGGCCGCGACTGAAGCGGCCGGTCAAAGACGAGAGTCCGGCGGTCGATCGGTTCCTGCGCGAAACGATTGAGTCGCGTCAGACGTTCTCAATCCTTCAGGTCGGCGCTTACGACGGCGTCTCGAACAATCCGCTTCATGAGCTGATTCGACGCTACCCGCACGTTCGGGCGGTGCTGCTCGAACCGCAGCCAGGGCCCTACGCCTCGTTGGATGCGCTCTGGGAGGATCAATCTCGCGTGGTGAGGCTGCGCTGCGCGCTGGACGCAGAGTGCGGCCAGCGTTCCTTGTATGTGGTGTCGTACACCCACAAGCATCTGCACCCGTTCGCCGATCAAATCGCGTCGTTCTCCCGGTCGTATGTCGAGGCTGAGTGCAGCAGGTATATCTGGCGGCCGACCGACGATTGTGTCGCCTCAATCGCCGTGCCGACCATCGACTGGGGCACGCTGGTGCACAAGCACGGTCCCTTCGATGTCGTCACCATCGACGCCGATGGATTTGACGGCGAGATTCTTCACTTAGTGGATTTTTCCGAAGCGCCGCCGGCCATCATTCTGTACGAGCATCGGCACCTGACGCCGGAAATGCAGGGGCGGTGTAGGCGGCGTCTGGAACAACAGGGTTACACGCTCAAGCAGGTCAACAAGGCCGACACGCTGGCCACGCGATTACCCCAGTCTGTTGCGCACCATCGCGTATAGGAGGGGAAACAGGATCTCGTAGTGGCCGACGATCTGGTAGCCCTGGCCGTCGGGCATCGTCGGGCGATGTACGACGTTCTGCCAGGGCCGGTACTGCTTGATCATGTCCATATCGGCGGTGACGATGCGGGTTGGCTTGCCGTCGATGTTCCGCGCGATGTTGATCGCTTTGAGGAACAGCTCGGGCAGTAACACCGCCGACCCCATATTCAAGTAAACCCCGCCATCGTCGAGCCCCTTGACGACCTCGGAGAAGACCTGGAAGTCCCGGAAGGTCGCCTGTCCAAGCGCGGCGCCGTCGGATGAGGGATGCATGTGGGCGACGTCGGTGCCCATCGCCACGTGCACCGTCGCCGGCAGGCCGTTTTGGTAGGCCGCAGCAAGCACGCTCAGGTCGCGATGGGGCGCGCCGCTCTCCGAGATGAAGCGACCAAGCGCCTGCCCGAATCCGTAGTCTTCCCGAGCCGCCAGCGTAACCGCGTCCCAGTACGCCCGCCCCATCTCTTCCGCCATTCCGAAGTTTCCCGTCAGCAACCCTTCGGCAACGTCCTCGGAGGTTTCGCCGTGCAACGCCATCTCGAGTTCATGGATGGCGACGGCGCCGTTCGAGGCGACGGCGTGCAGATATCCGCGCTCCATCAGATCGATGACGAGCCGGCTCAGACCGACTTTGATGAAGTAGGTGCCCATGCCAAGCACGACCGAGCGGCCGCTCCGGACCGCAGATGCCCAGGCATCGGCAAGCGATCGAATGTCGCGTCCCGCCAGAATCGACGGAAACAGCTTCTCGATTTGTCCCATGGCCGGGTCATACACGTCCGGTTTGACGAGCAGATCCTCGGCAACTTTGCTGGGGCGTGTCGATAACGGAATGGTTCTGGCGCGCGACAGATCGAGACGGAGGTACGGTTTCTTATCTGTCACAGGTGCCTCGCGCTTTGCAGAGAGGTTCGGCGAACGCAGATAGCGTGATCCCTTCGACCTTCCGGCCGGCGAGATGGGCGAAGAGCCGGTCGAGACGCGTGAACAGATGATCCACGGACTCGACCGTCAGATTATGCGGCGAGCCGTCCGGCATCAACTCGGAAGAATGGAACATCATTTCAACAGCAGGCAAGCCTAGCCGACGCGCGGTTTCGTACACAGCCGTCAGCCGCGCCACGCTCATGTCGGAAAACGGCCGGAACCACTGGGGCGCGATCCAGAACGCCCGATTGAGCATCCGCGCCGCCAAGGTTTTCCGGTAGCGACGGTACGCACCGCGGAGCAGGGGTGAGTGCCGCATGATGGCGTTGGTGTGGAGGATCGTCACGGGCACTTCGAGCAGTCCTGACGCGCCTTCGCGCGCCGGATCGCCCCACGCGACGAAGTACGGAGAGACCGGCGCGTCCGAGAAATCCTGGCCTCGCTCGCGGGCTCCCGGATCGGTCCAGCTGAGGAGCGGCGTCACGGAGCAGTCGACGATGTATCCGCACTGGAGCAGAGCGGGGATGTGCGCTGCGGAAAGACCCCAGCGGCCTGCGCGGTAGCTTCGAGGCGTCTCGCCGAGCTTCGCGGCGAGCAACGCCGTAAGGGACTCCAGCTTCTGCGTGAAGAGATCCGCCGGCAGTTCCGACGGATAGGCTGCGCCGTTGTCACCGCGATCCCATTTCGAGAGCGGCGGATTCGTCCACGGGTGCAGGTGCGCGCCGACTTCGGCCCTCCGGCTCTTGTGGAGCGGAAGAAGGATCTCGTCGAATGCCGTCGAGTCCACCACTTCGTACGTGCACAGGTAGGTGGGCGGGAAGTGGTATCGATCGCACAGCTCCTGAAAGCGCGGGATAAATCGGATGTTGTCGGTCGATCGCGGCAGCCCCGCATCCCACTGGTTATCACCCTCCGTGTCGATCGTGATGATCAGCTTCATCAGATGGTGAGGAGATACTCCATGTTGGTCACGAGGATGTCGCGAACCAGTGGAACGTTCGGGACGAGCGCCGAGAGCGATTTCGGGAGGGTCCGGACAGCGAACTGGCTGACGTACAGGTTTTCCCGCAGCGGACGAAAGCCGGCCTCGCGAATGTTCCGGCGGAGGTTGCGAACGGTGACGGGGTAGAGCAGGTCGTCGATTTTCTTCTGACCACGCCGCGGCATCGTGACGAACGAGGAGCCTTCAGGATCGACGTCGAGCCAATTCGGTGCGTGTTTTCCAAGCCAGCAGGATGTCGCGAACGCCGCCCGGCGCCCGATCAGCAAGTGGAGGGGAACAGGTATCTTCAGTTTTGGCAGATGCGCGCCCGAGGGCGAGAGGTAGGGCGCGGTCTGTAAAAACATGAAGCCCCCGGGAGCCAGAACCCGCCGCGCTTCGCGCAGATATGCCATCGGATCGGCCACATGCTCGATCACGGCGTGAGACAGCACGAGGTCGAACGAGCCAGCCGAAAAAGGGAGCGCCGTGCCGTCCGCGAAGGTGAACCTGACGTTCCCCACGCCTTTCTCCTGCGCCAGGCGGGCTCCCGCGTCTCGAAAACGGTCGAAGGGATCGATGCCGACGACCGAACGCGCTTCCTCGGCGAACGACACGCACATGCCGCCGCCGCCGCAGCCGTCATCCAGCACTCGGCCTAGCGAGCCGACGCCGGCCCGCTCGATATAGCCCAGGACCTTGGCGCTCCGCCAGTACTCAAAGACCGCGTAATGGTATTCAGACCGGAACCGGACAGCGCCGTGTTCGCGGATGGATCGATCGTCTACGACTCTCACAGGCTCCTGACATGCCGGACCTGAAGGTCCGGTCTACGTGTTGGTGGCGGCCTTCTGCAGCACCCAGATGTCCCGATTCCGGCCGTAACGGCCCAGGTGCACGGTGACAGCCCCCGCGGGTGCGAGCCGTTGAACGTCGTGATTATACGTGTAGGCCGGATCGTCAACGGTATCGAGCACCACGCTTCCTCCCGGGCGAAGGTACCGCGTGAAGTAGGCGTCAATGGCTTCGCGAAGCTGATCCGGATCCACCTCGTGGATCCAGTTGACCATGATGATGGCGTTGTAGGCGCCGGACGGGAGGGCCTTCGGAAAGTCAAAGACGTCGAAGCGAGGCGGCGTGCCTCGGTGGAAGCGCGACAACAGGCGAGCGGCCGCCAGCACTCGTGGATCGCGATCGAGACCGAGCCGGGAGCGAAAATGAAGGCGGCGGAGAATATCACCGAGACCGCAGCCGATCTCGACGACGCTCTGGCGGTCGGCTTCGGGCCACCCGTTCAGGCAGCGGACAATATCGGCCGCATACCGCTCGCCGGCGTGGCCGATGTGCCATCGATCGAAGCCGTAATAGCGCTGGAGGAGACCTCGTTCCAGCCTGTGCAGTGTCCGCGCAATTCTCATGATGGCGGGGTGCGGATTGTCCCCTAGGTGTCGGTGGGCACCGCCGCGATCGTCTGCGACTCCACCAGCCGGCGGATCTCCCCCAGTTCATGAGGCGAGAAGAAGCGAAGCACGAACAGTCCTGCCGGAAACATCAGCACAAGCGCCGCCCGCAAGGCCAGCGTTGTCCACGGCGAGGCCGAAGCGACGAGCATCATGGCGACGTAGGTGAGTGCGCTTACGCCGACGGTCTTCGCCAGCCGCGGCAACTCGTATGGAATGCGGTACGCACGCTGGGCGAAGTAGGCGGTGACCGCCGCGGCCAGCAATTGACTGGAGATGAGGGCATACGCGGCGCCTCGCATGCCGAACCGTGGAATCAAGATCAGGTTTGCCGCGATGCTGGCTCCGGCGCCAATCGCGGTCACGAGGGGATACACGCGCGTTTGCTTCGCAACGTTCAGCGACGTCACCAGAAACCAGCTCAACGACTGCACGGCCATGCCAAGGACGAGAAGCGGGACAATCGGTGCGGCGCCGTGATAGGTGGCCGGCAGGGCCGCCTGAATGATGGCCGGCGCGAGTCCGGCGAGCGCAACCGTGAGGAGCGCGAGCACCGCAAATGCGTACGTGCCCATGCGGGCAAACAGCGCGGCCGCGTCGCGCCGGCGCAGCGAATCGTAGGCGAACGGCATCCACGCGGCCTCGAAAGCCACCGGATAGAACTTGATGACACCCGCGACCGTGCTGCCGATCAGGTACACGCCGACTTCGCGCAGCGGCATGTAGATGCTGAGCACGAAGCGGTCGGCCATTCCCATCACTTGACTCAGCAGGCCGTAGGGCACCTGAGGAAAGCCGAAATCCAGCAGGTCGCGAAGTATCGTTGACGAGAACCGAAGCGCGATCATGCGCCGCAGGGTTCCGCTGAGCGCGACGAGCAGCGCCGCCGTGACGACGACATCGGCGAGCACGATGCCAAATAAGCCCATACGAAGGCCGACGACGAGCGCCAGACGTATCAGGACGGTGCCGAACGAACGCAGAAACGTCAGCGCGGCAAACAGGCGCGAGCGCTCCTGAATGCGCAGCAGGTTCAGCGGCAGGAACAGAAAGGTCGACGCGAATCCGTTCAGGACGAGCAGGCGGAACGTGCCGGTGAACTCGGTCGAGCCGATCAGGAGCCGGGTGAGCGGTGATGCGGCGGCCACCAGGAGCAACGCGATGACGCCATTGGCCAGCGCGAGGAACCCGGCAATCGTTCCGGCCAGCGTCTTCTTCCGATCGTCGGTCGGGTAGCCGTAATAAAAGCGCAGAAAGCTGGTGTCGAGCCCCCAGCGGTTGACGATCTTGAGGACGCCTTCACCCACCAGCAACAGCGCCAGCGCGCCGTACTCGCGCGGCGACAACACGCGTGTGTAGATCGGCAGGAGAAGAAAATTGACCGCCAGCACCATCACGTCGGCGGTTCCATAGGCAAGGAGCTGCCGCGAGATCCGCCGCACGTTGTTGAACATCGCGGTCATTATAGCGATATAGTCGAGGCCGATCTGATGCGCCTGTGTATGATCAGCCCGCACCTGCCGCCCGAGCAGGCCGCTAATGCGCTGCTGCCCGTGATGCTTGGCGAGGCGCTGTCGAGCCACGGCATGACGACGTCTTACCTGTCGCATCCCGCCTCGAATCAAAGCCCATTTCAACGCGCTCCGGACGTCACGTATGTGCCGCGGAGGGGTCGCGATCGTTTCAGTCGATCGACATTGGGTGCGCTGCTCGCCGGCGGACGGATGGCGATTGGTTCTCGGCGTTTGGTGAGCGAAAGCGATCTCGTGCACCTTCACGGCAACGGCTTCATCGTGGAAATCGGGCACCAGCTTGCCGAGCGGTACCGGAAGCCTTACGTCATTACTCTGTACGGGACGGACGTTTGGCACCACGATCCGGTCCGGCACGCCCGGTTCGCACGGGTCGTGCGCGAATCGGCGTGCCGCGTGTTTTACAGTCGCGGGTTGCACGAGTTCGCTCAGCATCTTGGTTTGGCTCCGGATCCTTCAGTGGTGATCTACGCGCCGGTGAGCCCGGTCTTTCATCGAGTGGAAGAAGAAGAGCGGCAGGCTATTCGCCGGGACCTCGGCGCGGGCGACGGTCCGCTTTTGCTGACGGTGAAGCGGCTGCATCCGGTGGCGGGGCACGAGACGCTGCTGGAAGCGATGCCCCAGATCGTGAGCCGATTTCCTGACGCGAAGCTCTGGCTGATCGGCGAAGGCGAGCGACGTTCGGCGCTGGAAGGCCGCGCCCGGGCTCTCGGCGTGGCGTCGCGCGTCGGATTTCTTGGCCGGATCGACCAGGAATCGCTGTGGCGGTACTGTGCCGCTGCCGATCTGTTCGTCCTGCCCTCGTACCTGGAGTCGTGGGGGACGGTCATGCTCGAAGCGCTTGCATGCGGCACGCCGGTGGTGGCGACCGACACGGCCGGCGGAGTGGAGGTCCACGATCGCTTTCCGGACGATGTCACGCTGGTCGAAATGCGTAACCCCGAAGCGCTGGCCGCTGCGATCTCCGGTGCGCTGGCGGCGCGAAGGCGCGCCACGCAGACGACCGAGCAGCGGCTTCGAACCGAGTTCGACGTTTCACACTGCGCGGCGCGCTATCTGGCCGTGTACCGCCAGGCGCTTGAAAACCAGCATGCCATCTAGTGTTCGACGACGTGGTGTTCTGGTCTTCCTGCTGGCACTGTCCGTCTACGCTGCCACGACCGGGGGCAGCATGGCGACCGATATCATGAGCTACGAGGTGACGAAGGGGATCGTTGAATCCGGTACCGTCGCCATGTCGCACAACGTATTCCAGATGGATGCCCACCGCGGCGTCGACGGCCGTTACTACGCGCCTTACGGCATCGGACACGCTGCGTACTCGATCCCGTTCTACGTCGCTGCTCGCGCGGTCGAACGGTGGGACGGTCTCGGAGTTGCGAAAGCCGAGGCGCTTCGAAAGGCCGGATTCGTGATGGGCAGCGCCGTTGCTGCGGCGCTCACGGTATGGGTCGCGTTTCTGTTTGCGTGGCGGCTTTCGTCAAACGAGAGGGCGGCTGTCCAGACGGCGTTGACTCTGGGGTTTGCCACGCTTCTCTGGCCGTACGCCAAGTTCGGGTTCAGCGCACCGCTGGGGGCGCTTTGCGTGATGTGTGGGACCTACGGTGCCTGGGTGGGTATTCGATCGAACCGCCGCGCGATGCTGGTGCTGGGAGGCGCTGGGTTCGGGTGTGCGCTCTTCGTGAAACACGAGTTGGTCCTTCTCTGCCTGCCCGTGGGATTGTGGATGGCCGCTGAGTCCGGATGGAACGTGCGGCGAACGGTGAGACGCGCGTTGTTCGCCGGCGGGCCTGTGGTTGCGGCCGCGATCGTGACGCTCTACTACAACTACACGCGCTTCGGAAACCCTCTCGACACCGGATACTTGCGGGACTCCACGGTCGAGCGCGGATCCTTCTTCGTCGGTCTCGCCGGCTTGCTTTTCAGCCCGGGTGCGTCGTTCTTTCTCTACTCGCCAGCGCTGGTGGCCGGCGTGGCAGCGCTGGCGACGACGCTCGCTCGTCGCGATCGCCGGACGGCGGCCTTGTTCGTCGGCGAATGGCTCGTGCTGGTCTGTTTCTATGCCACGTTCGCACATTGGGACGGCGAACGGTCGTACGGCCCGCGATACTTGGTGCCTGTCATCCCGATTCTGGTTCTGCCTCTTGCGGGATGGTTTGCGAGTGAAGAGAACCGGATAAGGCGTCGGTTGCTGGGCGGGCTCGTGGCGCTGAGCGTCCTGGTTCAATTGCCGGGGATCCTGGTCGATTTCTCGAAGGTCGGTTATACACCGCAAGTAGGACATCCGGCGTGGGCAGAACGCCAGTGGACGTGGAAGGCGTCGGCCCTACGACTCAACGGCGGAGCAGCGCTGTCCGCGGTCGCCGACAATGTCCGGTACGTCGTCACGGCCGAGCGGCCACCGTTGAAGGCGCCCCAGGGCGAAGCGCGAGATTTCTCCGAGCAGTTCGCGTTCAGCCTGGATTTCTGGTGGCTGTACCTCTTTTACCTGCGAGCGGTGTCGGCGCCGGTTGCCGTTTTATTGGGCGCGAGTTGTCTGGTTGCTGCCGCCTTCTTCGCGTCGAGGCTTTGGAGGACCACGAACCGTGTTTCCCACTCCTGAGTGATCGCCGACGCCCAAGGCAACCCTATTCCGGGTCCTGCTCGTACTGATCCTGTTCTACGCGAGTCTCCTGCGGTTCGAAGCGTTGACTCGCAAGTGGGGGCCCGTCGAGGGTCCGGCTTGGAGTCAACAAGGGCAGCTCCAACTGCAGGCCCTCGTCAGCCACATCCGGCCTCCCAATCTCGGTTGGACGCGGGAGCCCTTTCTTGAGGGAGACCCGTATGACGACCTCCAGTCGGCTCAGGAGATGCGCTGGTTTTACGAGGCAAGCGGTCGAGAACCGGTATTCATCTTCGCGATAAAGATCTTCCAGCGACTGGTCGGTTACCAGGAGATCGCGGTGTGCCTGGCCTCAGCGCTGTTTTCCGTCCTCATCGTGTGGGCCACCTATCTCCTCGGCAGTTACGCCTTCTCCCACTGGGTGGGCCTGGGAGCAGCGTTTTCGATGGCGATCGAGCGCGACGTCATTTCGGAGGGGGTCCTCGGCTTCAGAGACGAAGCGTTCGTGTTCTTCGTTCTCCTGTCCGCGTATGGCGTCCTGCGATCGCGCGACCGGGCAAGCCGAGAAAATCTTGTCCTCTGCGGCCTGGCGATGGGGGGCGCCTGCCTCACGCGGATCACGTCGGTCACCCTGGTGCTTCCAGCCATCGGATACCTGGCTCTCCTGGGCGCAGGTAGCGAGTGGAAGCTTCGCGTGAAGTCGGCCGCGATCGTTGCCCTGATTGTGGCAGCCGTCGTGAGCCCTTTCTTGGTCAACTGCTGGATCACATTCGGCGATCCGCTCTTTTCCTTACATGACCGGACACGATCGTTCCAGCAATGGTTCGACCTGCCGACCGGAACTCCGATGAGCCCGGGCCAGTTCCTTCTCTCTAAAGCTGCAGCAGCGCCCGTCGGTTTCGCAGAGACGGCGTTCAATGGATTTACGACGTATCCATTCCACTACAAATGGAACGGGTTCGAGGCGTGGCTGGCTCTCATCGGGATGGTGTTGTTCCTGTGGTCTTTTCCCGGACATCTCCTCTTGCTCGTCTTGTTGTCCTCGATGGTTCCTTACGTCTTCACTTGGCAGACGCCACGAATCCTGGAATTGCACCACTTTCGCTACACGTTGCAGGCCTACCCGATTTATCTCATCGCCGCCGCTCTGGCAATCGAGCAAGCGACGCTGTTGGTGCGGGCGGCCCGTCTCAAATGGATGGTATCCGATCGGCGTCCGCCGAGACGCCTCCTCCTCAAGATCGCGTCGGTGCCGGTTGTGATCGTCCTTGCGCTTGATCCGATCCCGTGGACGGTTTCGTTACGCCGCTTGAGTCATCCTTCGTTCGAACGCCGCCGGGCTCATCCGACCGGCTGACGAGTGTCGCCGCCGCTGGTTATAGAACACTTCGATGTAGTCGAACAACTGGCCCTTCG
>SHUG01000073.1 GCA_009694735.1 Acidobacteriota bacterium | reverse complement strand
CGGCGCATTCGGATCGGTCGGCGTAGTGGGCGTGGTCGGCGTGGTGGCGCCGACGGTGGTGAACGCCATCACCGGCGACCAGGGGCCGAACCTGTCTTCACGCTCCGCGCGGCTGCGCCAGAACAGCTTCTTGGCAGCGGGCAACGATACCGTGAAGTAGCGAATCAGCCCCTGCGAATCAATGGAGCCCATGCCGCTCGACAGGGTCGTGCCGAAGCTAGTGGAGTCGGACACCTCGAAGCGGTGGGAGAAGTTCGTCACCAGGTGGGTGCCCTTGGCCGCCTGCACGGTCAAGATTGCCTCCACCGGGATACCGGTTGCATCCGCAAGCGGGAAGACCCCGTTCGGCGCGGTGGCTTTCAGATTGGACCCGTCAGCATTCAAGGCGCTGGTCGCGCCGGTGGCAGCCGATGGCGACACCGGCGTGGGCATGCCCCCTTCACAGGCAGCCAAGGCCAGGGCACAGAAGGCCGAGAAAACGGCAGGTCGTACAAGGCATCGGCAGATATTCATACTACTGCTTAATATAACCGGCTATGGGGGTTAACTGCAATTACCATGAACAGATTGTCGCTCCAGCGCGACCATGGCAGGCAGTCTTCAAGCGCTGTTCCTGTACAATCTTGGCGTTTGCCCGAATCATCGTCTTTTTATAAGTCCTTCTCGGAGAAGAAGCTCACCGGCTACGGCGGTGCCCGCCGCGGGCGGATTGAGCAGCACCGGCTCGGCTTGCTGCACCGGTTCACCGAACCGCCGGGGACCATGGTCGAGGTTGGCCCGGGCCATGGCACGTTTGCCGAGCGAGCCGTCGCAGCCGGCTGGCGTTACACCGCCATTGAAGCCAGTCAGATTCTGGTCGACGTGCTGCGCGAAAAGCAGCTGACCGTCATCCCGTCGTGGGCGCCGCCCATCCCCGTGGCGGATGCCAGCACCGACGTCGTCTATGCGGACCAGGTGCTCGAGCACATGAGCGGCATCGACACGGCGCGCGAGTTCACGGCGGAGGCGCGGCGGGCCCTGCGCCCCGGCGGCGTGTTCTTCGTCGTCGTGCCGGACTACCTCAAGGAGCGCACGTTCTTCTGGGACGTGGACTACACCCACAACTTCGTCACCACCGAGCGGCGCATCAAGCAGCTGCTGGTCGACGGCGGGTTTGAGATCCTCCTTATTGAGCGCGCCATCGGGACTGCCACCGGCCTCTCGCGAGATCTGCTCGCCGGCGCCGCGCTGTTCGCCAACATCCCCGGCCTCAATACGCTCTCGCGTCGTACCCGCACCGAGGACTTGCTGTTCAAGGTGCGGAAGAACCTGTTCGAGACTCTGACCTTCGTCGCCAGGAAGCCCACGGACGGGTGACGGGCGTGCAAGACCTTCTCGGTCGCGCCGCCAAGTCCACGCTCGTCCGGCTGGCCATCACGGCGGCCATCCTCGCCTACCTTGCCACCCGGATCGACATGGCCGAGGCGGCGCGTGCCATCGCCGCGATCAGCCGGCCCCACCTGGCGGCGGTCCTCGTCCTCGTGGCCATCGATCGCGGCATCATGATCCTGCGGTGGCTCTTGCTCCTGCGCGCCAGCGGCATCGCGATCTCGGTGGCTGACGCTACTCGCCTCTTTCTGATCAGCTCGTTTGTCGGCAGCTTCCTCCCCGCCGGCGTGGGCGCCGACGCCGCGCGGGCCTATGGCCTGGCTCGGGAATCGACGACCGGCAGCGAGGCCCTGGCATCGGTCGCGGTGGACCGGGTGCTTGGGGTGCTGTCGCTGGTGTCGATGGGGGTGATTGGCGTGATGGCGTGGACACCCGACACTCGGAATGATTGGCGGCTGGCAGGTGCGGTCGTGGTCATTGGCGGCGCCTGCGTGGCGGCATTCTGGGCCGACCGATGGCTCCGGTGGGTGGTGCCCACCCACCGCCACGGAGGCGCCATCACGCGGCGAGTCTTGCGGCTGAGCGATGCGGTGAGCCGGTATCGCAACCGGCGCGGCGTGCTGGCCCATGTGATGGCGTGGTCGCTCGTCGTCCAGTTGCTGCGGGTCACGCAGGCGTACCTGCTGGGCCTGGGTCTGGGCTTGACCGTGCCTTTTAGCTATTTTCTCCTGTTCATGCCAGTCGGGTTGCTGATCCTTCTGCTGCCCATTTCCATCAGCGGCTTTGGCCTGCCACAAGGCGTCATCATCTGGCTGCTGCGGCCAGTGGGCGTGGACGACAGTGCGGCGTTCGCGCTGTCGACGCTGATCGTGCTGACGGGGTTGGCGGGCAACCTGCCGGGCCTGTGGTTGTGGCTGCGACGCCGCAAAAGCGACGGCTAAAGCCGTCGCCCTCAATTTCCCACAAACTCCGCTGAAATCCTGTAGAATCTTGTACTTAGCATGGCCCAGGTTTACGCAGCCAAGTATCTCGCCAAAGCGGCGATGAGTGCCCCTCGCGACCTCGTTCGCGGCATGGTGGCGAAGTACACCCCCCTTCACCCGACCGTCTTCATCTTCCACTGCACGTTCGTGTGCGACGCCCGCTGCGAAATGTGCAGCAACTGGACGCGCGGCAACCGCAAGGAAGACATGACGCTCGATCAGATCGAACACGCGTTCAGCTCGCCGCTGTGGAAAGACATCGAGAACGCGTCGTTGTCCGGGGGCGAACCCACGACCCGTAACGACATGGTCGAGATCTGCCGGGTGATGATCGACAAGTTCCCGAAGTTGCGCAAGCTGACGCTCAACACCACCGGCATCACCCATCATCGCGCCATCCCGATGCTGACCAAGGTGGTCCAGTTGTGCAACGAGCGCAACATCATCTTCTCGATGCGCGTCTCGATCGACGGCGTCAACGACATGCACGGATCGGTCCGCAACGTCCGCAACGCGTTCGAGAAGGCCGGCAAGACGATTGCCGCCATGCAGGCACTGCAGAAGACCCACAAGTTCAACTTCGGGATCTCGTCGACCATCTTCTCCAAGAATCTCGCGGACGCCGACAATATCCTGGCGTGGGCAAAGAAAGAAAAGCTCGACATCGTCTTCAACATGGTGCGCTTCACCGACGCCATGCTCGGCAACAGCGGGCTCGAAGCCGGCCTGAAGCCGATCGGCGCCGAAGAGCAGACCATGCGCAAGTTCTTCATGGACCGCGTGCGGCAGGATCCGCTGCTGGACGGGCAGAACTACATCTACATGCACTACGCGGACATGATCGGCAACGGCTATCACCGCACCGCGCCCTGCCCGTTCCAGACCCAGGGCGTCATGTTGAACCCCAACGGCGACCTGTTCTTCTGCGAGCTCAGCGAGATCATGGGCAACGTGACGCAAGAAGACGCGGCGGCCATCTACTTCCGCGAGACCTCGCAGGCGCATCGCCGCGAAATTCGCGATCACAAGTGCCCGACCTGCCTCAGCCCGTGCCAGATGAACGTGGCGGCCATCAAGCAGGTCGTGCCGTACGCCCGCTTCCTGGTGCGCGCCTCGATAGAGAAGCGCCGCAGCGGTTCGGCACCGCCGCTGCCGCCACCCGCGCCGCCGGTCGTCGCGCCGCCCGCGCCGTGATTTTCTCGCCCATGATCCCTCCCGGGGTTTCCCTTTCTGACGGGGAGATCGATGCCGACTGAAACATTGAGTGTCCTGGTGCCCGTCTGGAACGAGCGCCCCACCATCGAGAAACTTCTGAACGCCGTCGTCGCGGTCGATGCCGGCGTCACGCTTGAGGTGCTGGTGGCCGACGACGGGTCGACCGATGGCACGCGCGAGATCCTGTCGCGACTCAACTTGCCGGGCGTGAAGGTGGTCTTCATGGACCAGAACGTCGGGCGTGGCGGCGTCATCAAGCACCTCTGGACGCTCGCGACCGGCAGCATCATCGTCCACCAGGACGCCGACCTCGAGTACGACCCACAGGACTACAAACAACTGGTGGCTCCCATCCTCGACGGCCAGGCCGACGTCGTCTACGGCAGCCGGTTCAAGGGTTCAATCGGGCGCATGCGCTGGCTCAATCGCATGGGCAATCTGGTGATGACCGGGGCCTGCCGGACCCTCTACGGCGTGCAGGTGTCGGACCTGATGACGTGCTACAAGATGTATCGACGGCCGCTGATCGATGGCCTGCAGATTCGCGCCAGCGGCTTCGACTTCGAGGCCGAATTTACGGCACGGCTGGCGCAGCGCGGGGCACGGTTCGCGGAAGTACCGGTCAGTTTTTACGGCCGCACGTTCGAGGAAGGCAAGAAGATCCGCGCGGTTGACGCCGTGCGGGTGATGCGCGAGCTGATCCGCTGCAAGTTCGAGGGAGAGCGCCGTGCCTGATCTGGAATCGCGAATGGTTGGGGTCATCCTGGCCGCCGGCAAGGGCGCGCGGATGTTCCCGTTTTCCGAACAGCATCCCAAGCCGATACTGCCCATCCTCAATCGCCCCTTGATCGCGCGGCAGATCGAGGTCATGCGCGACCTCGGGCTCAGCACCATTTACGTAGTCGTCGGCCACCTCGGTTACCAGATCGCCAGGGTGCTTGGCAGCGGTGCCGAACTGGGTGTGGATCTTCACTTGATTGGCCAGGAGAGCACTCTGGGCCTGGCCCACGCGGTCGGCTCCCTCGAGTCGTACGTGCAGGCGCCTTTCCTGTTGATGCTCGGCGACATCCATTTTCACCTGAAGGCGCCGCTGCGCCCGCTGCTCGACGACGTCTGCGAGGGCCGCTGCAACGCCAGCCTGATTAGCATGTACGACCCGGACCCGGCCATGGTGCGGCGCAATTTCGTGATCCAGGCCGATGCCGCCGGGCGTGTGTCACGCGTGATCGAGAAGCCCCGCTACGTGGACAGCCAGTTGAAGGGCTGCGGCCTCTACGTGTTCGACCAGCACATCTTTGACGCTATTCGCCGGACGCCGCGCACCGCCATGCGCGACGAGTACGAAATCACCACCAGCATCCAGATCCTGATCGACGACGGCTATGTTGTGAACCACCATCCGATCGTCGAACGCGACCTCAACCTGACCAAGCCGGATGACCTGCTGCTGATTAACCTGCTGGAATTGAAGCGCCAGGGCCTGGCCTCGGTCATCGATCCGAGCGCAACCATTCCCGCCGGGGCGGTCATCGACAACAGCGTGATTGGCGCGAACGTCCAGGTGCGGCACCCGATCAGGATCAGCAACTCCGTCATCATGCCGGGCGTCGTGGTCAATTCCACCACCGATCTCGATGCGGTGGTCCTGAGCGGGGAGCATTCCGTTCACTGCCCGATCGCCGCGGTGGGGTTGCGATCGTGACGCCGACCGCACGTATCCTCGTGACCGGCGGCGCCGGTTTCATCGGCTCCCATGTCAGCCGGGCGCTGCTCGCCAGCGGGCGACAGGTGACCGTGCTCGACAACCTCTCGATGGGCCGGCGCGAGGCGGTGCCAGAGGGCGCGCGGTTTGTCCATGGCGACATCCGTGACCGTGCCGCCGTCAGCGACGCCCTCACTGATATCGACAGCGTCATCCACCTGGCCGCGCAGGTGACCATCCGCGGCAGCTTCGACCGCTTCTACGAAGACCTCGACACCAACCTGATGGGGACCGCGAACATCGTGCGGTCGATCGATCCGGCGCGCGTGCGCTGGTTCACTCTGGCCTCCTCGATGGCCGTCTACGCCGACTGCCCTGCCCCGATGCCAATTGCCGAGGACTACACGACCCAGCCGCTGTCGCCGTACGGCGTCGGCAAGCTGGCGGCCGAGCAAGTGTGCCGCCAAATGCTGGCCACGGCCGGCGTACCGCTAACCGTGTTGCGGTTCTTCAACACCTTTGGCCCTGGACAGAGCTACACGCCGTATGTCGGCGTCATCACCATCTTCGTGACGCGGTTGCTGCGCAACGAGGCGCCGGTGATCTTTGGCGACGGCGAGCAACAGCGCGACTTTGTGCACGTGGGCGACATCACCGACGGCGTGCTGGGGTCGCTCGGCCGAGCCACCGGCACGTTCAACCTCGGAAGTGGCCGCAGTACGTCGCTGAACGCTTTGTCACGGCTGCTCTGCGATCGGCTGCAGGCGGGGGCCCAGCCGGCTCACGAGCCGGCGCGCGACGGCGAACTCCGGTACTCGGTGGCCGACGTTGCCGCCGCCCGCCGGGCCTTTGGCTACGCCCCTTCGCGCACGCTCGAAACCAACCTCGACGACGTCATCAACGACGTCAAGGCACGACCCAGTAAATAACCACGTCCTGGTTTCGGAATGCGGCCGGGAACAAGTCTGATCGCGCGTCGAACAGCGACACCAGCTCGGGATGCCTCTCCTGCTCGGCTGGGCCGACATACAGGTAGTCGATGCCCATCTTGCGAGCGGCCGCGGACCGCTTGAGCGGGTCAGCCTCATTGAAAATATTGGCCGCCACCCAATCGGACGAATCGATGTACGGCTGCAAGGGAATCATGGCGATCGGCAATCCTGCGGCCATGCGTCGTTCGCCGAACGCGGTCATGTATCCCCACGACGCGTTCGCGCGCTCGGCCACGTTTGGCTGCACGATGACATGCGGCGGTGTGCGAGTCTTCAGCCAGTCAAGGGCCTCAACCTCGCCCTTTGATAACACCAACGTCCATGGGAAACCCGGACCGGCCTGGCGGTTGGTCACATCCTGGGCGTTGTAGATGTCCATGGCCACGGTCGGCAACGCTGCGGCGACCAGCACCGCGATCAGTGGCCACGCGGCCAGACGTATGCCCGTCGGCGATCGATGAATCACGGCCAACAGGATCGCCGTGAAGACCGTCAATGCCACAAACAGCAGGTGGCCCGCCCGCCAGCCCACCCAGACGTGCTGCATGTCAGGGACGTCCGTCAGGAAATAAAAGAACAGCGCCACGGCCGCCAACATGGCGACTGGCCAAGCCTCCCATTCGCGACGCGCCGCTGTTAGCAGCAGCCCGATCGCACCAAGAATGAGCAACGGGCCGAAACTGAGCAGCAGCGCGTACGGCCAGTGAGCCAGGGCCACCGGGTTGGTGCCAAAGATGACGAGGGTCGTCGCCTCCGGATTCACGTAGCCAAGGATCTGGCTGGCTTTGACGGCGGCCAGCACCGGCAGGGCGCCGAGCACGGCACAGGCCGGGATCGCGGTCCACAGGCCCCCCGCCAGGAGCCGCACGCCATAGACGAGGCTGACGGTGACGCCGATGATGATCGCCGTGAAGCTGGTCAGGAGAAGGCTGAGGGCCAGGAACGAGCCGGTGACCAGGGCCACCGTGGGCCGTCCGGGCTTCGACGCGCGGCCGACGATGAGCAAGGCCGACAAGCCAATGGCATAGCCGCCCAGGTGATGCGGTTGATAGAGAAACATTCGATGCAGGCCGTCAACTGGCATGCCCGAATAAAACCATCGTGTGACCGCGTCGAGATTGATCCCCGACAACGACCCGACGATGGGGCCGCGGCCCCACCATTCCCAGATCCGATCAAGCGCTTCGAAACTGTTGGCCAGGAAGACGAAGGCACACGCCGTGGCCGCCGCGCCGGTCGCCACGCCGAACATGCGGACCAGGCCGTATAGAAACGCCACGAACGCCAGCGAGTAGCCCAAGGAGTTGGCGAGGGTTACCTCTTCGATCGACAGCCCCCAGGGCCCGGCGATTCGATACTCGACCGACGACAGGAAGTGGGCCAGCCAGTAGTAGTTCAAAGTGCCACCCGTCTGGAACGGATTCTTGGGCGGCACGTCACCCTTGCTGACTTCAGCGACGACGGTCATGGCCCAGACGAAATCGGCGGTGAAATAGGCGCGGTAGGCTTTCGCGCCATCATCAACTGGTTCAGCGACGTGCGCATACGGCGGACCCGCGATGAGCGGCACCAGCAGGAACAGCAGCAGCACGGCGATCAAGTCGCGCCGGTCGAACCGCGGTGGGCTCAGGTCGATGCCGCATCTCCCGAGGGGCAGGGCCATCAGCAGCCAGAGCGGCCAGGGGGCCAGCACGACCACCCAGGGGCCTCGTCCCCCAAACCACCACAATGCCAAGAGTCCGACCAGGGCCAGGCCGACGCCCCAGACGGGCCCAAACAACCAATGGGCCCCGCTCTCGTGACTCTGCGTGAGCTTTCGCGCGAAGGCGACGCCCCACACCATGAACCAGGCGAGCACGCCCACCACCATCAGCGCGCCCCAGAAACGAATCACGCTCAGGTAGGCAACGGCCGTACAGCAGACCGAGACCAGCGCAACGAGGCTGACACGGTGTGCTTCGAGTTTGGAGATCACGTTGGCTATCCTAGCAGGCGGCTGAAAAGCGAGTGGTATTGCCCATATTCATGCCGTCGCTGCGACGTTGATCGTGGGGCCGTAGCCGGAGTCGCCACCTCATCATCACTTTTGGCAGAACGCCATCAAGTGCCAACCAAGTGGCCGCACCAACCCCCGTGGCAGCGCGTTGAAGAAACCAACGAAGAAGGTATTGAAGGCGATACCCTTCCACCCACCATGCAGGCGCGACTTGACCGGGAAGCGCTCGGGCACGATCCGCACCTCGGCGAACGGCGCCAGCAGGCTTCTGAACTCCGCGATCGAGTACTTCACGAGCACCGGCGCATCCTCGTGCTCGAGCGGCACCTTCATGACCTTTGACAGCGCGTTCAACCACGACACGCGGTTGTAGACCATGAAAATGCCGGTGCCGCCCGGCTTCAGCACGCGGTGGCATTCACGAATCAGCTGCGCGGCGTCGGCGGTGTACTGGACCACGCCGTGGCCATAGACCACTTCGAAGGTCGCGTCGGGATAGGGTAACGCCTCGCCGTTGGCCACGCGTAGCTCCTCGGCGGTAAGCCCATGGAGCGCGAAGTTCTGGTGGGCAAGGTCGATGGCCGTCTGCGCCAGGTCCACGCCCGTGACACGCGCCCCTCCGGCTGCGAAGCGAACCAGGTCGGTGCCGATTCCGCAGCCCACCTCCAGCAGGCGCTGCCCCTTGTACGCAGAGAAATCCACCAGCTGAGGCAAATAACGGAGCTTGTCGTAGCGGTAGTCGTCGAGATCGTCGAAAAACCCGCGGGTGCCGACCGGTTCGTCGGTCATCTCCAAATCGTGGATGCGGTGGTTCCAGTAGCGTTGAATCTCGGTGATCACGACCTTGTATCGTACAATATCGCGTCTTCAATGATTCGCGACCTCCGCCGGTTGGCGGACACGAAATTTGACCTGATTGTGGTGGGCGCCGGCTTTTACGGCGTGACCATCGCATGGGATGCCGCCCAGCGGGGCCTGGCGGTCGCCATCATCGACAAAGACGACTTTGGCGCCGCCACGTCGTTTAATAACCTGAAGACGCTCCACGGCGGCCTGCGCTCGCTGCAGTCGCTCAATTTCGTGCAGATGCGGCTGTTTATCCGCGAACGGCGGGCTCTGGCCCGCATCCTCCCCCACCTCGTGCGGCCGCTGCCATTTGTCGTCGCCACGACCCGGAACCCGAAACGATCGTCACTGGCCATGCGGGTGGCGTTCGCCATCAACGACGCCATCGGCCGCGACCGGAACGAAGGCCTGGCCGACCCCGGATCGCACCTGCCCGGCAGCCAGATCATCTCGAAGGAAGAGACCCTGCGCCTGAACCCCATCGTGGCGCCGGAAGGCGTCACGGGCGGCGCGGTCTGGTACGACTACCAGATGATCAGCACCGACCGGGTCACCCTGTCGTTTCTGCTGTCCGCCGTCGATGCCGGCGCCACGGCCGCCAACTACGTCAAGGCCAACGGGTTCATCCGCGAGGGCGATCGCGTGGTCGGGGTACGCGCCGAAGACGGCTTGACCGGCAACACCTTTGACCTTCGCGGCTCGGTGGTGGTCAATTGCGCCGGCCCCTGGGCCGCCTCGATGCTCACCGACCTTCCTCTGGCGGCCCAGGGGGCGCCGCCACCCCGCCTCTCGCGGGCCATGAACGTGATCACCCGCAAGGTGGTGAATTCGCACGCCTGTGGCGGCATGGCTGGCGGCCGCTACCTGTTCATGGTGCCGTGGCGTGACGTCTCCATGCTGGGCACGAGCCACGACGCCCACGACGGCTCGCCAGACCAGTTGAAGGTGTCGCGCTGGGACCTCGAGGCCTTCCTGAAGGATGCCCGCGAGGCGTTTCCGCATGCCGGCCTGACCACCAACGACGTGCGGCTAATCCACCGCGGCCTGCTGCCCATGGTGTCGGGCGACGGCCACAATGTGCGCCTGCTGAAGGAGAGCCAGGTGGTTGACCATGGCCGTCACGGACTGCCCGGGCTGGTCTCAGTGTTCGGCGTGCGTTACACTACCGCCCGGCACACCGCCGAACAGGCGGTCGACGCCGTGTTTCGCTCCCTGGGCCACGCCACCCCGCCGCCCTGCCGCACCGCCGAAACGCCGCTGCTCGGCGGCAGCATGAACCACGTCGACAACTTCCTCAAGGCCGTCCTCTTACGAGACGTGGAAGGCGTCAGCACCGAGACCCTGCGCCGCATTGCCACGACCTACGGAACGGGGTACGACCGGGTGCTGCAGATGGCCCGCGACGTGCCAGCACTGGCCCGCCCGCTCGGGCCCGGCTGCGATGTGCTGGGGGCGGAAATCCTCCATGCGGCGCGCCGGGAAATGGCCCTCAAACTGGGCGATGCGGTGATCCGCCGGACCGAGGCCGGGGCGGCCGGACACCCGGGCACCGATGCCCTCGAACGGGCCGCGGCGATCATGGCCCGCGCACATGGATGGGACGAGTGGCGCTTGCGAAACGAGGTGGCCGAGGTCGAGGCCTTCTACCGCCTGCCGCGGGATTGAGGGCATGTGGCGTCCGGCTTTAGCCGGACTTCCCCTGTGCGGCTGACGCTCCGGCTAAAGCCGAAGACTACTTTCTATAGGGAACAAACGAGAATTTATAGTAATCTCCCCCTGCAACGCTGTCGTTGAGCGGTGCCTAACTAGGAGAACAGATGGCCAAGACTGCGAAGAAGAAAGCCGCGAAGGCAAAGCCGGCACGTAAGCCGAACGCCGCGTTCATGAAGCCCGTGACGCCGAGCGCCGCTCTGGCGGAAGTTGTCGGCAGCAAGCCGATTCCGCGTACCGAGGTCACCAAGAAGCTCTGGGCCTACATCAAGAAGAACAGCCTGCAGGACCCGAAGAACAAGCGCATGATCAAGGCCGATGCCGCACTGAAGCCGGTCTTCGGTGGCAAGGCCACGGTTAACATGTTCGAAATGACCAAGTTGGTCAGCAAGCACCTGAAGTAGGCCGCAGTTTTGCGCGGATGGCGCAGAGGCGGTCGGTGATCACGGGCGCACGGGTAAACCGTGCGCCTTTTCTTTTGTACTCAGATGTTCAGTGGCCCAGCGTTCGAACACCATCAACGGGAACAGCGTGTGCGCATGGTTCTCACGGCCGGCGGTATGGGCGTCCATCAACGCCGTGACCACTGCGGGATCGAACAGGCCGCGGCGCGCGAC
Organism: Acidobacteriota bacterium; assembly: GCA_009694735.1. Taxonomy (GTDB): domain Bacteria; phylum Acidobacteriota; class Vicinamibacteria; order Vicinamibacterales; family UBA2999; genus 12-FULL-67-14b. Next base: position 5,358 of record SHUG01000073.1, on the reverse strand, counting down.
GCGATCCGGTGACAACAACTCGCGCATCAGCGGCTGCAGCTCGCGGCGCAGCCAGTTCTTCATCGGGATGCTGAAGCCTTCCTTGCGTCGCGACAGAATGCTCTCGGGCAGAATGCCGCGCATCGCCTGTTTCAGGATCCACTTGCGCTCGCCGTGGCGAATCTTCAGGTGGCCCGGCATCGAGAACGCGAGTTCCATGAGATCGCCGTCGAGAAACGGCGCGCGCGTCTCGAGCGAGTTCGCCATGCTCATGCGATCGACCTTCACGAGAATATCGTCAGCCAGGTACAGGCTCAGGTCCGCATAGAGCTGCCGGTTGAGCAAGTCGTCCTGGCCGAACCGGGCCAGCGCGTCGCGCACCGGCGCGTAGACGTCGGTGGCGCCGAGGGCGTCGCGCAGCCCGCTGCGATAGAGCCGCGCCTTGTCGCGCGCGTTCAAGTAGACCATCCAGCGGTAGTGACCGAGGTCGGCGGGCGCGGCGGTGGCGCCGGCACTAAACCGCTTGACCTTGTTGACGAGACCCTTCTTCTTCTCGGTCGGCGGCAGCGCGGCGGCCACACCGGCGAGCGCGGGCATCAAGGCCTCGCCCATCCAGCCGAGTTTCGCGGCGAGCGCCTGCGCCTGATAGGCGTCGTAGCCGCCAAATAGTTCGTCACCGCCGTCCCCCGACAACACCACCTTCACGTGCTCACGCGCCAGCTCCGACACGCTGAAGGTCGGGAACATCGACACGTCGGCGAACGGCTCGTCCAGGTGCACCACCAGCCGCTCGAACAGATCGCCGAGATCCGGCGAGACGCTGCGCTCACGGTGATTGGTCTTGAACAGCGCCGCCACTTCGCGGGCATACGGCAACTCGTTGTAGGTGCCGTCGCTGAAGCCGATGCTGAAGCTGTTCACGGGCTGTGCCGCCGATTCGCTCATGAACGCCACCAGCGAACTGGAATCGATGCCGCCCGAGAGGAACGCACCGAGCGGCACCTCCGCCATCAGCTGGCTGACGACGGCCTTGCGCAGGGCCGCGCGCAGCGCGTCGGCCGCTTCGCGATCGTCCCACGCGCGCAGCGGCACCTCGGCCGCATCCCAGTAACGATGCAGCGTGACTTCGCCATCGCGATATTTCAGGAAGTGCGCGGGCGGGATCTTGTGCACGCCCTTGATCATCGTCCGCGGCGCCAGCACGTACTCGTAGGTGAGGAACTGATCGAGCGAAATCGGATCCAGCTCGCGCGACACCTCGGGCCGCACCAGCAGCGCCTTGACCTCCGACGCCAGCAGCAGGCCGTGCGCCGTGAGCGTCCAATAGAGCGGCTTCTCGCCGGCCCGATCGCGCGCGGCGATCAGGGTCTTGGTGCGGCCGTCCCAAATAGCCAACGCGAACATGCCGCGCAAACGCGGCAGGAAGTCCTCACCCCATTGTTCGTAGGCATGAACGAGCACCTCGATGTCGGAATGGCGCGACCGAAACGTGTGACCGTAACCTTCGAGCTCGTCGCGCAGCGCCTGGAAATTGTAGATCTCGCCGTTGGCGACGATCTTGATGTCGCCGGTCTCGTTCAGGATCGGCTGTTGCCCGGTGGCGAGGTCGACGATCGCCAGCCGCCGCATGCCGAGGCCGACCCCGTTGAGCGTGATGCTGCCCTCTTCGTCAGGCCCGCGGTGGTGCAGCATCCGCACCATCTGCTGGAGTTCGTCGGCGCCGACCGGCCGCGTCAGGTCACGATCGACAATGCCGACGATTCCGCACATAAGTCAGGCTTGGGGCTTGGGGCTTGGGGCTTGCAGGGTGTAACTGTGGGCTTGGGGCTCACGGCGGTCACGAACGACCTTGGCCGGAATGCCCGTGGCGATCGCAAACTCCGGCATTTCGCCGACCACCACCGCGCCGGCGCCGATGATCGCGTCGCGACCAATAGTCGAGCCGTCGGTCACCACCACGTGAGTGCCCAGCCAGACGCCGTCGCCAACGTCGATGCCGCGCGCCGTGCGGCCCTGCTGCAACACGGGGATGTCGGTGCGGTCGTACAGATGATCGCCGCCCACCAGGTAGGTGTAGGCCGCCATCAGGGTGTCCTTGCCGACACGGACGCGGAACGCCGAGAAGATTTCACAGTTGAAGCCGAGGTTGGCGCGGTCGTCGATGATGATGTCGCCATTCTTGCAACTGAGAATCGTGTTGCGGCCCACGAACACGCCGCTGCCGATCTGGATGCCCTGGTTGTCGGTGCCCTTGGCGTCGAGGCAGCACAAGTCGTCGATCACGACGTTATCGCCAATGTGGATCTTGTGCGGGTGGCGCAGGGTGACACCGACGCCGAAGACCACGTTGCGGCCGACCGAGCCGAGCACCAGCGGATAGAGCTTTGACCGCAGCACCAGGCCAATCGCGCCGGGCACCCAGCTCGCCAGCACCATCGCCAGCTCATACTTGATCAGGGCCCAGGCGCCGGGCTGCCCCACGAACAGCTCGCGGTACTTGTCGGCCTGCGAGCGGTTCTCGTTGAACAGTTCCTGCTGAATCACCGTGATCCGCGGATCGTTCTCGCGCGCGGGGCGGGTGGCCATCAGCGCGCGACCGCGGCGAGGTCAGCCGACTCGCGCACCTCGCGAATCACGTAGGTGGGTTTGTTCTGGGATTCGTAGTACGTGCGTGCCATCACCTCGGCGAGCAAACCGAAGGTCACCAGCTGCACGCCAATGAAGACCATCATCACGCCGAGCAGCAGCAGCGGCCGATCGGCGATGCCCTGGTGCAGGAACAGGCGCACGTAGGCCAGCCACCCGGTGACGAGCGCCCCGAGGCCGCCGACGATGATGCCAATCAGGCCGAAGATCTGCAGCGGGCGCGTCGAGTAATCGAGCAGGAACTTCACCGTCGCCAGGTCGAGCACCACGCGGATGGTCCGCGACAGGCCGTATTTCGTGACCCCGGCGCGACGCGCGCGGTGGTTCACCTCCATCTCGGCGATCTTGACGCCGATCTGGCTGGCGATGGCGGGCAGGAAGCGATGCATCTCGCCGTAGAGGCGCAGCGGCTTGATCACTTCAGAGCGGAACACCTTCAGCGAACAACCATAGTCGTGCAGCGGCACGCCGGTCGCCCACGAGATCAGCTTGTTGGCGAGGATCGACGGCACGCGGCGGGTAATGAACGTGTCCTTGCGATCCTTGCGCCAGCCGCACACGATGTCGTTGCCCTGGTCGATCATCGCCACCATCGCCGCAATATCGCGAGGGTCGTTCTGCAGGTCGCCGTCGGAGGTGACGACGAGCCGGCCGCGGGCATGGGCAATGCCGGCGGCAAACGCGGCGGTCTGCCCGAAGTTGCGGCGAAAGCGAATCACCCGCAGCCGCGGGTCGCGCGACTGCAGCAGCGCCAATTGCTCAAACGTATCGTCCGTGCTGCCATCGTCCACCACCAGCAGCTCGTAGGCGCGGCCGTACTGTCCCAACGTCAGCGTCAGCTCCTCATAGAGGGGCTTGATGTTGGGCGACTCGTTGTGGACGGGGATGACGATCGAAAGCTCGGGAATCATTGAGCGGGACGAGGCATTATATAGCGAGACGTGCCCTCTTTCGATCCCCTGTCGCGTGCGCTGGGCGGCGCGGCCGCCCTGCTGGGCATGGTCGCGGCGGCGGTGTATTGGTCGGCCGGCCTGTCCCTGAGCCATTACGACGCCAAGGCCCACCTGGTCGTGGCCCGGCGCATCTTCGACAGCCTCACGCCCAGTTGGGAGCAAATCGGCGCCGTGTGGCTCCCCTTGCCGCACGTGCTCAACGCGCTGCCGGTCCAGTTCGACTGGATGTATCAAACCGGGGCCTCCGCCATCCTGGTGTCGATTGTCTCGTTTGCCGTCACCGTGGCCTGCCTGTCGGCCCTGGTCATCCGCGTGACCGGGTCGCCGTGGGGCGCGGGCCTGGCGGCCGCCCTCTTCGCTGCCAACCCGAACGTGCTGTATCTGCAAAGTACGCCGATGACCGAGCCGCTGCTGTTTGCGCTCTCGAGCCTCGTCGTGTTGCATCTGGCGGAGTGGGCGCTCTCGGGCGAGGTGCCGATACGGCGCGCCGCCGGCTGGACGATCGTGGCGGCGTGCCTCACGCGTTATGAGGCGTGGCCGATCGTCGGTGCGGCCATGGCGCTGGCCGCCTGGGTGAAGTGGCGGATGGGCACGCCACTGGCGATCGTCGCCACCAGCATGGCGCGCCTCGCCTGCTATCCCGCCGGCGCCGTGCTCTGCTTCATGGGCATGAGCTTCGCCAGCATTGGTGAGTGGTTTGTCACCGGCGGATTCTACGTGCCTGATCTGAAGCTTCAGGGGCAACCACTGGTCGTGGCCGAGGCGATTCTCGAGGGCCTGTCCGACCTTGGCGGCGCGCGACTGGTAGTCGCGGCGGAGGTGGCCGCGATGGTCCTGATCCTGGCGGCCATCTGGCGCCGGTCCCGAAGCGGTTTGGTGTTCCCGCTGGTTCTGCTGGCGTCGGCGGCCCTACCCTTCTATGCTTTCGTGTCTGGCCACCCGTTTCGCATTCGCTACGAGGTGCCACTGATCCTCGGGTGCGCGGCGTGCATTGGCGCCAGCGTCGGCCTCGCCCGCCGAGCCGCAGCGCCCATTGCCATCATTCTGTTCACCGCCATCGTCCTTCAGGCACGCCCGTTCGATCGCCAAGCCCCGATGATTGTCGAAGCGCAGTTGGATCGCGAGAACGGCATCGGGCGCCAGGCCGTGACGCAGTGCCTGCGCCAGTCCTACGACGGCACGACCATCATGGCCAGCATGGGCGCCCTCGCGCATTACATGCAGGAACTGTCGCTGGTGGGCTTCCATCTCGCCGACTTCCTGCACGAGGGCAGCGGCCCCACCTGGCAGGCCGCGTATGCCTACGGCCCGGTGGCGTTCACGGGGTGGGTCTTGGTGGAAGAAGCCGCCGAGGGTGGCGACCTGCTGCACCAGAAGGCGAAGCAATGGCCGGAGTTCCTGCGCGGGTTCGAGCGCGTGTGTGAAGGTGGGAACGTCGCGCTCTATCGGCGCCGGTCCGGCTAAAGCCGGACGCCACATTGTCTGGCAAAGGCCGGACGCGACGTCGATGTAGTGTCCGCCTTCAGGCGGACCTCAGAATCCGCAAACACTCCTCGTGAATCAGCCCGTTGGTGGCGAGAATGTCGCCATTCTCGGGGATCCACTTCCCACCATCCATCGCGGTCACGCGACCACCAGCCTCTTGCAGGATCAGGGCGGCCGCGCGCGTGTCCCACGGCTTCAGGCTCGCTTCCCAGAACCCCTCCATGCGCCCGGCGGCCACCCAGCACATGTCGATCGCCGCTGACCCGAGCCGGCGCACCGCGCGCGCGTGGCGCAG
>SHUG01000072.1 GCA_009694735.1 Acidobacteriota bacterium | reverse complement strand
ATTGGCGCCTCGGACCGGGTGCGATGGCAGGCCGGGCTGGCCCTGGCGATGATCGATCGGCAGGGCCACGAGTCGGTGTTGAAGCTGCCGCCGCTGCCGTCGCCGCTGCATCTGCTTGGCGGTGTGCTCGCCTGGGACGCGCTCAGCTGGCGCGAGCGCCTGTCGATTCTTCGCATCGGCGCAGCATCAGGTCCGGCTAAAGCCGGACGCTACATCGGCACTGCTCCAGTGTCTGCTCCAATGTTTGCTCCAATGTGGCGTCCGGCTTTAGCCGGACCTGATTCAATGTGGCGTCCGGCTTTAGCCGGACCATCCCGCGAAACCGTTCGCGATTGGTTGACCCGCCACGGCCAGGCGCCACGCTTGTGCGAGCTGTTCTGGGAACCCCTCGCCCTGGCAGCGCTGAATCAGTCGATCGACCAGGCGGCCGCGTCGTATTTCGTCGCTGTGCTCGAACAGATGTTTGGGCCCGATCCCGCGGCGGCGTCGCTGGTGATACCTGCCGTGCCACTTGACGAGATGTATGCCGAACCGGCGCGGGCCTGGCTTGAAGCGCGCGGACACGAAGTGCGCGTCAATGCGCCGGCCAAGGTCGCCATCGCCGATGGCCGCGTCACCGGCGTCCGCGTGCGCGGAGAGCATGTTCCGGCGCCCACCGTGATCTCCACCGTGCCGTGGCACGCACTCGGCGCCTTGTTTGATGCGCCGCCAGCCGCGCTGGCCGCCACCCTCGCGAACGCGTCGGCGTTGGCCAGCCTGCCGATCGTGACCGTGAACCTGTGGTTCGACCGTCCGGTGATGCACGAGCCGCTCATCGGCCTGCCCGGCCGCGCCTTCCAATGGGTGTTCGATCGCCGCGCCATCGTCGGTGGATCCGGATCGCACTTGTCGATGATCTCGAGCGGAGCTGAAGCGATTGTGTCGATGACCAACGAGGCGTTGATTGCCACCGCGCTCGCGGATGTGCGGTCGGCGTTGCCGGCCACCCGCGTGGCCGTGGTCCGCAAGGGTCTGGCGGTCCGCGAGAAGCGCTCGACGTTTTCGCTGGCGCCCGACGCGCCCCCTCGCCCCCAGACCGCGACGGCGATTGCCGGCCTGCTGCTGGCCGGTGACTGGGTCGACACCGGCCTGCCGGCGACGATCGAATCCGCGGCGGTGTCTGGCCACCGCGCGGCGCGGGTCGCCACCGGATGACATCCATCCTCGCCCACTACTCGGAGGTCGCCCTCAAGGGGAAGAACCGGCCGTGGTTCATCGGGCGGCTGGTTCGCCACCTGCACATGGCCCTGGCGGGCCTGAGCGTGCGTGAAATTCTGACGCCGATGGGTCGCATTGAGATCGTTCTGGGCCGCGAGGCCACGGCCGATGAGATTCGCGACCGCATGGCGCGGGTGTTCGGCATTGCCAACTACTCGGTCGCCACGCGCGTGCCGCTCGACTTCGAGGGCATGGCCGAGGCGATCGTGTCGCGGCTGCCGCCGCGCGAGAGCGTGTCGAGCTTTCGCGTCCACGTCCGGCGGGCCGATCAGCATTTCGGGGTGCCGTCGCCGGACCTCGCGCGCGACCTGGGCTCGAAGGTATGGCACGCACGCGGGTGGAAGGTCGACCTCAAGCACGCCGACCTGGTGATCGGCGTGGAGATCGTGCCCGGCCACGCGTTTCTCTACATGAACGAGGAGGCGGGCCCCGGCGGGCTGCCCACCGGCACGGCCGGCCGCGTCACCGCGCTGTTGTCGGGCGGCATCGACTCGCCGGTGGCGGCCTGGCGCCTGATGAAGCGCGGCTGCCACGTCACGTTCGTGCACTTTCACAGCGCGCCGTTCCTGTCGAACACGTCGCAGGAGAAGGCGCGGCGGCTAGCCGAGGTCCTGACGCGGTACCAGTTGCGTTCGCGGCTCTACCTGGTGCCGTTCGGGGAGTTGCAGCGGCAGGTCACGCTCAGTGTCCCCGGCGACCTGCGCGTGATCGTCTATCGGCGGTTCATGCTGAAAATTGCCGAGCGGATAGCCCGCCACGTGCGTGCCCGCGCGCTCGTCACTGGCGATGTCATTGGCCAGGTGGCGTCGCAGACCCTCGACAATATTGCCGCCGTCGACAGCGCCACCACGCTGCCGATCCTGCGGCCGCTGGTCGGCATGGACAAGGAAGAAATTATCGGGCAGGCACAGCGGATTGGCACCTTCGAGATCTCGATCGTGCCCGACCAGGACACCTGCACCTTGTTCACGCCCAGGCATCCGGAAACCCATGCCCGCCGGCACCAGATTGATGAGGTGGAAGCGACCCTGCCGATCGCCGACATGGTCAAGGCCGCCATTGCCCAGGCCGTTGTGGAAAACCTGACTTATCCGGGGGCGGCGTCACCTGCGTCATCGGCGGCCCCGGTGATAAAGTAAAACGTCATGCCTACCGTCGAAGAGATTCTCGGAGCCGACGCCAGCACCCTTCTCAAGCACCAGTGCAAGATCCCGAAAGAGAGCCTGCATTTGCCAGGGCCCGACTTCGTGGAACGCATCCACAGCGCGTCGAACCGGCCGGTACCGGTGCTGGGACGCCTGCAGTCGCTGTTCGATCACGGGCGCCTGGGCGGTACTGGCTACGTCTCGATCCTGCCGGTGGACCAGGGCATTGAGCATTCCGCGGGCGCGTCGTTCGCGCCCAACCCTCAGTATTTCGATCCCGAGAGCATCGTCAAGCTGGCCATCGAAGGCGGCTGCAACGGCGTGGCATCCACGCTCGGGGTGCTCGGCATGGTCGCCAGGAAGTACGCGCACAAGATTCCGTTCATCCTCAAGCTGAACCACAACGAGTTCATCTCGTATCCCAACGCCTACGACCAGATCCGCTTTGCCAGCGTCAAGCAGGGCTTCGACATGGGCGCGGCCGGCGTCGGGGCGACCATCTATTTCGGCTCGGAAGAGTCGAAACGCCAGATCCAGGAAGTCACGGAGATGTTCCAGCACGCGCACGAGCTGGGCATGTTCACCGTCTTGTGGTGCTACCTGCGCAACAGCGCCTTCAAGACCAAGGATGTCGATTATCACCTCGCTGCCGACCTCACCGGGCAGGCCAACCACCTGGGCGTGACCATCGAGGCCGACATCATCAAGCAGAAGCTGCCCGAGACCAACGGCGGCTACAACGCCATCGCCAACTTCGGCAAGACCCACAAGAAGGTTTACAGCGAATTGAGCAGCGATCACCCGATCGACCTCACGCGCTACCAGCTCGCCAATTGCTACATGGGCCGCGCCGGTCTCATCAACTCAGGCGGCGCGTCGGCCGGCGAGAGCGACCTGAAGGAAGCCGTGAAGACATCCGTGATCAACAAGCGCGCCGGCGGCATGGGCCTGATCTCGGGCCGCAAGGCGTTTCAGCGTCCCATGAACGAAGGCGTCGGCTTGCTGAACGCGATCCAGGATGTCTATCTCAGCAAGGCCATCACCATCGCGTGAGCGTAGTGTTAAGGCAACCCGCGCGGGTTGCCGTGGTTCTGCTCGCGACGGTGATGCTTGTCGCCGGCGCGTTTGAGCTCACCCGCGCCGGCTACTCCGTTGACGAAGAGTTCACGGTCTTTGCCGTCCGCGGGATCCAGGCCAAGGGCCTGCCACTCCTGCCATCGGGCCTCCTCTACGATCGCGGCCTTGCGTACTCCTATGGCAGCTGGGTCGCTGGCGGCCTCTCAGGCACGGAGCTGCCATCGTTTCGCGCACTGAGCCTGCTCTGCGCGCTTGCCTCGATTGTGCTGACGTTCGCGATCGTCCGGCGCCTCACCACCGATCGCGCCGCGCTGCTGGCAACGACCCTGGTGTCGGTGTCGCTGCCGTTCTGGGCCACCGCGACGACCGCCCGCTTTTATGCGCCGTTCCTGACCCTTTATCTCTCAGTGTTGTGGGTGATGAGCGCTCTCGGCACCTTTCCCCTACGCACTCTACGCACCGTACGCACGTTAACCACCCTCGCTGTCATCGCGGCCCTGTGCCGATTGACGCACGAGCTCGCGTTTACCTTGGCGGCCGTCCCCTTCCTGTGCGCGCTCCTCGATGAACGCGCCCGGCGACGGCATTGGTTGGCCGCGACCGCCGCTATCGTCAGCGGTCTGGTCGCGACACAAGCCGCGCTGTTTGTCCTTCACTACCTTCAGCCGGGCAACGGCGAGACGATGGTGAGGCGGTTCTTCCTGTGGCAGGTGCTGAACCTGTTCGAGGTGCCCGCGGATCGGCAGTATGGATTCCTGCTCGCGGCAATGGTGCTGGCGTGGCTCGTCGTGCCACGCCGCGCGGCTCTCGCCGCGGTGCTCGCCATGTGTGGCACCGCGATGGTGATCGCATTCTCGCTCGCGCGCGCGACCAACACCGGCCCGTTGAACGCCGCGCTCGTCGCGTCGGTGCTGTCTGACGGCGCCATGTATCCGCTAGACATGTTCCGGCAGATTGCCTCGGTGAACCCGGTCGCCACCGCCGTCGTGTTGGCGGGCCTGGTGGCGCGCCTGGCCGGTGCCGGCGGCGAATGGAAGCCGCACGAACGGGCCGCACACCTGCTGTGGCTGTTCTGGGTGCTGTGGTTCGGCGCCATCGACTCCGGTATCACCAGCAACTACCTCCTGATGCCGGTGGCGTTCATGATGGGCGCGATTGCCATCGACACGGATGCAATCGTCAGCCATCACTTGCCGCCTTTGTCTTCTGCCAGCCGCCGCCTCGGGCTGGCCGTGATGGCACTGGTCACTCTGGCGGTGGGCGTCGATCAATGGCGCGGAACGGGATCGCCGGCCGCTCGCCTCGCGGCGGCCAGGCCAACCATCGATGTCGCCGGCCTCGACCAAGTGCGCGCCGGCATTCAACCGGCGGATCGCATCGCCTGCACCGACGAACTCGCTTGCTTGCTGCTGGTGGGCCGCATCGATCGCTGGCTGGCGCTGGATGACTTCGTCCGCGAGCGGTTTCTCGTCACGCTTCGTGACGGCACCGCCGCCGGCGTCTACACCGGCGCCCCCGCGGTGTTCCGGCCAGGCGGCCTGTTCGCGCCCAACCCGGACGGCACGCTGCCGGACCGCGTGCTCGTGGTTGATGTCTTTAAGGAGTACCCGATCGGCAGTTCGCGATCGTGGTTGCCCAGGGCCATCGAGCTCGACGGCCTGCAGGTGACGCCGCTGCTCGAAACGCCGCAGGCCCGCGTGCTGCAGATTTGGCCCCCGGAAAGGAACGCCTTCCGAAAGGAAGCCTCTGCGTTTACCCGGTGGCTGGCGACAGATCGAAAGGCCGCGGCCTCCACTCAGAATCTGCGCCCATGAGGTGCCGCGGCTGAAGCGGCACGTTAGCCCGACAAGCCCCGCGTCGGCCGAACGTGCCAGGCTCGGGCAATTCCGATGAGCTTCGAGTTTGAATGGGATGACGCGAAAGCAAAGGCCAATCTCCAGAAACACAGTGTGCCCTTTGACGAAGCGTTGGCCGTGTTCGCGGACCACGCGCGCCGGGCCACCAAGTCCGAACAGAAACGCCATGAAGAAAACGTCAAGCCGACGCCCTAAGACGGCCCGATCGAACGGTCTCCGCGCCGAGTACGACTTCAGCTCCGGTCAATCATCGCCGCAACTTCGTCGACCGACCAAACGCAACGTGGCACTCGCCGAAAAGCGGGCTAACACCGGCCTGGAGCCGCGCTCGGTGGTACCCTGCCTCGCGCGGCGCGGCTGAACGCCGAGTCTAGACCGCTGAACGATTCGAACCCGTTCCCTTACGCTATCTACTTTTGACCGACCGCCCTCGAGGTTGTTATGTTGGCCATGGCCGACGAAGTTCGCTATTCGATCATGCCCATCCCGATTGGCGATGGAGTGTCGTTCTTCGATCGGCTCGACAAGAATGTGCCGCGGCACCTCGTCGAGGTGAAGGGATACTAAAGCGGCATGGTGGCGCTTCGTTACGAGGTGCGACGTTGACCCATGGAGTGCCGAATTGCGACTGAGGCGTCGTCTCACACAACTTCTTTGCGTGATCGGCGTGAGCTTGTGCTCGGCCGTGGCGGTTGGACGTCAGGCGACTGACGCCACCGCGCTGTCCGGGCCGTTCTGGGCCCACCTGCAGGCCGAGCGCTTTCAGACGGTCTCGTCCATCAGGGGCCTGCCGCTCGGCGTTCGCGACGGGCTGCAGGCGTCATTCGGCAGCCAGGCACTCGACCTCGCCGAGCCAGGAGCCGAGTTTCGGATGACCGATGTGGTCGTCAATCCCAACCTGCCGACCCGGCGACTGGTTGCGGCGGGGTGCTCGACCGACCACTGCCTCGTCTATTTCGAACGCGGCGGGATCGCCCACACGTGGCATGTGGCGCTGTTTCACTGGACGCCGGCCGGCACGCGATTCGAGTGGAGTGCCACGGCGCCCGGGGGAATAGCGACCATCGACGACGTTCGGAAGGCGATTCTGTCGGGAGCGATCAAGGGCCGACAACCCTAGCCCGTATCCAAAATCACCAAATCACCAATTGGACTATTCTCTTCCCATGATTACCCGCCGCGATTTCGTGAAGTCCGCCTCCCTTGCTGCAGCGGTGCCGCTGACTGGCATTGCCCAGACGCCGTCTACGCAGCAAGCCCCCGCCGTGATGCGCAGTGTGCGGCCGGTGGTGATCTCTGACTACTCCGGCTGGGAGTTCAAGAACGGCGGCAGCGAGAACGCGGTGCAGCGTGCGTTCAAGCTGATCACCAGCGGCCAGGACGTCCTCGATGCGCTGATTGCCGGCGTCAACATTCCGGAACTCGATCCGCTCGAAACCGGTATCGGCTACGGCGCGCTGCCAAACGCCAATGGCGTGATCGAACTCGATGCGTCGTGCATGCACGGCCCCAAGAAGCGGGCCGGTGCCGTGGCATGCCTGGAGGGCGTGCGCATGCCCTCGCTGGTGGCCAAAGCCGTGATGGAGTACACCGATCATCACCTGCTGTCCGGCGCCGGCGCGCAGCAGTTCGCCCGTCACATGGGCTTCACTGTCGAGGACGATCTCAACACCGACAACTCGCGCCGGTTGTGGCGCGAGTGGAAGCGCCGCGTCGACCCCGAGCACTGGCTCGATCCCAATGGTGCTGAACGCCAACCTAAGCCTCGGCACGAGAAGGATCCCGGTGATGAAGCGGCGGCGCAAGCGCGATCGCTGGCGGCCGGCCTGTCGATGGTGCGCGACGGATTGATTCCCGAGGGCAGCTTCTGGGGAACGATCAACTGCAACGGCATTGGCCCCGCCGGCGACCTGTGTGGCGTGACCACCACCAGCGGGCTGGCGTGGAAGATTCCCGGGCGCACCGGCGACTCGCCGATCCTGGGCGCCGGCCTCTACGTCGACAACGAAGTCGGCGCCGCCGGATCGACCGGGCGTGGTGAGGCGAACCTCTACAACCTCTCGTCATTCCTGATCGTGGAATCGATGCGCCGCGGCATGTCGCCGAAGGATGCCGGCATGGAAGCGCTCAAGCGAATCAAGGCCAACACCATTGAAGCGCGGTTGCTCAACACCAAGGGCAACCCCAACTTCAATATCCGCTTCTTCGTACTCAACAAGCGCGGGGAGTACGCCGGCGTGGCGATGTACCGCGCGGGCGAGTCGCAGTTCGCCGTCTGCACCGAGAACGGCGCGCAGACGCTCGACCTCGAACCGTTGTTGCCCGGCGCGCCCGGCGACTAACGCGCAGCCAGGTAGTCGCGCAGCGCTTCGCTCGTGCTGCGAAACGCCAGTTCATCCCACGGGATCGCGTCGAGGTCGAACTCGCGCGCTTCCAGCCCCTCGTCGTCCACGGCCAGCTCGCCCGAGATCTTGGTTGCCGCGTAGACGATGATCACCGGCGTCCGGCCGGCGTACGAGTAGATGTTGACCAGGTGATCGAGCCGCACGTCGAGACCGGCTTCTTCTCGCGCCTCGCGAATGGCGGCGAGCGTGATCTCCTCGCCGCGGTCGACATAGCCACCGGGAAAGACCCACTTGCCGTAGCCGGGCTCAATGGCCCGCTTCACCAGCACGATCTGCCGCCCGTCGTTGACACGGATGATGGTGCCGACGGCGATCTTGGGATCCAGGTAGAACACGAATCCGCAGGCGGCGCTCGTGCACACCAGCCGCTTCGGCTCGGTCACCTTCAAGACCCGAGGCTCGAGCGGGCTGCCGCAGACGGGGCAGAACTTGTAGGGCGGGTTCAGGTCGTGCGAATGCATGGTTGTTGAGTGAAGCCCAAGCCCCAGGTCCCAAGCCCCAAGGCCCTCAGTATAGAATTCTTGCATGTCGATCCTTAAAGTTGCCCGGATGGGCCATCCCGTCCTCCGGGCCAAGGCCCGGCCCGTTGACAAGCTCGAGCTCAAGCAGCGGACCGTGCAGGACTTCATCGACAGCATGGTCGACACCATGTTCGAGTACTCGGGCGCTGGCCTGGCCGCCCCACAAGTGCACGAGAGCCTGCGGATTTTCGTCGCCATGCTCGACCCCGACGGCCAGGGCGAGGGTGACGCCGTGGTCTTCATCAACCCCGAGATCACCGTCATCGGCGACCAGACACTGGAAGGCTGGGAAGGCTGCCTGAGCATTCCCGACGTGCGCGGCCGCGTGCCGCGCGCGCAGCACATCAAGGTGTCGGCGCTCGACCGCAACGCCAAGCGCTTTGAGCTCGACCTGAAGGACTTTGCTGCCCGGGTCGTGCAGCACGAAACCGATCACCTCGATGGCGTGCTGTTCTTCGACCGCATGAAGTCGCTCGAATCGCTGACCTATCTCGAAGAGTACTCGCGCTACCACGCGCGCCGGGACAAGGACGACGAAGACCAGGACGAGGAAGACGAGGACGCTCTTACTTCTTGACGCCGGTGCCGTTCATCGAGAACTGGCCGCCGTTGATGTCGAATAACACCTTCACCTTGTCGGTGCCATCCGGGGTCATCGTGATGACCGCATCGAACGGGTTGCCCTGAAAGTTGCCGGCGAACTTCAGCACCAGGTTGTCCTTGTCCTTGGTGACGTCGGTCACCTTCTGGGTTTCGGGCTGAATCTGGCTCGACATCTCGGCGACCACCTTGCCGCCCTCGTCTTTGAGGACCACCGACTGCTCCATGGCGCCCTGTGGGCTATCGAGGGTGAGCGTCCAGTTGCCGATGAAGCTGCCGGCATCCGCCGGCGCCAGCTGAGCCGACGCGACGAGTGGTGAAAGCACGAGCGCCAACGCGACGGTTCCGATCAGGCGTGCCATGGTGCCAATCCTTGTTGTGTCCGCCGGGAGCATCCCGGCGGTTCCTGCGGATATTAGCACTAGCTCGACGCAGGGAAACAGCGGATGTCCGCGTATAATTGCAAGCTCCGCACATGCCTGCCGTTGCCCTCGCCACCGCGCCTCCGAAGGTCACGCTGCTGTCGTCGCCGGCCGTCCCTTACGATGGCGCCATCGCGGCGGCCCGCACGTGCTATTCGCCGCGCGTCATCGAGCGCAGCGAAATCACCGACAAACAGCGGGATTCCATTGGTCCGCTGACGTTCGAGGGCGGCCACCACACCGTATTTCAGCACGCGCATTTTGAGTTCGGCCTCGAAAACATCTCGCGCCAGCTGGTGTGGAGCGTCCTGCACTCGTACCCGTTCTATAACTCCGAGCAGTCCAGTCAGCGCTACGTCAAGCTGAACGAGCCGCGCGCGTTCGTGCCACCCATCACCGGCGAAGCCCTCGACGTTTATGAGCAGGCCGTGCTGCGCGCCTGGGATGCCTACGCGAAGATCTCCGCGCTGCTCAAGGATGATGCCTGGGCCATCCTGAAGGAACTGCGCTACGTCAGGCCGACCAATAACGCGGCGCGCCTCAAGACCATTGAACGCGAGGCTGAAAAGAAGGCGATCGAGACGGCGCGCTACGTCATTCCGATCGGCGCCTTCACCTCGATGGTGCACACCGTGTCGGGCATCGTGCTGCATCGCCTGCACCGCATGCTCAACGCCGGCGACGTGCCGTACGAAGCCGCCATGGTGATTGGCGCCATGGTCGACCTCGTCAAGGAAGTCGACCCGCTGTTCTTCGACAAGATCGGCCTCGACACCTTCGCCCGCGAGGCGATGCCCGAACTGCAGTTCCCGAACACGCGTGCGTCGGGCGATGCGTTCGCCGCCGAGTTCGATCGCCGCCTGCAGGGCCGCGTCTCGCGCCTGCGCGACTGGTCGGCGGGCGCCGAGCGCGTGGTCGCCGATGCCGTCCGCGCCACCTTCGGCATCACCACCGTGGAAATGGACGATGGCGAGGCGATCGACCGGGTGATGAACCCGGCCCGCAACCCGTATCGCGTCGACATGCTCGACGTCGCGTACCACTCGCCGATGATGCGCACGCTCCACCATGCCAACTACGTGTTCGAGAAGAAGTTGAGCCACACCGCGGATTCGCAGGATCAACGCCACCGCATGGTGCCGGCGTCGCGGCCCATGATGACGCTGGCCGACACCACCGCGCCCGACTACATCACGCCACGCCTCATTCGGCGGAATGCCCAGGCGCTGGTCCTGTACGAGCAGGCGATGGCCGACGCGTGGGCCGCCAAGAACCGGCTGCTCGCGTTGGGCGTGCCGCTCGAGTACGCGCTCTACGTGGTGCCCAACGCCAAGGCCCTGCGCCTGGTCGAGTCGGGATCGTTCATCGCCCTCCAGCACAAGTGGACGTTGCGCACCTGCTTCAACGCGCAGGAGGAGATCTACCTGGCCTCGATGGACGAGATCGGACAGGTCAAGGAAATTCATCCGCAGCTCGGGCGCTACCTCGGTCCGCCCTGCGTGTTGCGCAACAAGATCGTGTCGCCCCGGTGCACCGAAGGCTCCCACTTCTGCGGCGTGCCGGTCTGGAACTCGTTCCCGAACGCCCAACGCCGCCTCTGACGTGGTGCCGATCCTTCCCTGGGTCGCCCATCTCTACACGGCCACTGGCGCCGTGATCGCCCTGCTCGCGACCGGCGTCACGTTCGCGCACAATTTTCGCGCGGCCTTCATCTACCTCGTCGTCGCCACGTTCGTCGATGCCACGGATGGCGTGCTGGCGCGCGCGCTCAAGGTCAAAGAGCGCCTGCCCAACTACGACGGCGCCCGTCTCGACGATATCGTTGATTACCTGACCTATGTCTTCGTGCCCGTGCTGATCGTGTGGCAGGCCGAGCTGGTGCCCGTCGCGTTTCCGGTCTGCGCGGCAATGTTGATTTCCAGCGCCTATGGGTTTGGCCAGGCCAATGCCAAGGTCAGCGCCGGCGATCACTTCTTCACGGGTTTCCCTTCCTATTGGAACATCGTCGTGGTCTATCTCTACGTCTGGAAGCTCGACCCGATCGTCAACGCAGTGGTGCTGATGGTGCTGGTGCTGCTGGTGTTCGTGCCGGTTCGTTACGTCTACCCTTCGCGCACGAAAAGGTTGAAGGTGCCCACCCTGGTGCTCGGGACGATCTGGGCCGTACTCCTGGTCTGGATGATCTGGCGCCTGCCGGCCACCGACGGTCCCTGGATGGCGCTGTCGTTGGTGTTTCCGGTGTACTACGTCGCGTTGTCGTTGTGGCTTCACCGCCGGCACTAAAGTGCCGGCCTTCTGGTAATCAAGGACATGTCGCCGATCGTCATCATCTTCATCACCGTCTTCATCGACCTGCTGGGGTTTGGGATCATCATCCCGCTGCTGCCGTTCTATGCGGAGTCGTTCGGCGCCTCGGCGTTTACCATTGGCCTGCTCGGCACCAGCTTTTCGCTGATGCAGTTCCTGTTCTCACCGATTTGGGGACGCTGGTCCGACAAGGTTGGGCGCAAGCCGATCATCCTCCTGGGCTTGATGGGGTCGTGCCTGTCGTACCTGGCGTTGGCACTGGCCACCTCGCTGCCGCTGATCTTCTTCGCGCGCATTATTGGCGGCATTGCCGGCGCCAACATTCCCACGGCGCAGGCTTACATTGCCGATGTCACGACCCCTGAGAACCGCGCGAAGGGCATGGGGATGGTGGGCGCGGCGTTCGGGCTCGGTTTCATCTTCGGTCCGGCGATTGGCGGCTTGTTGAGCCGCATTAGTCCCGAGGCGCCGATGTGGTTTGCCTCGGTGCTGTGCCTGGGCAACTTCATGGCCGCCTGGTTCCTGTTGCCGGAATCGCGGCGGGTGTCCGCGGAGACCAAGACCCTGGGCCGGATGGAAGCGTTCAAGCATGCGCTGACCAAGCCCACGCTGGTGTTGTTGCTTTCGCTTTACTTCATCGTGACGGCGGCGTTCTCGAGCTTCGAGGCGACCTTTGCCTTGTTCAGCGAGGCGCGCTTCGGCTTTACCTCTACCTCGATTGGATTCCTGTTTGCGTTCATCGGCCTGGTACTGGCCGTCATCCAAGGCCTACTCGTTCATATAGTCGTGCAGCGGGTCGGCGAAGCGCGGCTGATCCCGGCGGCGATCTTCTGCATCGCACTCGGTGTTGGATTGGTGCCGTTCGCGTGGAGTGTGCCGACGTTGCTGGTGGCCCTCGGCGTGTTGGCGGTGGGCATGGGCTTCAACAACCCGTCGCTGTCGTCGATGGTGTCGCGGCTGTCGGATCCGAACGATCAAGGTGGCATCCTCGGCCTGGCCTCCTCGCTCGCCAGCCTTGGCCGTGTCGTCGGGCCGGCGATGGGCGGGTTCCTGTACGACTCCTACGGCATGACGACACCGTACCTGAGCGCGTCTGGATTGATGCTGGTCGCGTTCGCGGTGTCGTTCATTGGACTCTCACGGCTGCGTCATGACACCCACGCTCCTGCACGCGGGTAATCCCGGTCCGTTCACCGGCGAGGGCAACTGGACTTACTTGATTCCCGGCGATCACCCGGTGCTGATCGACGCCGGCGTCGGGCAGGCGGCGCATCTCGATGCCATCGCCGCTTCTCTGCCTGCGGGTCCGGCCGAGGTCATCGTCACGCACGCGCATTCCGATCACACAGGTGGCGCGCCTGTCATCCAGTCGCGCTGGCCGTCGGCTCGCTTCTCGAAGTATCCCTGGCCGGAACGAGACGGCAGAATGCCGTGGCGGTCGCTCGCCGACGGTGACACGGTGATGAGCGGCGCCGGCCCGCTTGTGGTTCTCCACACACCCGGGCACTCGCCGGACCACATTGCGCTGTGGCACGCGGACTCGCGCTCTCTCTTCGTGGGCGACCTGCTGGTGCTGGGCGGCACCGTCTTCATTCCTGCTTCTGATGGCGGGAACCTTGTCGACTACCTGGTGTCGCTCGAGCGGTTGCGTCAGCTCTCGCCGGCGCGCGCCTGGCCGGCGCACGGACCGGTGATTGAGGATCCAGAGAGGTTGATCACGCAGTACCTCGAGCATCGTCGCCAACGCGAGGAGCAGGTGCTGGCTGCGCTTGCCGAGAGAATTGAGACCGTCGACGCGATCACCGATCGCATCTACGCTACCCTGGCCCCGGCGTTGGTGGCAATGGCGCGCGACAGCGTGCTGGCGCATCTGATCAAGCTGGAGGCAGACGGCAGGGCACAACGCCACGATGTCCACTGGGCGATCGTGGGGTAGCAGAATTCGCCCGCGCGTGACGTCGCCCGCCAGACCCTTCAACTCCAGAACGACCTCGTCCGCGACTGCTGGACCAGGGGCGGCAAGGATCGGGTCACCATGCTGCCGGACGCGGTGCAGGAACTACTCGGGCATCGCGACGTCACCACCACGATGATTGACTTGCACGTTCTCAATCGGGGGGGCGTTGTGCGGCGAGCCCATCGAATCGGTCAACGTGCCGGGTGCAGCATCCGTTTCCTGAACTTGAGCATGGGGAACCGTGTCTGACGAATCGTCTGCTTCTCGTTATCGGACTGGCTCTCTCGTCGATGGCCCGTCGTCGCAGGAAAACGCAGCCGGCACCCTTGCGGAGGTGTAGGATTCAGTCATGAAAGTCGCCACTGGGAGAATCGTCGGGGGCAAGGTCGTTCTTGAGGGCGAACCTTTGGCCGAGGGGTCCGTGGTCACCGTTGTCGCGAGAGAGGATGCGGAGACCTTCGAGGTTTCCCCTGAGGAGGAGCGCGCGCTCCTTGAGGCGATCGCCCAGGCAGACCGAGGTCAGGTCGTCTCGTGGGAAGCATTGCGGGAGCAATTGCGCCGCTCCGCGTGAACACCCCGCTGCCAATCGAGATCACGGACGACGCTGGGACGCAGATCGCGGCTGCCGTGGCGTGGTGGGCCGAGAACAGGCCGGCCGCCCCCGGAGCGGTCCTTGAAGATCTTGACCAGATCCTCGATCTGCTTTGTGTGCAGCCCGCCATGGGCACAAGAGCACGCCGAGCCACGTTGTCAGACGTGCGGCGAGTCACGCTTTCTCGAATTCGGCACTACGTGTACTACCGAGTAGTCGACGATGCGCTTCAAGTTCTCGCTCTATGGCACACCAGTCGTGGTCTCGGGCCGAACCTTTGAACGCGGCGCCGCCGAACATCGCGTTGCACCAGACGTCCGCTGGTGCGATCCTGAGCGGCCGCTGGTGAACGCGACCGTTAGGCGCACTTGAAAACAACGGAGACGAGACATCCGAAGGGCGTTGACTCCCCGCGCAGGGAGTCGTCAGCGCGTCTTAATTGACCCGGCTTGCCTTTTGGACACCACTTTGGTACTTTTTCGGTTATGAGCCGCGCTGCCGTCGCCCACGACACGACAATTGCCCGCACGATCCGATTTCCCGCCGCGCTGCGAGACAGGCTGGCCGCAGACGCAGATCGATGTGGGCGGAGCTTTGAGGGACAGGTGATTGCAGTGCTGCGTCGGCACTACGGCGAGGACGTTGACATCGCTCCGAGCCCGTCGGACATCCTGGCACTGGCATCGGCCAGTCTTGCTGATGTCCCAGTCTCAGATCTTCGATTGCTGACCCGAAAGCTCAGGGAGATGGAGCGCTGAGCCGATGGCTCCCGAGCCCGTCGTCCTCGATACCGATACGCTGTCCGAACTGAGCCGGGGCAACACCCTCGTCAAGGTACGTGCAGTCTCATACCTGGCCGAATTTGGGCGCCTGACGATCACCGCAGTCACCGTCTTCGAGCGCCTGCGCGGGTATCGGGCAGCCATTCGCGCTGGGAAGCCTTTTGAGCGGCAGCTCCAGGCGTTCGAAGCCCTCGTTGCCAACTGCGTGGTGCTTCCCTTCGACCAGGACGCCGCTGCCGTTGCGGCCGACATTTGGTCGGCTTCAACCCGCAGCCAGCGCCGCAAGCTTGGCGACATTCTGATTGCTGCAGTAGCTGTGTCGCGGCAGATCCCGCTCGCGACCAGGAACAGGCGGGACTTCCAACAACTCACCAAAGCGTCCGCCGTAAATCTTCGCCTCGTCGACTGGACGATAGTGACGCCGAGAGCGGCTGGCGGTACGCGCGACGACGACGGCGGCGCATAACACCCGGCACCTCGTTCAGATCACGGAGGCCGTGGATGTGCTCGCCACTCTCTTGCTCGCCAGGGGTCTCGTTCCGGTAACCGTTCCGAATGACGCCCTGCACACTGCGGTCGCAACGGTGGGCGGCGTCGAGTATCTTCTCACTTGGCATCTGCGGCATCTTGCGGGAGCGATTGCCCGTCGCCGGATCGAGCACGAGCAGTCGACATGACCACGAAATGGGCATCGGCTCTGGGCTCGAGGATCCTCACCGCGGCGTGCGCGCAGGTGTCACGCTGAGCAGGCCTTGCTCCACCAGCGTCGGCGGCTTGCGCGGAGGCGTCGCCTGCTCCCACGCGTAAGCGATCGCCAGCAGATCGCCATCGGTCCACGGGCGCGCCGAGAACTCCAGGCCGAAGGGCAGGCCACTCGCGTAGAAGCCCGCCGGAACCACCACCGCGGGCACGCCGATCATGTTGACCCAACTGGTGTTCGAATGCGGTCCGCCACTGACACCGCCGTCCTGCGGCATGGTCTCGTCTGGCGGCGGCATTTGAATCGCCGGATAGACATAGCCATCCAGTTTCAGGCGCTCGAGGGGTTCCAGATACGCCGTCAGCATCGCACGCCGTGGCGCGCGGTAGCCGCGCTCGGCGTCGGGATCGGTGTCGAGGGTGCGCTGATCAATTCGGACGCCGCCAAGGTGCCGGAAGCCGTCCTCCGCCCCGATCGACGATGCGAAGAGCGGTGCGCCCACGACCTTCAAATAGTCTGCCGCCGAGTGGTACCCAGACGGGCCGAATGCCGCGAGGAAGCGGTTGGTTCCGTCTGCCACATATGCGTAAGTCGCCACGCGGCTGGCGGCCTTCGCGAAAGTCGCGGGCAGAACGCCATCGTCGACCACCACCTCGGCCCCCGCCGCGCGAAGAGCCTCGATCGCCTTCGTGAACATTTCGCGCGTCTCTGATCGCAGCGGCAAGTTCGCCGCCGCGCGCAACTTGTCGGCTGCCGCCTCAGGCACACCCGCCGGAATGCCATGGAACGGAATGCCGTTGCCGGCGAGGACAAACGCCGGCACGGCGAACCGCTTGCCCTTGAGGGCATCGGCCTTCAGATACGGCTCATAGGGGGCACGCTGCGCGGAGCCCGGCGAACCCATGGTGAGGGGATCGAGCGGATCCTCGCCGGCCATCACCGCCAGCGCGATCGCGGCGTCGGTGGCGGTCCGCGCGATCGGGCCCGTGTTGTCGAGCAACCAGTCCAAGGGAGCGATGCCGGCGATGCTCACCAGTCCGCGCGTCGGGAACACGCCGACGAGCGCGCTGGTGGCAGCCGGCATGCGAATCGAGTTGCCGGTGTCGGTGCCGTTGCCGAGCACCGCCATGTTCGCGGCCACGGCGGTCACCGTGCCGCCCGAGGACCCGCCGGGCGAGAAGCGCACGTCGTAGGCATTACCGGTGCGGCCGAACGAGCTGCTGCGATTGGTGTCGCTATTGGCCAGGTCGGGCATGTTGGTGTGCCCGACGATGATGGCGCCCGCCGCCTTGAACTTCGCAACCACCGTGGCGTCCCGTGGCGCGACCAGCTCGTGGCCCGCGCGCCGGAAGCCCTCCCAGCCGGCAGTGGTCACCTGCCCCTTGATGGAGGTGTTCGCCTTGAT
>SHUG01000071.1 GCA_009694735.1 Acidobacteriota bacterium | reverse complement strand
GGGATCGAAACAACGCTGGAACTCGTCGAGCGTGCCGTTGGGGTACGCCAGGTCGCCGGCCAGGAAGACGTCGCCGCCCAGATTGGTCATCAGCCTGGCCAGCAGCGGCATGGCAGGCGATCCACACCAGCCGGTGTCGCCGAACACGTGACCCACGTTGAGCCAGCGGCGGGGGGCAGGGGGGCGGTCGGTACGGCCGGGGAGTCGCTGACGGGCACCTCGATGGCCGTAACTGGCGTCGCCACCACCGTGGTGATCGCCGCCGTCGGCGTCGGTGTCGGCGAACTAGGCGAACCACTGCACCAGGCAGAAGCGATGGCGCACCCCAGGAGCAGAGGCAACCAGAGCGCGCGGGTCGTGGGGGGGCGTCGGGGGCCGCATCATTTGTTACGGAGGACACGCAACAAGGATTAAAACCTGCGGCCTGGAGACCTCGTCTATATTGTGTATCGTGAGTGGGGGCTTCGCAACACTTGTAACGGCTGCCCGTAACCCTCTGGCTGGGTGTCAGCCAGGCGCAGGCGCAGACCGCCGATCAGCTGTTTGCCAGCCAGTCGTTGCCCCGGCTGGACCTGTGGGTCAACACGGCTGACTGGAACAAGCTCGGCACCGAATTTCAGATTAATACCTACTATCCGGCCGATCTCTCGTGGAACGGCGAGACGGCCCGCAACGTCGGCATCCGATCCCGCGGGCGCGGGTCACGCAGCGGCAGCAAGCCTGGTCTGCGCGTTGACTTCAACCGCTACGCCTCAGGCCAGAGATTTCTCGGACTGAAGTCGTTGGTGCTCGACAACCTGACCCAGGATCCGTCGGGCATTCACGAGACCGTGGCCATGGCGCTGCATGCCCGCCTCGGAATCCCGGCGCCGCGCGAGATTCACACGCGCTTGTACGTGAACAACGAGTACCAGGGCGTTTACGCGATCATCGAGTCGATTGACAAGGATCTGCTCGCCCGTGTCTTTGGCGCGATCGGAGACGACCACCAGAACGACGGTTACTTGTTCGAGTTCAAATACCAGGACGACTGGCGCTTCGCCAACCTTGGCAGCAGCCTCGAGCCGTACAAGATTCGCTTCGAAGCGAGAACCCACGAATCGACGAGCGACGAGGACAAGTACCGCCCGATCGAGACCCTGGTGCGGTTGACCAACGACACGCCGGCGGAGCGCATCACCGACACCATTGGCGGGTTGCTCGACATCCCGGCGTTCATCCGCTTCGTGGCGGCCCAGGCCTTCCTGGCCGAAACCGATGGGTTTGTCGGCGCCTACGGCATCAACAACTTCTATCTTTACCGTCTCGAAAACCAGAACGTCCACGCGGTCATTGCCTGGGACGCCGACAACGCCTTCTGGGGACCGGAGTTTTCGCTCGACCTGACGTGGGCGGGCAACGTCTTGATCGACAAGCTGATGTCAGTGCCAGAGTAGCGCGCGCTCTACCTCGCGGAAGTGAGGCGCGCGGTCGAATTGGCGGAGGCCGACGGCTGGCTCGACACCGAGATCATCCGGCAGGTGCAGCGCATCGATGCGGCGATGAAGGAAGACCCGTGGAAGCCCTATTCGCAAGGGACCTACGAGGCCTCGCTCGGCGTGATGTTGAATTTCGCGCGAGCCCGCATCACGTTTGTGAAGTGCGAGCTCACGCAGGGCATCGGCAACAGCAGCTGCCGCACGCAGTAATTATCCCGCCAAAGCCGGACGCTACTTGGTAACCGTGACGACGATGTCCTTCGTCGTATTGAGCGCACCATCGGAAGCCAGGCACCGAATCGTGTAGGTGCCCGGGTCCTCGAAATTCGCCGCCACGGTGTACTTGCCGTCGGCCGGGACGGCCGGCGCCATCCAGCGCGGCGCCCACGGCGAGTTTGCACCCGAGCGCGTGTCCTCCCACACCTTGGCCTGCGCCGGCGTGAACGTCACGCGGCCGGCGCCGCGGTAGACGAAACACGAATGGCGCAGCCCGGTCTGGCTGCCCACGGTGATGGCTGACGGCGGACGCTGCGCGGCCGGGTCGAACGCCTGCGTGCCGCGCGGCGGTCCCGGCGGCGGCGTGGCGGGAGGTGTCGTGTTGCTCGGCTTCGCGCCGAACATGCGGCCGAATGCATTCGCTCGGGCCTGGGCAATCAGACGCGACTCGCGCGAATCCGGGCCGAAGCGCGGCTTCGGCACGCCGTCATCTTTCGCGAAGGCGATCAGTGTCAGCGGCTGGCCGATCTGCGCGCGGCGATCGCCACCGTCGAGCGTGAGTAGCGGCGGCTGATTGGCGCGAATCTCCGGGCTGCTGATGCCGGCGCCAAGGGCGCCCTGCTCGGACGCTTGGACAAGATTGTCGACCAGCGAGTCCTCACGCAGCGTACCGTAGGCGCGCTCGGTCTTGCCCCTGGTGGTGAGCGTCCACACCAGCTCTTTCTTGCCCCAGTCTTTCGGCACGCGCACCTTGAACACGAAGCGGTTGCGGCGCGGGAGAAAGCGCGTCGGCTGGTCCTGATCGGGTTCTCCTGGCGAGAAACTGTTTTCCGCACCAAGCGGCACGTTCACTTCCTCTTCCCAGTTCCGGTTCATGTAGCCGAACATCATGTTGAACGACCCATCGTCGTTCTTCTCCCATCCTTCAAAGGCGGGAGACACCGTCTGTCCGCTGGTGTACGACAGCATCTGGGTGCTGGCGGTCTGGCAAGCGAGAACTACCGTGGCCGCGCCAAGCAGCAGGCGCGCGCGTCCTGATCGAATCATGAAGGTTTCCCAAAAAGGTCCGGCTAAAGCCGGACGCCACATTGAACGACGGGCCGGCTGAAGCCGGCCCCTACTCTGTTATTGCTGCTGGGCCGTCGGTTTGGCCGGCGGCGGAATCACGTTGCAGAGCGGGCAGCCGATGATGACATCGGGCCGATTGGCGCCGAGCTTGCGGCGGCGTTCCGCCATCTCCACCTGGAACTCGTTATCGGTCAACGGCACGGACTGGCCGAGGTCAATGAACATGTTGGCGATCGAGCGGTTGCCCGAGCCCTGCCAGTTGCGCGGGTCGGGAATGTTCTTGTTGTTCGGCGTGTTGTCCATGTAGCCGATGATGTGCAGGATGGTGCCGCGCGGCAGGATCGGCGCGTGGTCGTCGTCGTATTCGTACTGGCGCACCCAGTTGTGATCGTAGCCGGCGCAGGTCAGCGTCTGGATGTTGATGCCCCAGATCGCCTCGAGGCACATCCGCTGACCGGGCGCGTGCAGGTGCGGCTCGAAGGTGGCGATCTTGGTGGGCTGCTGCAGCACCAGGTAGGCGTGTAGCTGCTGGTTGGCTTCGTTCGGCTTGATGTCGATGTCGAGGCCGTTGCCCAGGTTGCGCAGCGTGCTGCGGCGCGCCGGCTTGTAGCCCTTCGGGTGGAAGCGGAAGCCGAACAGCAGCTTCGACTTCACGTCGGCGCCGCCGGCGTGCAGGTGGGCCGACTGGTAAATGATGCTGGAGTTGGCCTTCAGCAAGCGCCCGGCGTTTGGTTCGAACACGTCGGCGTTGCGGCCCACTTCGTGGACCGGCCAGCCTACCGCGCCGTCGGTGAGCGAGGCGTCGATCGCATCGCCGCTACCGTTGAATTCCGCCGTCGCCCAAATCAGGTGGTGCCACACATAGCGCTGGCCGACGGTGTCGCGGCCCGCCGCGTCCTTGGCGAAATCGTTGACCTCACGAATTTCCACCGACGCCACATAGCGATCCTCGGTCAGCGGAATCTTGGTCGGCTCGAACTCACCCCACCAGTCGGGGGTGTTGGCCTTGACGGTGATCGCGGGGCTCTCGACAATCAGGTCCGGCTCACCGGCGTGCCACGAGGCGCCGTCCTGGAAGGTGCGGGCGATCGGCAGGTCGGCGACGTTGCCGCGCGGCGCGCCGGTGTCGGCCCACTTCGCGATCTTGGCCACCTCGCCGTCGCTCAACGACGGGTCGTTCTTGTAGTGCTGAATGCCGATGTTCTTTTCGATGTACCACGGCGGCATCACGCCGGCCTTGTCGCGCAGGCCGGTGCGCTGCTTCATGGCGCGGGCCCAGGGGCGCGCATCCTCGTAGGTCAGCAGCGACATCGGCGCCACCTGGCCGGGCCGGTGACAGTTCTGGCAGCTGCGCTGCAGGATGGGGGCGATGTCCTTGGTGAATGTCACCTCGGGCGCGGGAGTGGCCTGTTCAGCCTTCACCGCGATCGGTGCAATCACACCAGCGATCGCCGCGCCAAACAGCACGGTGCCAATAGTCAGGCCCCAGCCAAAACTCTTTCCAACCGCCATCACACACTCTCCTTAAGAAGGTCCGAGGCCACCAATTGTAACAGGCACGAACCGTGTTCACGCCATTTACGAATTCCGTAAAAGGGGAGCAGGTCCGTTTTATTGACGCAGCATGGCCGTGCCGTTGCGCTTCGGCACCTGCCCTACTGGTATACGAGTAATGACCTTCAAAGTTGCTGTATTCACGACAGTTACCGAGTTATCGCCGGCGGCTGCCACGTAGACCTGCTTGCCGTCGGGCGAGAAGGTCAGCCACTCGGGATGCTGGCCCACATTCACGCTCCCCAAGGGCTTCAGGTCTGGCAGCGAGTAGGCGTAGAGCTGGCTGTACACCTTGCTGGTCGCGAACAGGATCTTTCCGTCCGGCGTCACGCCCAGGCCGTGGGCGGGGGCCGCCTGCAACCCCTGCGTGTGTTTCTCCTCGCCCGGGATGGCAACCATCTCAAATCGCGAGACCTCGTTGCGCGTGGCAAAGTCCACCACCGCGATGCCGTGATAATCCGACAGTTGCACGAACATCCGCGACGTCGAACCGTCAGGCGCCTGCTCGAACGTGACTGGCCGAATACCGGCCGACAGCGGTAACTCCCAGGCAATCGTCTCGGTCGCGGCGTCGATCACGGTGAGCATTCGCCCCGGAATCGAGCCGGACACGACGTACTTCCCATCTGGCGTGACGTAGACGTTGTGGATCGCACCCTTCACGGCGATCGACTTGGCGTTGGTGAGCGAGACCGTGTCGATCACGTCCACCGCGCCGGGCGCTTGCGCAATGCCGACATAAACACGCCGGCCGTCCTTGCCGATGGCCACGTTGTTGGGCCGGCCGCTCAAATGGATGCGGGCGGTGACGGCCAGCGTTTGGCCGTCGACGACGTCGAGCGTGTGCCGGGACTCGTTGGTGAAATAGAGCCGCAAGCCGTCTGGCGACGAGGTGACGCCGTGCGGCACCTCGATGTCGTTGATCACGCCCACCACCTTGTTGGTGGCAGGGTCGATCAGGTGGATGTTGTCGCCGGCGGCATTGGTCTGGACGATCCGCGCCACCCGGGTGTCGGACGCCGACTTCGTGTACGAAGCTAAATTGGCGCCATTCACCCAGGCCGACAGAACCTGCCAGTCGGGGTCGGTTTTCGACACCCAGTGCTGTCCGCCGCCATGAAACACGTCGCCGCCAGCCGCCCTGGCCAGCGGGTGACGCAAGAGCTTGCTGGCGCCGGGGCTGCCGGGCACGACCATGGCGACCGCCGCGTCGAAGTTCTGGCGGGTCTGCTCCTCGTTCCAGGTCTCGGCGCCGGGCGACAACTGCTGCAGGCGCAGGGTGGTACTGCCGGCATGGCACGTCACGCACCGCGCGTGGTCCACGCGTTTTTCGAGAAAGAGCGGCTGCACTCGGGTCTTGTAGAACTCGTAGTCGAGTGCGGGAGACGGGGCCGACGGGGGCGCGGCCGGTTGCTGTCCAAGTAACGCCGCCAGTAGCAATTCGACCAGCATCGATGACTCCCTTGTCTGGTTGGAACAACCGGAAAGTTTGTCCCCACGTTCAGCCCAGCTGAGGGAATGCTAGCGCCGTTTGTCATGCTTCGGATACGATTGGCCCTTCCCTAGGCGGAATACTTCAAGGCGGACACGTGCATCCTGACCTCCAAGACGCAATCACATTTCACGAGGCCATCCTTGCGGAAGGCGGCAAGGCCCTCGTCGGCTACACCCAGCCTAAGATCCTGGCGAACATCGTCTTGTTGTCGGAAATTCCGACGACCTACGACAAGAAGGAGCAGCGCCAGGTCAACTCCGGCAACCTCCTCTTGCGAGGCGTGCCGGGCGTCGGCAAGACGTTCTTTGGCGTCATTCTGGCGGCGATCAGCAACGCCAAGTTCGCCCGCATCCAAGGCCGCGCCGACTTGCAGCCGACCGAGGTGGTGGGCTTCCAGATGATCAATCCGGCAACCGGCGTGCTCACCACCGAGATGGGGCCGCTGGCGGAAGCCGAAGTGATCCTGCTGGACGAAATCAACCGCATCCCGCTGAAGTCGCAGAGCGCGTTTCTCGAAGGCCTGCAGGACCGCACCGTCACGGTGGGCAAGACCACCTACGAACTGCCGGCCTTCAACTTCGCGATTGCCACCATGAACCCGGTGGAGCTGGGCCAGGGCACCTTCCCGCTGTCGGAAGCAGCCACCGACCGCTTCGCGATCATGGTGAACATCGGCTACCTGCCGCCCGAAGAAGAGCGCAAGCTGGTGCACTTCGACTTCAAGCAGGTGCGCCTCAACCCGCTCATGCGCAAGGAGCGCATCATCGAGTTGCGCGCCGCGATCACCGAGCACGTGTATCTTCACGAGCGGCTGGGCGATTACATCCAGCGGCTGGTCGCGAATACGCGCCCCTACAATCCAGACACCGACTGGCTGCGGCACTCGCCGTCGGCGCTGGTCGAAACCGGCGTCGACCTCGGCGCCTCACCGCGGGCCATCATCGTCTGGGGCCGTCTCGCCAAGGTCTGGGCGCTCCTTGTCCGTCGTCGGGACGAGGTCTATCCGGAAGACATCCAGGACCTCGCCACCTACGTGCTGGGCCATCGCCTGTGGCTCGGCCCGCACGCCGCGAGCCACGGCCTGACCACCGACGCCGTGATCAAGGACGTCGTCGAGCGCACGCCGATCCCGTGATCGCGATGAACACCCTTCGACTCGCATGCGTCCGGCTGCGCCGGTCGCACACTCGCTCAGGGCTGCTCGCATGAGAACTCGCGAGCAGGAGGTCGAGCCGCTCATCAACCTGTCGGAGATCACCGAGGTCGAGCTGCTCATCCTCAAGCGGATGCGCGAGTTCACGATCGGCGAACACTCCAGCATGTTCCATGGCACGGGGTTCGACTTCGTCGGCCTGCGCGACTGGCAGGCCGGCGACCGCTTCGAGGCGATCGACTGGGCGCAGTCGTCGCTCACCAACTTCAGCCCGCTGGTCGTCCGCGAGTTCGAGCAACCGACGACCTCGGGGGTGATCCTGGTCGCGGATCGCTCCGCGTCCACCCGCTGCGGCGCCGATCCCTCGGCCAGGGGAGACCGGCGCGGCATGCAGATCGCCACGCTGATCGCCCGATCGATTGCCACCATCGGCATGTCGGCGGTGTTCTTCCAGGATTCGATCGGCCTGGTCACCTTTGACGAGGGCTTTCACACCCTTGGCGCGGTGCGCCCGCGCATCGGCAAGGGCCAGGTGATCCACTGCCTCGAGGCCTACCAGGACGGCCACGGCCTGCAGGAACTGAACAACTCCGGCAGCCTGAGCGCGACGCTCAGCGGTTTTTCCCGGAAGACGTCGATGATGCCGGTGATCTCCGACTTCCTGTTCGACGATGCACCGGCCTTTTTGCAGGAACTGTCGCAGGTCGACAACGTGCACGACGTGTTCGTGATGATGGTCGACGCCTCGTTCGCCTTCGAGCTGCCGCGCGTGTCGGCCGGCTGGGTCGAGGTCTACGACGTGGAAACGGGCAATACTCGAATGATGTCGCGGCGCGAGCTCGGCCGGCAAAGCGAACGCATTCGGGCGTGGCAGGACGATGTGGCCAGGCAGGCCAAGGCGCTGGACCTCGACGTGCTGCGCCTGGGCATCGACCAGGTCAAGTTCGACCTGGCTCTGGTGGAATGGGTTGCGGAACGGCGCTTGCGCCGGCGGAAGTAGTAAACGGAGTAGCCGCCGGCTTCTTGACCACCGAAGCCTTGGCGGCGGTGGTTAGCCGGAGTTCAAAGACGACATGAACAGACATACACTTCGCATTGCCCTGGTCGCGACCCTGGTCGCCGCATCAACCGCATTCGCGCAAACCGGCACCGACCTGGTCGAAGTCGAGCCCATCAAGTGCTGGTGGCGCACGTCGACGAGCGCCGTGCGCACTGGCGAGTCGTTCGATCTGCGGCTGACTTGCGCCGTGGTGGAAACCGAGGCCGCCAAGGTCGTGCCCGACCTGTCGAAGCTCGATCCCACCGTGGTGCAGCTGCCGCCGTTCGAGGTGCTGGGTGGCACGCACGCTGGCGACCTCGTCACGGTCGGCAAGCGTTTCTTCCAGTACGACTACCGGCTGCGCCTGATCGCCGAAGACGCGTTCGGCGCGGACGTCGCGGTGCCGCCGCTTGAGGTGACCTACAGCGTCGAGAGCAAGGTGACCGGCGGTGATTCGGTGAAGGGCCGGGAGCTGAGCTATGCCCTGCCGCGCGCGTCGGTCAAGCTGATCTCGGTGGTTCCCGACGACACCTCTGACATCCGTGAAGCGCCGGCCGCGGCGTTCTCGGCCATCGAAGAACGCGAATCACGGGCGGGGTTATTCCAGACGATTGCCGGCGTGTTGTTCGCGATGAGCGGCGTCATGGTGGTGGCGATCCTGATCGGCATGCTGCGGAGCAAGACCAAGACCACGTCGGCGACCCGCGCCCACCTGGCGCCGCGCGCGATTCTGCGTCACGTAGCCAGGGAGCTGGCTGAGGTGCAACGCGAGGGCCGCGACGGCTTGACGCCGGAATTGGCCGGACGCGCCCTGTCGGCCGCGCGCATTGCCGGCAGCTACGCGTCGGGACGCGCTGTGGGCCAGCGACTGGTAGGCACCAACGATCCCCTCGTCGACGGCGTCCTTCTGGTCGGCGGGAGCATGGGCCGCGCGCCGATCTATGCCTCCGGATCGGTCACCGCGGAATCGACCACCGATCGGGCGCTGGCCGCCGCGCTCAAGACGCTGACCGTGGCCCGCTACGGCCGCGATGGCAAGCTCACCGACGCCGACGAGGCGGTCGCGACGGCTGTTCGCATCACGAAGCAGCAGCAGTCGGCGCATTCGCGGCTGTCGGAATGGTCGGGCAACTTCATGCGCTCACTGGTCGGCATGCGCAAGAGAGTGTGGGCCTAAAGGCCAGGGTGCCTGCGGTGCGTAGTGTGCCTAAGGGTGCCTAAGGGGAGAAATGCCGGTATTTCGGGACATCTCCGAGCTGGTGATGGCCACCTGGGCCGAGTGGGGAGACCTGCGTCTCGAACGGTTGATTTTTTCGGAAAGCCGCACGGCGCGCCAGGTGGTCATGGCGCTCGTCGGCCTCGCCGCCGTCTTCATGGTGATCCGCTCGTTTGGCGGCCGCAATCCCGGCCACAAGCGGTTGGCGCTGCCGGCGATTGTCACCAGCCCCGGCTGGTCGCGGGCTTCGCTGTCGCGGCACGGCGCGCTGATTCTGGCGCTGGCCGGGTTGCCGTTCTTGATCCTGGCGCTGGCCGATCCGCGCACTTCGCTCACGCGATCCGAAACCACCTACCCGGGCCGCCGCATCAGCCTGCTGATCGACGCCTCGTCCAGCATGCTGTCGGCGCTGCCGTCATCCACGCTGGCCAAGGGCGCGCCCAACAACGCCGCCTTCTTCACCACCGTGGGCGCCGCCCGCTATTTCATCGAACGCCGCATGGCCGGCAAGTATCGCGACCTGATGGCGCTGATCGAGTTTGGCGACTCCGCCTATGTCATTACGCCGTTCACCAACGACTACGAGAACATCCTGCTCAGCACGGTGCTGATCGGCGACTGGAACGAGTTCATGGCGTTCCCCGATCAAGGCACGGTGGTGGCGCGGGCGGTCGAGCAGAGCGTGGCCCTGTTCCAGGCGTTCGACTACCTCGACGCGGCCGGCAACCTGATGGTGATTTTCACCGACGGCGCCGACGCCGACGTGCTCGAAAACGGCAAGACCGTGGACGACGTGCTGGCGGAAGCGCAGAAGGCGAAGATCCCGGTCTACCTGATCAAGATCGGCGGCAACCTCGAGAGCAAGCGCAGCGTCGCCGACGAGCTGTGGATTGGCGCCGTCAAGAAAACCGGCGGGCAATTTTTCTCCGGCGGCGACGAGGCCACGATCATCCGATCGATCCAGGCGATCGACCGCCTGTCAGCCGGCACCATCGAAATGAAGCAGTACAGCACTGAGCGGCCGCGATTTGCGCCGTTTGCGCTGGCCGCCGTGGCGTTGTGGTGCGCGGCGTTGCTATTGCGATTCACGATCCCGACGTTCCAGACGTTTCCGTAGGAGCAGAGCATGAGATCTTCATCGTGGTTTGGGCAGGCACTGATCGCCGTGGTACTCGTCGCCGGCGGCGCGATCCTGTGGCGCACATCGGAAGCAGAACATCGCCTCGCCGCCGCCGAGCGCGACCTGGTGACACTGCGCTACGAGGAGGCGAACGCCCAGGCACAGGATCCCGGGCGCATAGCCAGCCTGCTGCCGGGCAACGGCGGCCTCGCCGCTGACGCCAAGTCGCTCAATGCCACGGCCGCCTATTGGCAGGGCGATTACGACACGGTGGCGTCAAATCCCGACGCCAAACTGCTGGCGGCAAACGCCGCCTATCGCACGCTGCGCAAGCAAGGCGGCACCTGGCAGGCGGTGGTCGGCAAGATGGACTCGGTGGTGAAGAGCTACGCCGAGATCCTGCGCGAGCAGCCCGACAACGCTGAGGCCGGCTTCAACTACGAGTACATCGTCCGCCTGCGCGCGGTGCTGGCGGCACGCAAGCAGCCGGTGGCGCCCTTCGACGCGTCGGCTACGCTCACCCTGCACGGCTTCGAAGGCGCCCCGCCCGAAGAGTCGGACATGAAGAAGTTCAAGATGATCGTCCCGATGCGTCCTGACGAGCGGCTCGAAGCCGAAAAGGCCGGCAAGGGAACCACGAAAGTAAGAAAAGGATAGGCTTGGGGCTTGGGGCTTGAGTAAGACATGAAGTTCGGCGCGCCCGGATTCTTGCCGCTGCTGGCCGTGCCAGCCGTACTCCTGTTTCTGTGGGTCTGGCAGGTGTGGCGCCGGCGCAGCGATGTGCGCGCGTTCATGAGCCACCGGCAGGTGCCAGTCCACGAGCGGGTCCCGTTCTTTGGCGAGCTGCTGTTCTGGTTTTGCCTGTTGCTGGCCGCGGCGGCCGGCATCCTGGCGATCGCGCGGCCGCAGGCCGTCACCTCGCTGGTGCGGACCGCCGGAGTCGATTTGGTCATCCTGCAGGACGGTTCGTCGTCGATGCACGTGCAGGACGTGAAGGGCAACCGGTGGAAGCGTTCCATGCGCTTCCTGCGCACCTTGGGCGAGTCGCTGCGCTGGGACAACGACCGCGTCGCCCTGGCGCTGTTCGCGCACGTGGCGACGCCGCAGATTCGGCTCACCAAGGATCCCAATACTTATTTTTTCTTCCTCGATCACCTCGAAGACACCTCGCCGTTCCGGCTGGAAGACGACAGCACCTGGGACACCAACATCGAGCGCGGCATTTACTGGGGGCTGCGGCTGATCGAGAAGGATGAGGAGATCCGGAAGACAGCAGGGGTCGCGGACGCTCCCGGCGCCGACACCAACGCACGCGCGTTCGTGCTGATTTCCGACGGCCAGTCGTGGAGCGGCGAAGTGGCCAAGTCACTGGCGCTGGCGCAGGAGCGCGGCGTGCCACTCAACGTGATCGGCATCGGCACGACTGCCGGCGGACTGATCCCCGATCCCAAGCGCCTGCCGAATCAGCCGCTGATTCGATCCGTCCTCAATCGCGCGGAGTTAACCCGTATTGCGACGGCCGGCGGCGGACGCTACTTCGAGATCGATCGGGAGAGCGACCGTGACATCGCCAATGCAATCATCGAGCAGACGCGCCGGCGAGCGGGCAGCAGGGGGCTCCAGGAAGGGGTTCAGGAGTTGTACTGGAATTTCCTGCTCGCCGCCGGCGTGCTGATCGCCCTGGGGGTGTTGTTCCTGCGCGACCGCGTCGCGCTCGGGCTGCAGCTGTCAGCGGCGGCGGCAGTGCTCGTGTTTGTGTCGTCGGTGTTTTAGACCCACGGGAACTTCGGGTTCCACGCCACTTCCCATAAGAACCCGTCAGGATCCGAGAAATAGCCGGCGTAGCCGCCCCAGTCGGTGTGGTGGCCGGCCTTCACCAGCATGCCGCCGCCGGCCGCGGCATGCGCGAGCAGCGCGTCCACCTCTTCGATCGACCGCACGTTGTGCGCGAGCGAGAAGCCGGGGAATCCTGAGCCAGCCGCTGGCACGCCGGCATCCGCCGCCAGGTCCTCGCGCGGATACAGCGACAGCCACGTCTGGCCCATCTCGAAGAACGCCACCGTCGGTGGCGTCGGCTTCTGCGGCAGGCCGAGCACGTCGCGATAGAAGCGCGTCGCGCGCTCGAGGTCGCTGACGCCGAGTGTGATGAACGAGACGCGTGGTTCCATTTCGGCTAGCCTAAGCCTAAACCTCCCGAAAAGGCGTCGGCTCGCTATAATCGCCGTATGAATGCTCAGGCAACCAGTCTCGACACCTCTGCCGAGGCCGAGCGCGTTGTGATTGACAGGTTGCGCGCGATGTCGCCAGCGCAAAGACTGAGCCTGGCACTCTCGCTGAGCCAATCCGTGAGGGAGCTGGCCCTCGCGGGGGTGCGTCAGCGCTATCCCAACGCCCCGGATCGAGAACAGTTGCTGCGGCTCGCCCTGACTATTCATGGACGGGAACTCGCCACGGCGGCATACCCGGAGCTCGCGGC
The DNA here is from genome assembly GCA_009694735.1 of Acidobacteriota bacterium. Taxonomy (GTDB): domain Bacteria; phylum Acidobacteriota; class Vicinamibacteria; order Vicinamibacterales; family UBA2999; genus 12-FULL-67-14b. Next base: position 4,592 of record SHUG01000071.1, on the reverse strand, counting down.
GCTGGATCTGCGATGACCGATGCCGTCGATGCTATTACCATCGCGCTCCAGGTCACTTCCGCGCTAGACGCCCTTGGTGTCGTTCATACGATCGGTGGATCGATCGCCAGCTCGATGGCCGGGGAACCGCGATCCACCATCGACGTGGACATCGTCGTCGACCTGAAGGCTGAACACGTGCCCGGCTTGGTGGCCGCACTGCAGCAGGATTTCTACCTCGATGAGACCGCGCTGCAGCGAGCGGTCGCCGACTTGTCGTCGGCCAATCTGATCCACCACGAGACATCGATCAAGATCGACTTGTTCATCGCGGGAGGCAGTCCCCTCGACCGTCAGCAGTTGGCCCGCCGGCTGCGGGTTGACGTCGGCGGTCGCACATTGCACGTCCATCCGCCCGAAGACATCTTGCTGCAGAAGCTACGCTGGTATCGAAAGGGCGGCGAGGTCTCTGACCGCCAGTGGCGCGACGTAGTTGGAATAGTCCGGGTCCAAGGCACTCGCCTGGACCGGACCTATCTATACTCCCAGGCACCAGTGCTCGGCGTCGCCGATCTGCTGGACCGCGCGTTGTCGGTCGTGGACTCCTAACCTCCTGGTCTCCTGGTCTCCAGTTCAAGCCCTACACGTTGAACTTGAACAGCAGCACGTCGCCGTCCTTGACGATGTACTCCTTGCCTTCCATCCGGTAGAGGCCCTTGTCGCGGGCGGCAGCCACCGAACCGCACGCCACCAGGTCGGCATAGGCCACCGTCTCGGCCTTGATGAAGCCGCGCTCGAAGTCCGAGTGGATCACGCCGGCCGCCTTCGGCGCCGTGTCACCCTGGTGAATGGTCCAGGCGCGCACTTCCTTCTCACCGGCCGTGAAATACGTCTGCAATCCCAGCAGGTGATACGTCGCGCGAATCAGGGCGCCGATGCCGCTTTCCTCGACGCCGAGCGCCTGCAGGAACTCCGTGGCCTCGGCCGGCTCCAGGTCGACCAGGTCGCTTTCGATCTGCGCGCTGATCACCACCGCCTCGCACGACAGGTGGGCGCTCACGTACTCGCGCACCTTTACCACATAGGGATTGGTGTCGGCGGTCGCCAGGTCGCTTTCCTTCACGTTGCAGGCGAAGATGGTGGGCTTGTCGCTCAACAGGAAGAACTGCGCCGCGAGGGCGCGCTCCTCGGGCGTCAACGTGACGGTGAGCGCCGGCTTGCCGGCGTCGAGCGCGGTCTCGATCTTGAGCAGCACGGCATCTTCAGCGGCGGCGTTCTTGTCGCCGCGCTTCACTTCCTTCGCCACCCGCTCCCGGCGCTTGCGCACGGTTTCGAGGTCGGCCAGCATCAGTTCGGTGTTGATCACCTCGATGTCGCGGACCGGGTCGACCGATCCCGACACATGCAGCACATCCTCATCGTCAAAGCACCGCACGACCTGCACGATGGCGTCGACTTCGCGAATGTGGGTGAGGAACTTGTTGCCCAGCCCTTCGCCGTCGCTCGCGCCCTTGACGAGGCCGGCAATGTCAACGAATTCGACCGCCGCCGGAATGACGACGTTGGTCTTGGCAATGCCCCGCAGCACGGCCAGCCGCGCATCCGGCACCGTGACAATACCGACGTTGGGGTCGATCGTGCAGAACGGATAGTTGGCGGCCTCGGCCTTGCGGGTGCGGGTGACCGCATTGAACAAGGTGGACTTGCCGACGTTAGGCAGACCGACGATTCCGGCTCGTAACATAGCCTTTCAGGATACCTCAGGCCCCGAGAGCAGGGTTATAGTTGGCATGTGAGGCGGGCAATTCGAGCGATGGCGGTGGCCACCGCGTTGGCGGTGACCCTGGCGTGTTCCAACGAACCCGAGGACTATTCGTCGAAGATCGCGGCGCAGCGGGCGCTGAAGGACGAGATGTTCGCCTCCAGCAGCCCCGAGTCGCCTGTGCCGGCAGACAAGAAGGCGTCGCTCGTGCCGCTGGCGTACTTCCCCATCGACGAGATGTACGCGGTGCCGGCGAAGCTGGAACCGGCAGCCGAGCGCACGCGGTTGCAGGTACCGACGTCCACCGGCCAGATTCGCGATATTGAACGAATTGGCACGCTGAAGTTCACGATCAAGGGCCGGACCATGCGGCTCACGGCCTTCCACGAGCTCGACCAGCCGCAGATCACCCGTCTGTTCGTGCCGTTCTCCGACCTCACCACGGGTACCGAGACTTACTCGGCCGGCCGCTACATGGAACTCGACCCCACGCCCACCGGCATCTACGTCGTCGACTTCAACGTCGCCTACCACCCGTACTGCTACTACAACGCCGAATACGACTGCCCGTATCCGCCGAAAGAGAACCGCCTCGAGATGCCGATTCGCGCGGGCGAGCGGTTACCCAAGGCTTCATCGAGTGTGCCATGACAGGAGAACCTGACGGGATCCGGGATCCGGGATCCGGGATCCGAAGCGGGGTACAGGCAATCGTGTTCGACTTCGACGGCGTCATCGCCGACAGCGAGCGGCTGCATCTCAAGTCGTACCAGGACATTCTCGCGCCCGAAGGAATCACCATCTCGAACGAGGACTACTACGCCAAGTACCTCGGCTACGACGATGTCGGGGTGTTCAAGGCGCTGGGGAAAGACCAGGGCGTGCCGATGGATGACGGGCGCGTCCGCACGCTGATCGAACGCAAGGGCGAGCGCTACGAATCGCTCGCTGCCGCCGGCGAGATGCTGTTCCCGGGCGCCGCCGACTTCATCCGGGCGGCCGCCGCCGTCGTGCCAATCGCCGTGGCTTCTGGCGCGCTCACCCACGAGATCGATGACGTGCTCGAACGCGCCGGTTTGCGATCCCTCTTCTCGGTGGTGGTGGGCGCCGATCAAACCGAGCGCAGCAAACCGAACCCGGAGCCGTACCTGACGGCGTTTGCGCAACTGCGCCAACGTTCGGGTCTCGACCTGATGCCCTGGCGGTCGGTGGCGATCGAGGACTCGAAGTGGGGTCTGATGTCGGCGCGAGGTGCCGACCTTCGCTGTGTCGCGGTGACCAACACCTATTCCGCGGCCGAGCTGCGCAGCGAGGCGGAGCTCGTCGTGCCTGGCTTGCACGCGCTCACCATTGCCGCCCTGGATGCCCTGTGTGCCGACTGAGCCCCATGCATCGCTCGCCGATCTGATCACCGAGGCGGCCGACCGCCCGGGCTTCGACCTGGCGGCCCCGGCCTTCCTGGTGGCGCGCATCGAGTACCCACGCCTGGACGCCGGCCCGTACCTGGATCGCCTGGACCTGATGGGCGACGCGGCCTTTCATTTCGTCGCCAAGGACCCCGGCCACGACGCGCCGATTGCCGCGCGCGTCGATGCGGTGAACCGCTACTTGTTCGGCGAGCTCGGCTTCACCGGCAACCGCGAACAGTTCGACGACCCGCGCAACAGCTGCCTGAACGAAGTCATGGATCGAAAGAAGGGCAATCCGATCACCATGGCGCTGGTCTACATCGAGGTGGCGCGGCGCGCCGGCCTGCGCGCCGAAGGCATCAACTTCCCGGGGCACTTCCTGGTGCGCGTGCTGCCGGATCCGCACAGCGGTGATGCCGGAGAAGGGCTAATTGTCGATCCCTTCCACGGCGGCGCGATCCTGGACGAGAGCGATTGCCGCCAGCTGCTCAGCCGCGCCGGCGAAGGCTCGGCGTTCGAACCGTCGCTGCTGGCGCGCGCGACCAAGCGCCAGGTGCTGGTGCGCATGCTGAACAACTTGAAGCGGCTGTACGTGAAGATGCACTCGTTCCCGCAGGCGCGAGCGACCACCGACGTGCTGCTCGCCCTGCAGCCGTCGTCGCTCGCCGACCTCAAGGATCGCGGGCTACTCGCCTACAACATGAACGATTTCTCTCACGCGTTGAGGGACTTCGAGGAGTACCTCAAGCTGGCGCGCCTCGCGGAGCAGGATGACGACGACCGCAAGGAAACCGAGCAGGTCTGGGAGCACGTCAAGACGCTCCGCCGTCGTGTCGCACAGCTGAACTAACGGCCTGGGACCTTCAGCGCGCCGATCTCTTGGTAGAGGTACGCCGACGCGATCACGCCGTTGTGGAAGTTCCCGAGATCGAGTTTCTCATCTGGCGCGTGGGCGTTCTGGTCGGGCAAGCCAATGCCGAACAACACGCATGGCAACCCGAGCTCTTCCTGGAAGGTCGAGACGACGGGAATGGAGCCACCTTCGCGGTTGAACACCGGCTTCTGTCCAAAGCCCTGTTCAATGGCTCGGCCGGCCGCCTGCACGAATGGATTGTCGAACGCGGTCATCCACGGCTTGCCGCCGTGCAGGCGCGTGATCTTCAGCGCCACGGTCTTCGGTGCGACCTTCTTCACGTATTCCTCGAACAGGTCGCCAATCTTCTTCGGATCCTGATTGGGCACCAGGCGCATGCTCACCTTCGCCATGGCGACGGCCGGCAGCACGGTCTTGGCGCCTTCACCGGTGAAGCCTGAGAGCAGGCCGTTCACCTCGAAGGTCGGCCGAGCCCATGTGCGCTCGAGCGTGGTGTAGCCGGTTTCGCCAAACAGCTTCGGGGCACCCAGTTCCTGCTTGTACTTCTTCTCGTTGAAGGGCAGCTTCT
>SHUG01000070.1 GCA_009694735.1 Acidobacteriota bacterium | reverse complement strand
GATTCGCCGCGACCTGCAGACCGCCCTGGTGGCGCAGGGCTATCGCGTGCGGGTCTACGTGCCATTCGGCCAGCAGTGGTATCCGTACTTCATGCGGCGCCTGGGCGAGCGGCCGGCGAACGTGGCGTTTGTGTTGCGCGGAATTCTCAGCGACCGCGCCTAGCGGCACCAATCGCGAGCCAGCGACACCAGCGCGTCGCGGCAGGTCAACACCGACTGCACGTCCACCCACTCTTCGATGCTGTGCAGTCCGGCGCCCGTTGGTCCATAGAGGACTGACGGGATGCCAGCTTCGCTCAGCACGGCCGCATCGGTCCAGAAACTCATTCCGATCACGGGTGCTGAGGTGCTCGGGTGCTCAGGTGCTGAGGTGCGGTGAGCCTCCTGCATGGCGCGCGCCAGCGCGTGGTCCGGCACGATCTCGTGCGGTGGGCGGCCGAACGTGACCTTCGCCGCGCCTCTGAACTCAGCATCTTCCCGGCGGAGGCGTTCGAGGATGGCGTCCACTTCCCTGCCCGCCACGCCGGGCGGCTCGCCGGGGATGGTCCGACGCTCCATCTGCAAATGACAGCGGTCGGGATAGCTGCTCAACTCGTGTCCACCGGCGATCACCGAGGCATGCAGCGAGGCGGTGCCGAGCAGTGCGTGCGGCACGCGGGACTGCAGATCGCGATCGAGCGCGTCGAGGGCGCCCAACACGCGGCCCATCAGGCGAATGGCATCGCGGCCTTCCCGCGGCCGGCTGCCGTGGGCGGCGCGGCCTTCGGTTTCAATCTCGACCCACTCGAAGCCCTTGTGCGCCACCGCCACGGCCAGCTCGGTGGGCTCGGTCACGACGCCGCCGTCGGCGCGCCACCGCGTCACCAGCGCGTCGGCGCCGATGCTGGCGTGCTCTTCATCAACGACGCATGCGATCACGAGGCGGCCGGTCTCGAGGCCGCCGGATTCGGCGATCACGCGGGCGGCGCCAATCATGGCCGCCACGCCGCTCTTCATGTCTTGAGATCCGCGGCCATGGATGCGGCCCTCGCGCTCCGCCGGATCGAAGGGCCGCGTCATGCCCGAGACGCCCACCGTGTCGATGTGGCCGCAGTACATCAGCGACCGGCCAGGCGCCCTCCCTTCGAGGGTGCCCACCACGTTCGGCCGCCCGGGCGCGGCTTCCTGGATCTCGACGGCGAGTCCAATGCTTCGGAGCTCCTCAACCACGGCGCGCGCGATAGCCGCCTCACCCGCCGCTCCGGCCACGAGCGACGGGTTGATCGAATCAATCGCAATCAGCTGCTTCAGCAGCCGAATGGTAGGGTCCATTCAGTCTCTGCCTTTCGGATCCCGGACCCCGGATCCCGGACCCCGGCGTCACTTACCTGCTTTCCCCGCGTACTCAGCGTCGGTCGTCTTCATGAGCCACTTGGTCGTGCCGCCAAACTGAATGTTGACCTGCACGAGCGCCTCACCCGGGGTCGCCCCGTGCCAATGCTCGACGTTGGGGCCGGTGTATTCGCTGCCGCCGGACGGGTACTCCTTGATGGCCTCACCGCGGCGCCCGGTGCGCAGACGGCCCGACTCAGACAGGATCAACTGCCCCTTGTCGTGGCTGTGCCACGCGGTTCGCGCGCCTGGATCGAAGCGGCGACGGCCCGCCGTGACATCCTTCACGTCCATGGCCGTGACCACGCCGGTGAAGTTGGGGTCGCTGGCGGGCTGTTGGGCCGACGCCAGCGACAGGGTGCCGAGACCGGCCGCCACGATGGCGGCAGCCACGCCGATTCGGAGATGTCCGGCTGCCCCTTTCGCCGCAATGCGGCTTCGGCGGGCCAGGAAAGCCGGACGCCACATTCGGACAGCCAGACGCCATATTTGCTTATCCATGGTGACCTCCTACTTGATCGGCGAATAATCGGTGGCGTCCATGTAGACCGAGACCACCTTGCTGACGATGGGACCGTCAACCTGGGATTCGGCGGACACCTTCTTCCACTCTGGATCGGCGACGAAGTCGGCCCAGCTCTTCTTGGCGGCGTCGCGGCTGGCGTGCGAAATCACGTAGATGAGCGTGTTGTCCTTGGCGGGCGTGTCCTGAGGAACCCAGTAGCCGACGTTCTTCATGCCGTGCTTCTCGAAGATACGCAGGGTGTGGTCCCGGAAGCGCTTCTGCAGCAGCGGCAGCTTGCCGTCTGGCGCGGTGTAAGTGCGCAGCTCGTAGACCCGGGCGCCGCCCTGGGCCTGGGCGGGCGTTGACGAATAGAAGGCGCCGAATCCGAACCCGATAGCGACGAGCGCGACGGCGGTCAAGAAGCGCGAGGTAGATGCGGTCATGGTCAGTCTCTCCCGCCGCCATTATAGGGGGTCAGACGCGCCGGCCCCAGACATCGGCCGTTCGGGATCGATTCGTCACCACACGACTTCGACGCCATATTTGCGAAAGGCGCGATCCCTGGTGATTACCGGACAGCGTTCGGCGAGCGCCTGCGCCGCCAGCAGGCGATCGAACGGGTCGCGATGGTGCCACGGCAGGCCCTCGACCCTGGCCGCGTGGGCCCAGGACACGGCCAGCATGCGGTAGCCCTGGCCAATTTTCTCGGCGATATAGGCGTCGACCGGACCCGAGAGCTGCAGCCGACCCAGACTTGCCTTGATCGCCATCTCCCACACCGTGGCGGCGCTGATCAGTAATTCCGCGTCGCTCGCTTCGATGGCTCGGCGCGCGACCTTGCTCAGCCGGCGGTCACCCGCCTGAAACCAGAGCAGCGCGTGGGTATCGAGAATGAGCCTCACCGGTACGACTTCATGTCCTGCACCGGCGCGTCGAAGTCGGCGGCCATGATCACGCGGCCGCGATCGGCGCCAAACGATGGGCGGCCAAGTCCAGTGGTGATCGGGCGCAGCTCGGCAATCGGCGTCCCGCGTTTCGTAATGCGATAGACGCGTCCGCGGCTGACATTATCGAGCAGCTCCGACAGCCGGGTCTTCGCCTCAAAGGCGCCGATATCTTCGCTGTCCATACCAACTAGTTTATCGTACTGGTTGACACGGGCTGGCCCGGCCATCGGCTATTCTGTGCAGGTGAACCTCGAACAGGACGCCCGCCGCGTTGCCCTCGCCATCCGCGATGCTGGTGGCCGCGCACTGTGCGTGGGCGGCTTCGTGCGCGACCGGCTACTGAATCACCCCTCCAGCGACCTTGACCTCGAGGTCTTTGGCATTCCCGAAGGCCAGCTGCGGGCGCTGCTGACGACATTGGGTCGCGTCGAGCCGGTTGGTCAGGCGTTTCCCGTCTACAAGCTCGGCCACCTCGACGTCGCGCTGCCGCGCCGTGAATCAAAATCCGGACGGGGACACAAGGGCTTCATCGTTGAGGGTGATCCGTCGATGCCGTTCGAGGAAGCGGCGCGTCGGCGCGACTTCACCATCAACGCGATCGGCTGGGATCCACTGCTGGACGAGTACTTGGACCCGTTCGATGGCCGGGCCGATCTCGCAAGGCGCTTGTTGCGGGTGGTCGATCCAGTCACTTTCGGAGACGATTCGCTGCGCGTGCTGCGCGCGCTGCAGTTTGCCGCGCGATTCGAGCTGACGATCGATCCCGCCACTGCGAACATCTGCCGCGACATTCCACTGGACGACTTGCCGGCGGAACGCATCTGGGGTGAGTTCGAGAAGCTGCTGCTCAAGGCGCATCGACCATCGATCGGCTTCGCGCTGGCGCGCGACCTGGGCGTGGTCGAGCAGATCCTGCCGGAGATGGTGCCGCTCTACGACTGTCCCCAGGATGCGGAATGGCATCCCGAAGGCAACGTCTGGACGCACACGTTGATGGTGATCGACGAGGCGCGCACACGCAACGACGACCTCGACCGCGCGCGACTCGCCACGGTGATGCTCGGCGCGGTGTGTCACGACCTCGGCAAGCCGGCGACCACCGCGATGATCGACGGCCGCGTGCGGTCGCCGAATCACGAGGCTGAAGGTGTCGCGCCGGCGACCCGCATGCTCGATCGCCTGAACGTGCATACCCTCGACGGCTTCGACCTCCGCGCGCAGGTGCTCGGGCTGGTCGCGGAACACTTGCGGCCAAGCGCGTTCTACAAGCAGAAGGACACGGTCAAGGACGGCGCCTTTCGGCGTCTCGCACAGAAGGTGGACATGGAGTTGCTCGTCCGCTTTGCGCGCGCCGATTGCCATGGCCGGGCGGGGATTTTCGATTGCTCGGCGATGGACTGGTTCATCGAGCGCGCACGGTCGCTCGGTGTCGAGCACAAGCCGCCGGCGCCGATCCTGATGGGGCGTCATCTGCTCGCGCTCGGCGTCGCGCCTGGTCCGCGCATGGGCGAGATATTGCGCGCCGTCTACGAGTTGCAGTTGGACGGGGTGGTCACTACGCTCGATGAAGCGCGGGCGCGAGCGAATAAATTAACACTTTAGCGATTGCCAATCGACTGACTGTTGCCGATTCTGCGATCTGGTGATTGGGTGAATCGATTGGGTGATTGGGTAAGTTGGTGATTGAATGCCGGTGGAAGAGGCAGACGAGTGCGTGCTCAGCCTCCCGCAAAACCGCCAGCGGTCGCCGAATCACGCAACCGCACAATCTTCGATCAATCGGCAATCGGCAATGGAATCACGCAATCATCGATCACGAATTCACGAAACAGTCAGTCGATTGACAATCGGTAAATTGGCAATGCGATTTATATAGCTATAATTTGGTGACCAGTAATGGCCCGCACGAGTGGTTACCTGCTCGACACCAACGCGACGCTGATCGCCCTGACGAATCCCGCCGCACTGTCGCGCCGGATGCGCAAGGCCGTGCTCACGGGCCCCAACCACTTAAGTGTCGTCGTCTACTGGGAAGTGTTGCTGAAGACGATGACAGGTGCGCTGGACGTGGGCGAGCCGCGGACGTGGTGGTTGGATGCGCTCGACCAGTTGGCCGCGACACCGCTGGTCCTGCGACCCGAGCATGTCTCTGAGGTGTATACGTTGCCGCCGATCCACAAGGACCCGTTCGACCGGATTCTGATCGCACAAGCTTCGGTTGAAGACCTGACACTGCTGACGACGGATGGAGAGATTTCCCGATACGCGTCCGACGGATTCCGCGTCATCTCCTAATCGCGCGATTCATGCGATCGGCGCTGACATCCGCGGGCAGCCACGCGCGTCCGTTAGACGGCAATCGGCATGATCTCACGCTCGATCTTGCGAGCGTTCGCGATCTCCGCGAGCCGCAGATCGTAGATGGCTTGCAGATTCAGCCACGAATGGGCCTCACCGCCAAAGTAGCGCGCCAGGCGCATGGCGGTGTCAGCAGAGACGCCGCGTCGTTCGCGCACGATGTCGTTGATGCGCGGGGCCGGCACGTGAAGACTCCTGGCCAGCGCGTGCGCGGTCAGGCCCGCCGGCCGCAGGAAGTCCTCGCGCAACACTTCGCCGGGATGAACGGGCCGCATTCCATTCTTGTGCTTCATCGCCATGCTCCGTCAGTGATAGTCCGTAATCTCGACATCGTCAGGCCCGGCCGCGGTCCAACGAACACAAACGCGCCACTGGTCGTTGATCCGGATACTGTGTTGACCCTTCCGGTCGCCCTTGAGCGCTTCCAGACGGTTGCCTGGCGGTGACCTCAGGAACTCGAGTGTTGCCGCAGCCGCGAGTTGCGTCAGCTTCCGCGTGGCGACGGCGATGATGGCTCCGAAGCGCTTCGACTTGCCGGTTTCGAACAACGCCCGCGTGTCGGCAGAGCGGAAGCCCTTAATCACGACACCCACAGTATAACGCATAACGTTACACGGCAAGGACAGGGGTCAGCTCGACGCCCTATTTCACCGGCGCGAGCCGCTTCAACTCCTCGTTGAAATGCTGGACGACGAGCAGGAGGCGTCAGAACTGCTCGCGATCCTGTCGGCCTCCCGCAAGACGGCCAGCGGCCGACGCTCGATCGCCCAATCACACAATCGTCGATAAATCGCCAATCGGCAAACTGAGAATGGATTCACGAAGTTGTCGATCGCCAATTCACGAAACAGTCAGTCGATTGGCAATCGGTCGATTGGCAATGCGATTGACCCGCTCGAGCAACCCCGTCGGCGGCCAGCCCTGGTCGACTGCCTTCCACCCGACCAGGCCCACGGGGTCGCCGAAGATGACGAACACGCGTCCGTCGCGCGGTTTTGCCGGTCGTTCAATCGCATCGACCACTTCTCGTCCGGCCGCCTCGCCTGGCAAGAGTGCCGCTGATGGCGCCACAAGGCGCTTCGCCCCTCGCGCGCGCAATCGCCGCGCGTGCGCCTGGCACGCCCAGTAGGTATCTCGGCCACCGGTGACGACCGCCGGCTGCAACGTCACGGCCTTGGCGGGCTCGTCGCCCAAGTCGACCGCCCACAGAGCACGTCGAACAGTCGCCACGTCGGCCGGGTCGTAAATCTCCTCGTGCCGCAACAGCTCGGCCCATGCGCCGTCTGGCGTGTCAGCGAAGTAGTGTGCGGGGCCCTCACCGTCTCCATGCCAGCGCGCGGCGGGCTGCGACGGGTCGCTCCAGATAAAGGGATAGCGCGGATCGGCCTGGCGAAAGCCGATCATGTGGCCCCCAGCGCGACCAGCGATCGTGCCAACTCGCGGACTTTCCGCGGAGACGCGTCATCGGGATTCCAGTCTCCAGCGAGCAGCGCGGCGGGCGCACGTCCGTTGAGCGCGGTTCGTTTACGTTCAAACCAACGGCGCACGCCCACCTCGTTGTACGCCCCAGCCAGGTCGCCAACAATCAGCGCCACATGATGCAAACGCGCCGCGACATCGTCCGGGGTGTCGCGCTCGCCCGAGGCGTAGCGCTTCAGGCTCGAGACCGAGATGTTCAGTAACGGGCCGAGTTGCTCGGCGTCGATCACCCGAGACACCGCCGGCCACTCAAACTTTGGAGCGGGCGACGCGTCGAGGGCGGCAATCACCAGTTTCAATAGCGACTCGGCCTCCGCCACCGACGGCGGCTCGACGTTGTCGAAATGGAGCGCCGGCCCGCGGGCAATGCCGGCGTCGCGGACACGCTTCAGCAGCCGGGTAATGTCCGCGGCGTCGAGCTGTGAGGCATTCGCGTCGACCAGACCCATGCCTTCGGCCCGCCGCCATACCTCGATGGCGAGCGTCCGAATTGACCGGACCACTATTGGAATTGTATCGGACTTCATTTGGGTTTTCACGATAACCCAAACATATTCCTACTCGGCCGGTCGTGTCAAACCGAGCGCGAGCCTTAGCAGGAGAACAAGAGACCAAGAGAATAATTTCTCCTGATCTCCTCTGCTCCTGGTCACCCGGCAATGTACTTCGCGAACTTCTCGGGAGCGAGGTTGCCGCCGGTGACGATGGCGACGACCTTGCCGACCGGGTGACCGAGGCCGAGGGACACCGCCGCCGTCGTAATCGCGCCGCTGGGTTCGGCGACGATGCGGGCGTTGCGGAAGAGCCAGGCGACTGCCGCGGCAATGTCGGCTTCGCTGACGGTGACGACTTCGTCCACGAACTTCTGGATGTGCGCGAAGGTCAGGTCGCCGGGCCGCAGGTTCATCAAGCCGTCGGCGATACTCGCGGACGACTCGAGTGTGACTGGATGGCCCGCCTCGAGCGACCTGGTCACCTTCGGCGCGCCGGCCGGCTCCACGGCAACGATCCGCACCGCCGGGTTCGATTGCTTGATGGCCGCCGAGACCCCGGACACCAGCCCGCCGCCGCCAGCCGGGACGAAGACAGTCCCCACATCCGGGCACTGCTCGAGAATCTCGAGGCCAGTGGTGGCCTGGCCGACGATGATCAGCCGGTGGTCGAAAGGCGGCACCATGGTGAGCCCGCGATCGCGCGCTTCTTTCTCGGCGCGCGCCTGGCGCTCCAGCGACGTCGTGCCTGCCATGATCACTTCGGCGCCATAGCCCTTGCAGCCGTCGATCTTGACGGCCGGCGCGGTGGTCGGCATGACGATCACGGCTGACGCACCGAGCGTCTTCGCGGCGAGCGCGACGGCCTGGCCGTGATTGCCGGACGAATAGGTGATCACGCCGCGCTTGAGCGCGTCAGCGGGCAACTGCGCGATCATGTTGAAGGCGCCGCGGATCTTGAAGGCGCCCATCGGCTGCAGGTTCTCGCACTTCAGCAGCAGGCCACCGACCTCCAGCAAGGGCGTGTAGACGGCGGCGTTCTCAATGCGCGTGCGCGCGGCGCGGATCTCTTCGAGGGTGACGAATTCCATTATTTGCGGACCTGGGCGAACTGATCGCCGTCGTTGTACTTCGGCATTGCTGGCTGCGCGGCGATGCGCCAACCCAGTTGCGCCAGCACGCGCAGGTCATCGACGCCGCCGCTGAAGTTCCACGACGCGTCGTACTGGTCGCTCGGCTGGTGATAGTCCTTGCCGTTGTACTCCTCCTGCTTCTTGAGAAGAGCCGCGGCATTGGGGCCGGTGAATTCCCTGGGCTCGCCCAGCGACAAGGCCGGCACGCCGGCCTTTGCGAACGGGAAATGATCGGAGCGGAAGAAGTATCCGCGTTCCGGGTGCGTGTCGGCGCCCAGCGCGCGTCCGCGTTCCTGCAAGATCCCTTCGACCATCGGCCCGAGCGTCGAGCGATCGGAGCCGAGCTGGATCATGTCCTTCGTCGGCCCGAGGTAGTTGACGCCGTCGACGTTGATGTTCGCGGCGACCTTAGCCATCGGCAGGGGCGGGTTGGCGGCAAAGAATCCCGACCCCAGCAGCCCGGACTCTTCGGCCGTCACGAACGCGAAGTAGATCGACCGGGCCGGCTTGTGCGGCGACTTGGTGAATGCCCTGGCAATCTCCAGCAGCCCCGCGCAGCCCGACGCGTTGTCGTAGGCACCGTTGTAGATGCGATCGACGCCCGGCGCGTCGGTGGGCAGCGGTTCGCGCGTGCCGAAGTGGTCCCAATGCGCGCTGTAGATCACCGCCTCGGAAGGATCGGTCCCCTTCAACACGCCAATCACGTTGGGCGCGGTCTTGCGCGAGGAGCGCTGCGACAACGTCGCGGCCGCCCTGGTATTGAGGGTGATGGCCTTGAAGCCGCGCTTGCGCGCCGCGGCGCGCATGGTATCGAGGTTGCGGCCACCCCGGCGCGCGAGGTCCTTGGCCGACGCGTCGGTAATCCAGCCTTTGATACCCAGCGCCGCCGCGCCTGGCTGCGGCGGCAACGAGTACTGCGTCCCGCTCCACGACGACTGCACGACCTGCCAGGGATAGGTGGCTGACTCGTCGGTATGGATTAGCAGGGCACCGGCCGCGCCCTGGCGGGCGGCCTCTTCGTACTTATAGGTCCAGCGGCCGTAGTAGGTCAGCGCGGCGCCGCCGAACAGCGTGGGTTCGTCGGCCGGCGCGGGCGGATCGTTGACCATGATCAGCACCCACTTGTTCCGCACGTTCACGCCGTCATAGTCGTTCCACTTGAGCTCAGGCGCGTTGATGCCGTAGCCGACGAACACCACCTCGCCCTGCACCTGGACCCGCGGCTTCTCGGTGCCCGAGACCGCGATGATGTCGGTGTAATAGCGATAGGTGTTGCCCGGCACGCTGAGCACGAAGTTCCGCTCGGTGACCGATTCCACGATCGGCACCTGTTGGAAGTAGGTGCCGTCGGCGGCACCGGGCTCAATCCCGAGGGCCGCCAGTTGCTTGGCCAGGTATTCGGTGGTCTTGACGCCACCCGGAGTGGCCGGCGCGCGGCCGGCGAACTCGTCCGACGCCAGGATCTTGAGGTGGTTGGTCAGCGACTCGACCGTGATCTCACCCTCGGCGGGCGTGGGAGGCGGCGGGGGCGGAGGCGGCGGCTGGGTGCACGCCGTGGCGAGAACCAGTAGAGCGGTGAACGTCAGGGCGCGCATGCAAACTCCGCTTTCGTTATTCTAAATTTGTTATTCGTTACTTCTATTCGTTCTTCTCACGCTGAGCGTTCCGGTATTCCTCGACCAGCCGCGCGACGCTGTTGGCCACACCCGGCAGACTCGGCGCCCATCCCAGGGCGCGGGCCTTGGGGCTGCGAACCTTCTGATCCAGGGCGAGGGCCTCGGCGTAAGTCCCAAGCTTTTTGCGTGCCTCGGCCATCGGCATGTTGCGAATATCGGGACGCTGCGGGACCTGGCCGGCAATCGCCTCCACGATCTCGCTCACGCGCTCGTCGGCTTCGTCGGTGGCGTGAAAAATGCCTGCGGCGAGTGGCGCCTCGAGAATGCGGACGTAGAGGTCCGCCAGGTCATGATCGTAGACGCATGGCCAGCGGTTCTTGCCGGGGCCGACGACGCGAACGATTCCGTTCAGCGCATCCTTGATCAGGTCCGAGACGATCCCGCGACCGCCGCCATAGACAACGCCGGGCCGTATCACGGCCGGCCGCAAGCCAGTCGAGGCCGCCGCCAGCACCAGATCTTCGTGAGCCGGTCGCCAGGCGACATGCGCAGGCGGGTCGAGAGGGGAATCCTCATCGGCGGCCCTGACGGTGCGGCCGAGCACCCAGACGCCCGAGGTATAGAGGAACGCCCGAGACTTGCCGTCGGCCGCCGTGGCCTCGCGCTGCGCAGCCAGCATGGTTTCAATCGCCAGCTGGTCGACCTGCACGCCGCACGGGGATGATTCGTAGGCGGTATGCACCACCGCGTCCGTGGCCTTCAGCAGGGGCACATACATTTTCGCCAGGCCCAAATCCGCAATCACCGGAGTGGCACCTTTGGCGAGCAATTTTTCGGCTTTTTCCGGATCGCGGGCGATCGCCGTAACCCGGTGGCCCCCCTTGATCATCGCGTCGAGTACTGCCGACCCGATGTATCCGGTGGCGCCCGTCAAGAATATGTGCATCAACTCCCCGAATTAGACAGACCGGTATTGTAGTCGACCGCTGTGTCGTCTCGATACCCGGGCTTGGGCGGCTGCGGTACGCGATTTGCCTATCAAGGGCGGCGCATGACACAATCACATGTTGGATCGAGGCGTGTGACTTGAGGCTTGAGGCTTGAGGCTTGGGAGGTTCCCCGGCGATAGACTTCGAAGCCCAAGCCCCAAGCCCCAGGTCCCAAGCCAGTATTGAATGAGCAAAGACGATCTGATTGACATGCAAGGCACGGTCGTCGCCGTGCATAGCGGCGGCCTCTACCGTGTGCAGGTAGACGCCGGACATGAAGTGCTGGCGCAGCTGAGTGGACGGATGCGGCGTTTCCGTATCAAGGTGGTTCCTGGCGACCGCGTGACGGTTGGCATCTCCCCTTACGACCCTCAACGCGGCATCATCACCTTCCGCGCCCGCTAGGGCGCAAGTTCGAGAAGTCTTGAATCCAAATTCCGCGTCACCCCGAAGGCCCGGCCGGCGCCGGTCTGGTGGTGGTGGAGGCCGTGGCGGACGCCACGGGTCCTCCAGCCCATCGAGTTTTCGACCGGCCGCGCCACTGCCCGACCTGCCCTGGATCATCATCGACGCCGACGCGCCGCCGACGCCCTTTGACGAACTAGGCTTCGACCCGCGCCTCGAAGCCGGCTTCCGCTCGCTCGGCTTCGAAGGCACGCGGCCCGTCCAGGGCGCCGTCATCCCGCTCGCGCTCGACGGCGACGATGTGATCGCCTGTGCCGAAACCGGCACCGGCAAGACGCTGGCCTTTGCCGCGCCGATCCTCGAACTGCTGTTGACCGAACAACCGGGCTACGGCGACGCTGCCCGCGAGGCGTTTACCCGGGCGCTGATCCTTGCGCCGACGCGTGAGCTCGCGGTGCAGATTGAAGACTCGCTGGTCGGCCTGACGTATCACACGCCGGTCACCACCGCGCCGGTCTTCGGCGGCGTCGAAATGGGACCGCAGGAACGCGCGCTGCAGGCCGGCGTCGACATCATCGTCGCCACGCCGGGCCGCCTGATGGATCACATGCGGCACAGCACGACGGACCTGGTCCGGGTGCAGTTCCTGGTGCTCGATGAAGCGGATCGGATGATGGACATGGGCTTCTGGCCAGACGTCCAGAAGATCATGTCGGCCCTGCCACCGGATCGGCAGACGCTGCTGTTCTCGGCCACGCTGCCGGGCGAAATTCAGCGCATGGCCAAGGAGATGCTGCGCTCGCCCAAGTACGTGCAGGTGGGCAAGCAGGGCGGCGCGGCGCGCACCATCGATCACCAGATGGTGCAAGTCGAAAGCACCGCCAAGATCGACTGGCTCGCCAATTTCGCCAAGCGCGATGCCGACGGCCCGGTGCTGGTGTTCGTCCGCACCAAGATTGGCGCCGACCGCGTGGCCCGGCACCTGGTGGCCAAGAGCATCAAGGCGGCAGCGCTGCACGCCGACCGCTCGCAGCAAGAGCGACTGTCAGCGGTCGAAGGGTTCCGCTCGGGGAAGCATCCCGTGCTGGTGGCCACCGACATCGCCGCGCGCGGGCTCGACATCGAGGGCATCGCCCACGTCATCAACTTCGAAGTGCCCGACTCACCCGACACCTACGTCCATCGCGTCGGCCGCACCGGCCGATCGGGCGCGTCGGGCCACGCGGTGACGCTGGTGTCACCGAATGAACAGCGTAATTGGAGTGCGGTGGAGGCTGCCATTGGATTCCGGGCCCGTTAACTCGCCCGCCGTGGTCCGCTTCCTGTCGTGCCGCTGGCGCAAGCCGGCCGAAGACGGCCTGCCGGATCACTGCACGCACCGCGACGTGCTGCCGATGGCCGGCAAGGAAGGCTTCAGTGCCGATTCGTGGTGCGCGGATTGCGCGCTCTACAAGGCGAAGCGCACGCCACGAAAGCGCGAAGAGCCGCAGCCGGGTCAGCCGCAGGACGCCTGGCGCTTCAGGTACTAGGCCGGCCCACGCTCGTCGGCGCGATGACCCGGGCGCGGTCGGGCCAGACATGACGCGACCGCCGCGCACACCTCCTCCACCGTGATCAACTGCATGCAGACATTGTCGCGGCAGGGGGAGAATCGATGGTTGAACACATTCACGCACGGGCTGCACGCCAACTCCTTCCAGATCACGACGGTTGACGGCGACAACGCGCCGAACAGGCGCGGGGTTTCCGGCCCAAAGAGCACGACGGTCGATACCGGAGTCAGCGAGGCGAAGTGGGCGGGGCCGCTGTCGTTGGTCACCATGACGTCGGCCAGCGTATAGAGCGTCAGCAACTCTCGTAGCGTGGTCCGACCAGCCAGACAGATCGCCCGGCTCGAGCCAATCTCTTGGCAGAGGGTGTCCGCGGCGGGGCGCTCGGCTGGCGCACCGGTCACGACAATGAGCGCGGCGGGATACTGGGCCACGATTTGTCGCCCGAGCTCGACGAATCGGTCGCCCGGCCACTTTCGCAGGGGGAGCAGATCGCTCGCGTTTGGATTGAGGAGGATGATGGGCCGCGGCAGGCCCTGGGCGGGCCCGGCGACTAGCCGCTCCCGCATCCGCCGAGTCTCCTCGTCGGTTGGCGTAAAGACGGGCGCAGCCGCCGTGATGCCTGGCGTCGAGACCGGCGCCAGTGGCAACGGCGCCTTCAACAATGGCAATTCCGAAGGCTCGCTCCGGGCCGCCTCCACCAGCAACGCGTACTGCGTCGCGACATGCACGTAGGGGTTGTACTGAACGCGGTGCGTCATCAAGTCGCCCCGGTAAGGGAGTTCACTGGTAAACCGGTGCAAGCCGGCCCTGGTCGTCGCGCCCGTTAAGCACGCGAAAATGGCCGAGGCGCGGGAGAAGAACTCCAGGTCGATGGTGGCGTCGATGCGCGCGTCCCGCACTGCCCGCAAGGCCTTCCAAAAGTCCACCAGGCAGGCTAACAACCGCCGGTCGCGGATGACGATGACGTTCGATTTCGGAATGGTGTCGAGCAGGTCGAGGATGGCGCGGTTACTCTCGAACACACAAAAGTAGACGTGGTCCCGGCCGACCCATGCCGTCGCGCGGGCAATGGCATCTTGCGCTAACACGGTGGCGCCCTGCTCGATGAACTTGAGGAACAGCACCTTCTGGACCGGGGCACGACGGGCTGGCACGACCAGACGGCACAGGGTGAGGAGGAAGCACAGCGGTACGCCGAGCCAATAATCGATGAAGCGAACCGTCTGAGGATGCATGTCGTTACCGCCCCACCCGCACGCGTCCCGGCTGCATCACGAATGCCAGTTCGCGAGGATCGCCCGGGCGCGCGGGTGCCACGGTGTCAGACGACACCACCAGTTCGTTGACGCCTTGACGCGTATTCTCGGCTGGCGCGGCCAGCGTGCAGGTGGTCCACGCGCCGGCCGGCAGTGTGCACCCGGTCACGACGTTGCCGTTGATCGAGGCGCGAAGGGTCGCGCCCCCATCCTGCGCCGCCCGCATCCGCAGGACGAAGCGCACGTCGGCCTCCCGGGCCATGCGCCATCGCAGCGTCGAGTTGCGCGCCGCCCAGCGATAGTGCTGTGTGCCGGCCCGCTCGGCCAAGTGCCATCCCTCACCGAACCGCTGGTCGGCGGCGCTGCTGACGTCGAGTGTGCCCGTCGACGGCCATTCCGGCAGCGCCTCGTGGCAGACCCGCGCCGCAGTAACGTCGCCGGACTCGAGCGTGGCGACGACGGCGGACCCTGGGCGCGCCAGCGATAGGCTGAACACCGCGCGTGTGCCAGCGAAGCCCTCGATCATCAGTCGGGATCTCCCGGCGTCAATGGCGGCGTGACCGCGGCCGTTCCACAGGCCGTGCCGCCATTGCTCAACCGGACCGCCGTCCCGGAGAATAATCGCCGCCTTCCCCGAGCCCTCGAGCGTGGCCAGCCACCCGCCATCTGCGAGTACCGCCGAGACATCGGTGGGCTGGCCGAGGCGAAGGACGGCGCAGGGACGTTCGCCGCGGAAGACGAACGCGGCCGGCGGCACCTGGGCGCCCAGCGCCTCGGCCGGCGCGAACTTCCAATTGCCGGCAATACGACCAGAGGGGCCGATCACCACGACCAGCAGGCCACGATCGACCGCCGACAACACGTCGTCGCCCCATTGAATCTGCGGGCCCTCGTCATTGGCGGTGACCGCGACGACGCGGCCGTCGGGTCCGAAGGCCTGCTTGAGGGCGACGCCGCTGTCACTTCGCTCGACTTGAGGGTCGCTGCCGATCGTCCAGGCAAAGGCACTGAAATTCGACGGCCGCTCGCCCACCCCGGACGGGATGGCCGGGAGCCACTCGACGGGTAGCACACGTCCGGCGGCGGCGGCGATCACCAGGGTTCGCGCCGGTTGCTGGGCGAGCCATTGATCAAAGGGCTGTCGCGACAGCCCGGTGGCTTCAAAAGTCAGTCCTTGGGAGGTCAGCCACGGCACGGCGCCCTCAAGCGCGAAGACCGCCCGGCCCTCGGCGGCGGCCGCCCGGACCTGGCCAGCATCGTTGGCCAGCAGCCGCGGGTTCGGATCGGGATCGTATTCATTCGAGAAATGCAGGTAATTTAGGATCCGTGCGATGAAATAATTGTCGACGACGAGACCACTGCCGGCCGGCAGGTTGCCATAGAGCGCGCGCAAGGACGGGGCGTCGCCAGGCTGCCTGAGCGCCTCGATTGACGCATGAAGGCGCGCGACGTTGGTCACCGGCATCACGAGCGCAATGGCCCCTGCCACGGTCACGGCCGCCTCGCGCTTGAACAACGCGCGCACCGCGGCTTCGAGGCCGAATGCCGACAGCGGCCACAACAGCACCACGACCGGCGTGATGAAGCCGACGACATCGCCCCATAAATTAGCGACCATGCCCAGCGTTCCCGCGGCGGCCCCGGCGATCAGGAGCACCTCGGATTGCTTGCGCCAGACGGCGGTGGCGATGGCGACGACCACCAGCGCCACCGCGATCGCGCTCATGTGCGCACGCAGGCCCTCGATCAGTATGGGCACCTCGATGCCCACGACCTTGTCCGCCCCCTGGTAAAACCGCGCCCACGAGACATCCCGCGCGATGATGACGTGGTAGATGCCCTGCAGAGTGGTGGCCCTCGCTTCGAGGTAGGGCGCGCCTTGCAGGGTGCGAAGGGCAATGAACCCGTACTGGACAACGCCGAGCGTGCCGATGATGGCGGCGACGCCGATGACGCGCGGCTGGAGCACCGATCGATCCTTCACGATGCCGTAGATCAGCGCCGCCGGCAGGATGCCGACGATCGTCAGGTGGTTGCCCAATCCGGCGGCGAAGACCGCACAGGCGGCATACAGCCACCGGCGCCTGCCGTTGGCGGCCCACACCATCAGCCACAGCACGGTGAGCGCTGACATCAGGGCAGCGAGGGTGTAGACCTCCGCCGTCACGCTGTTGCTCCAGATTGGAAAGCTGGTTGCGGCGGCGAGGGCGGCAGCGACCGCGAGCACGCGGGACACGCCGAGTCGGCGCGTGATCCAGAAGATACAAAGGCAGCCCAGCACACCGCAGACCGCCGAGAACAGATTGACGCGATAGGCGAGCGTCCCGAGGGGGACGCGCGTGAAGAGATAGGTGGCCATGGTGTAGAACGGGTAGCCCGGGGAGTGCGCCGTGCCGAGTACTTGGCCGAGGAACTGGAATTTCGGCGAGTCCTCTGTGCCGCCGACGTCGGGCCGCAGCGTGGCGAGGTACAAGGCGCCAATCGACAGAGCGAGCGTCGCCACACAGAGGGCGTCACGGCGGCGAACCATCTAGTCGGAAAACTCTTTCGCCAACTCGACCCACTCACCCTGCGGCGCCAGCCGCTCGTAAGCGCGCCAATGGGCGCGCGCGTCAACTGACCGGCCCATCTTCTCCAGCGTCACCGCCAGGTAGAAGTGCGCGTCGGCATAGCTGTTATTGAGCGCCAGGGCCTCGCGGTACGAGGCCTCGGCGTCGCCGTAGCGCGCGTGGTCGTGGTGGATGTTGCCGAGATTGAAATGCGCCTCGAAGTACGACGGGTCGAGCACGATCGCGCGCTCGTAGAGCGCCTGCGCCTCCGCGAGTTCGTCACGGGAATAGCGGATGTTCGCGAGGTTGATGATGGCGGCCACCAGATCGGGGTCGTCCTCGAGCGCGCGGCGATAGGCCTTGACCGCCTCTTCTACCCGCTCCGGGGCACCATCGTCCAACAACGAACCCATCAGGAAGTACTGCTCGGCGGGCGATAGCTCCCTTACGCCATTGGTGCCTAAGGTGCTTAACGTGCCTGGGGTGCCTAAGGGGTGGGTGCCAGGGGTGCTCGTGCCGGTGCCGGTGCCGACGCGAGACTTCAGATCGATGATTCGTGCCGGCTGGGCATCGAGCCTGAAGTCAAACGCCAGCTGACCGATGCGCAAGGCCTGGAGAGTGCGGAGGGCGGCGCGAAACGCGGCGCCCTGCTGCAGCTCGCCGGCCAGTTGGCGCAGGATGGTCAGGTCGCTGAAGCCGAAGAAAGTATCGGTGTTGTTCTTGAACGCCGGCTTGATCAGGCCGCACTTCTCCAGGTAGCGCAGGTGATCGAGCCGTAACGCGGGGTACATCGCGAGGATGTCCTTCTGCGCGTAGTGCTGGGTGCGGCGCTCGGCGACGGCGGGCTGGCCCGCCAGCCGGC